>DASYYL010000101.1:0-4568 GCA_035933915.1 Verrucomicrobiia bacterium
GCGGGGAAACAGATACAAAATCAGCGTGTTTAAGGGCAACCGATTCGCGGACCGGTTCATTGTGAGCGAAGACGCGTCTATAGAACTATGGCGATAGTATTCCAGGAACGGCAAGAGGGCGGGCGCGGCCAAAAGAACACCGACTGCGACCGCAGCCAGAGCGAGCGCGATGCGCGTCAACGGCTGGTCTTTCCAATGCGCCGCCAGACGAAATAGAAAATAAATACCCGCGAAGAGCGCGACCTGTATCATGGTGGGCGGGTGGCCACCCAGAAAGAACCAGCCAAAGGCGATGCCCAAACTTGCGCAGATACGCAACGAAGATTTGCTGATCAGCGCATCGCCGTCGTTACGGCCAAATTGGAATGATTTTTCGATGAAGTAGAGAAGGGCGGGCAGGCAAATCGCGGAATTTACGTGCGGATGGCCGAGCCAACAAATCATGAATCCGCTCAAGCTGAACACGAGGCCGGATAAAAATGCTCCCGAATCGGTCGCGCCCAGTAATCGCATGTAAAGCATGGTGAAAAAGCCCGCCAGAAATAGCTTCAAAAATGCGGCAATGCCCGCCGCATAAAAGGCGCTCAGGGGCAGCAACAGAAGGTTAATGGGATAGAAGAGAGCGCCCTGTATTGAAGCGAGGTTGGGAATGCCACATTCCAGATTTGGATTCCAGAGCGGAAAGTGTCCGCACATCAATTCGCGATGGGTGAATTCATGCTGTGGAACAAACACGAGATATTGATCCGACAGCAGCGAATTTGAGGGCTGGTTGGTCCCCAACCAAGGCGAAAAGTTAAAGATACCATCGGCGGGAACCAGTCCCCTGCCCTCAAACAACGAAGCGTGCAAAAGCACCGCCAGAACCCCTGCCAGGCCAATGACCCAAAGATAAAAATGGCCGCGCCCGGCGCTTTCCGCAACCGACGAAGAACCGCGCGAAGCGGATGTTGTTTCTTTTCGCGGTTGTTGGTCGTTCATGGGGCAGCCGACTCATCGGGTGGATCATCCGTTTCATTAACCTCCCGCAGCCATGCCGACGCCGGTTCCCGGTTCGGTCTGGCTCCTGGCATCGAGCAGTTCGGCTATTTTGCCTTTTTCCAGGCCCGATGTTTCCAGGGCGACCTCGCGGACAGTGCGGCCGCTTTCGTAGGCGACTTTTGCAATTTTCGCCGCCTTGTCGTATCCGATCACCGGGGCAAGCGAGGTGCACATGGCGAGGCTTTTCTCGATGTTACTCTCACACCTTTGCGCGTCTGCTTCCATGCCGACGACGCAACGTCGCGCAAAGACGCGGCTGGCGGTGGCCAGCAATTCGATAGATTGAAGAAGATTGTGCGCGGCGACAGGCAGCATGGTGTTCAACTCAAAATTTCCGAAGGTGCCGGCAAACGTGACTGCCGCGTCGTTTCCAATGACTTGAGCGCCAACCTGAATCACCATTTCGCACATCACCGGGTTGACCTTGCCGGGCATGATGGAAGAACCGGGTTGCGTAGCGGGCAATTTGATTTCACCTAAACCACAGCGCGGTCCGGAGCCGAGCCAGCGGACGTCGTTCGCGATTTTGATGAGACTCACGGCCAGAGTTTTCAATGCGCCACTGGTTTCCACGAGGGCGTCAATCGAGCCCTGAGCTTCAAAATGATTTGGCGCCTCACGCAAGTTCAATTTTATTTCGGCGGCGATGCCGGCGATGGTCCGGCGGGAAAATTCCAGATGTGTGTTGATGCCGGTGCCGACGGCGGTGCCGCCCAGAGGCAGTTCGCCGAGGTGTTTATCGAGCGCTTTCATCCGGGCGATGCCGTGCGCAATCTGGCTGGCGTAACCGCTGAACTCCTGTCCCAGCCGAATCGGTGTGGCATCCTGCAAGTGCGTCCGGCCGATCTTCAGAACGGAATCAAATTCCCGCGCCTTGCGATCCAGCGCCGCATGAAGTTCTTCCAGAGCAGGAATTAAGCTGTGAACAATTCCATCCAGCGCAGCAAGATGGATGGCTGTTGGAATCACGTCATTAGAGGATTGGCCGCGGTTAACATGGTCGTTTGGATGGATGGACTTGTCGCCGCGTTTGCCACCCGAGATTTCGCAGGCGCGATTGGCGATCACTTCGTTGGCGTTCATGTTGGTGGACGTGCCGGAGCCGGTTTGAAAAATGTCCACAACGAAATGCGAGTCCCATTTTCCGTCAACGACCTCCTGAGCGGCCTGTTGTACGACGCTGGAAACATTTTGCGGGAGCAAATCAAGGGAAGTATTCGCGGCAGCGGCGTGTTTTTTGATCAGGCCAAGCGCGCGAATAAACTGGCGCGAAAAGCGCAAATTGCTGATTGGAAAATTTTCCACGGCGCGGGCGGTTGAAGCGCCGTAATAAGCATCGGCGGGCACCTGCATTTGGCCCATGGAATCGGATTCGTTCCGGAATTGATTGTTCATTGGTCGTCCAGTCTATGGCGATATGGAGAAAATTCCAGAAAACAATCATTCCGACCGGATTTGCGTCTTAGCCCAGCTGGGACGAAAATACATCAGGAGGAAAGAATGAGATTATGGATACAAAGCGCTTCGGTGAGTTTAACGCTGGCTGCGGCCATGGTTTGCGCCGGGTGTATTGGGCCGCATTATACCAACAAAGAACTAATTGTTTCTGGAAGACAGCCGCCAGTGATTCGCGGGCCACATGATCCTGCCATAAATGCAAACCTGAGCACGAATCTCTGGGCTAAATCTCCACTACCGGACCGCGCCGCTGAAGTTGTGGTAACGGTTGCAAAGTCGGCGGGCATTCAAGGGTGGAAGGACTATCATATGCAAGCCAAAGCCACGGGCGTTGTCGTTCAACACGAGCTCTCATCAAACGGCTTTCTGACGATGGACGTCAGGCTCAGGTCGCTAATACTCAACCATACGCGTATCCGATGGAGCGGAACGCGTTATATGCGGTTCGAAATTTTTCTTGGGAAGGTTTCGGTGGACAAAGAAGTCTACGACAGGACCAATGAATTGATTTTTGGCCAGGGCAAGTTTGTTTGGGACTCCGATGGATGGTTTGAAATCCATCCGCAAAAGACCGGAGACGTCCGGCCGGTCACGCCGCCCCAAAAATCCAGATGGAATTGGTTTACGAAGTTTTAATGTGAGCGTATCCGATTCCAAAAAGAGAAATAAATTGTAATTGTCACGGAACCGGATTTGCGGGAACGTCTTGCCAACAGGAACAAAGATAAAGACACAGGACCAATCATGAAGTATGCCAATTCACCGAACAGGCCGTTTAACGCAAACTTTTCGTTTAAGAGGATTTTCTCGACAGCGGTGCTGGTCGCCGCCGGCCTGATTCTCTTGGCCATCATCTTCACCGGTTTCTACACCGTGCCTGCCGACTCGCAGGCCGTCGTGCAGCGCTTCGGGAAGTACACGTCCACGGATGACCCGGGCCTCCACTTTAAGATACCGCTGGGAGTGGACACAGCTACGATTATCCCCGTGAGCCGTCAATTGAAGATGGAATTTGGCTACGGTACTCCGAACGCCACAAGTCCAGACCAGGCAGATCCGGAACCGGAGGCAACCCAGGATATGGTGACCGGCGACCTCAATGAAGCTGAAGTGGAATGGGTGGTGCAATACCGCATTACCGATCCGAAGCAATATTTATTTGCGGTCCAGGACCCGGAAGACACGCTTCGCGCCGCCTCGGAAGCCGTCATGCGGGAAGTCATCGGGGACCGCACGATTGACGAGGTCATTACGTATGGGCGCCAGGACATAGAAAACGAGACCCTGGTTCTGCTCAAGTCAGTGACGCAGGAGTATGAACTGGGAATTTCCATTGACCTGGTGCAACTCAAGAATGTCAACCCGCCACAGCCGGTCCAGGCGGCGTTTAACGACGTGAATAACGCCCAGCAGGAAAAACAAAGGGACATCAACCAGGCCCAGGGAGAATACAACACTGTAGTTCCCAAAGCCCATGGCGAAGCCGACCAGATGATCTCCGTAGCGGAAGGCACTGCGGCCCAACGGATCAACGAGGCCAAAGGCGACGCGGCCTACTTCGACGACGTGCTTGCGCAGTATGTAAAAGCCCCGGATGTGACACGACGACGGCTGTACCTGGAGACAATGAGTGAAATGCTGACGAAGATGGGAAACAAAATTATTATCGACGACGACGTGAGCCGTCTCCTGCCACTGTTGCCGCTCACAAAATCCCAAGTTCAATAAAACATTACCCAGCTAAATACGATCCCATGAAAACAATAGCCACCATCGGCAGCGCGATAATACTGCTGATCCTGCTTTGCATATACCTGTGCAGTTATTCGCTGCCGGAGCAACGCGCGGCCATCATTACTGAGTTCGGCAAACCGACGGGCCCGACGGTCACCCAGCCGGGATTGCACTTCAAACTGCCTGTAATTCAAACGGTCAATCTGATCGATATGCGGATGCAGGAATGGGATGGGCAGGCTGTCCAAATGCCGACGCATGACAAACTCTATATGATTGTGGACAGCTATGGCCGCTGGCGTATCACAAATCCATTGTTATTCTTTACGCGATTG
>DASYYL010000048.1:0-5972 GCA_035933915.1 Verrucomicrobiia bacterium
TTCGACAGTAGCTGTGACGCCGGTTCGCCCAAAATTTCCGGTTCGTCCAGTTATGACCCCGCCGCCGGGACTTACACCATGACCGGCAGCGGCGTGAACATGTGGAGCACCAATGACCAGTTTCAATTTCTCTGGAAGAAGTGGAGGGGCGATTTCATCGTGCGCGCGCGTGTCGAATTTGTGGGAGCCGGCGTCGAGCCGCATCGGAAAATCGGTTGGATGGCGCGCGTGAGCCTGGATTCCAACGCCCCTTACGTGGATGCTGTGGAACACGGGGTCGGGCTGACGTCTCTGCAATTTCGGCTCGCGCCCGGCAGCAACTCGGATGAAGTCGTCCTGCCTATCAACGACGCGGACATCATCCAGTTTGAGCGGAGCGGTGCCGATTTTATCTTTTCCGCCGCACACGCAGGCGAGACCTTTATCCGGACCAATTTTACCGATGCCGCCCTGCCCGCCGACGTCTTCCTCGGCCTGTTTATTTGCGCGCATAATCCTGACGTGAAGGAGAGGGCCATTTTTCATGACATCGAAATCATCCGGCCCGCCAGGCCGGATTTTGTTCCTTACAAGGATTTTCTCGGGAGCGTGTTGCACATTCTCGACATCGACAGCGGAAAGATGGAGACGCTCCTCGCGTCGGCCCGGCCTTTTGAAGCGCCGAACTGGACGCGCGATGGCAGCGCGCTCATCTATAACATCAGCGGCCGTTCCGAGGATCGGGGCGCGCTGGTCCGCTACGACCTGGCCACCAAAACGGGAAACCATCATCAACACCGATGCCTGCAAAAGAAACAATAATGACCACGTTCTGACTTTTGATGGCAATACGCTGGCCATTAGCGGCCAGATTCCCGGACACAGTGGTGGCCAGTCGTGCGTCTTTACCGTGCCCCTGGCCGGTGGGGTGCCCAAACAAATCACCACAGCAACACCCTCCTACGCCCACGGCTGGTCGCCAGATAGCAAATTCATCGTCTTCACCGGCAGCCGAAACAATAAGTTTGACGTCTATAAAATCCCCGCCGACGGTGGCCGGGAAATTCGGCTGACGGACGCCCCCGGCCTCAATGACGGCCCGGAATATACACCGGACGGTCAACACATTTACTTCAATTCCAGTCGCACCGGCAAAATGCAAATCTGGCGGATGAATCCGGACGGCACAGGCCAGGAGCAGATCACCCATGATGAATTCAACGATTGGTTCCCGCATGTCTCGCCCGATGGCAAATGGATTGTTTTCATCAGTTTTCCACCGGACATCGACCCGGAGTCGCATCCGTATTACAAGGAATGTTACATCCGCCTGATGCCAATCACGGGCGGTAAGCCCAAAGTCCTCGCGTACATTTACGGCGGACAAGGCTCGATGAACGTGCCCTCATGGTCGCCCGATAGTAAAAAGATTGCGTTCGTGAGTAATACGGGTATGTAGGATTTCGCGCGAAGGCCGCGACGGATGCGAGGAATTTTCCAACCGCAAAGAGCGCAAAGAACATAGGGATCGTATCCGCGAATTACACGAACTGACGCGAATTATTTTGGATCGACAATGCATTCTGTTGAAACGCTAAATTTCGGCAGGATGAACGGGAATTGACGGCATTCGGCTCAGATTGATCTGTTTGAGCGATTGAAGCTGCAGCACACGAGTGTGCGCCACTCGTTGTTCAGCGTTCGGCGTTGGAAGTTCGGCGTTTTCTATTGCGGACCCGCCTTCTTGCAGCGCTTGAGGCAAATGAGGCCAATGAGGCCGAGGAAGCCGAAGGCTGCAAGGACGAAGGTCGAGGGCTCAGGAGCTTCCTCAACGCATAAAAGGGCGTAGCAGACGAGCCCCGGTCCAAATAAACTTTGTAAGTCGCCGATCCGTTGAAGCTCTCGTTGTAGGCCTGGATAAAGCGAACTGACGTTGGGTCGTTATTCGCCGCATTAGGCGTGTACTTGAATTGAAATACTGAGCCGCCGGCATCTTGATTTGAGACGTTGCGGCTGCGATTGTTGCCATCGAGCCCCGTCACGGTTGGCGAATTTACAACCCATGGAGAATAAATACTCACGCTCAGGTCGTTTGCCAGCCGGGTCAGGAACGGGTCCGTAGGATTAGCGATGGAATCCCAGGTGAACGTATAGGCTGGATTGGCCGCAGCGTAAGCCTGTACCGCCTGATTAACCCACGGGCAGTAGGTCACATACTTGTAGCCGAACGGTGTCAGTTGGCTGCTGTTCATGTCATCCGGTCCATTGCCGGTGGCCAACGCCGAACCAGCCGGAGTGCTTGCCGGGTTGCCTATGACGGGTGTCGTTCGTCCATCCAGCGTCGCGGGCGATTGGGCCTGCGCCAAACGTGGCAGAACGCAGATTGTACCGGCGATTAACAGAAACGAGGCGTAAAACCGAATTGCGGAAGTTTTCATAGAGTCTTCAGTCACTTCAGGGTTCACGGACAGGCGTTGCTCCCGCGAGCGGATTATGAGGCATAACGCCGCACCATGTCATGTTTCTTCCAACGCTTTTCTAACAGAGCCCCGCGCACTTGCCTCGCCATAGCGAGCGACGGCGGGTGAGCAAGCGGTTTCCCAGGCACGCGTGACACAGCAAATCAAAACCGTCTCCCTCACCAGTCGTCGCTACGCTATGGCCCGGCAGGCGGTCGCGGCTCTGTTGAAAGCCTCCTTGCGCTGAGCCGGAATTTGGAGCATTCTGCTACTGCAATGAGAAAGGCTTACTTATGTCACTCAGCATGGAATTGGAACTTCAAAACTTCCCCAAAAATATCCCGCTCAAGGACGGCACGGACGCGATGTTACGTCCGCTGAACGAGGACGACGAAAAGCAGCTTCACGAATTGTTCCTCGATATTCCGGAACCGGAACGGATGTTCATCAAGCACCGCGTTCAGGACATCCAGGTGATTCGCGACTGGTGCCGGAACCTGGATTATGGCCGGAACCTGCCGCTGGTAGCCGTGCTCGACGGCAAAATCACGGGCGTGGCGACGCTGCACCAGCAATTGGGCGGGTGGAAGCGGCACATTGGACGGGTGAGCGTGCTGGTGCATCCCAAATGGCGCGGACGCGGCCTGGCGCGAGCGATCGTGACCGAAATTCTTGAGATTGCGCGGCAGGCCGGATTGGAAAAAGTCGAGGCGGAATTCATCGGCGAGCAGGAAGCCGCCGCGAGAATGTTCGCGCTGCTGGGGTTCAGCCAGCTCGTCCGCCTGGAAGATTACGTGAAAGACATGCAAGCCATTTCCCACGACTACATATTGATGGGCCTGGAATTGAAGACGGATGAGGATTACACCAGTGCGAGCGGGTAGCGGAGCGGATGAGTGGATTAATGGATTGATGCGGAGTCCTGAGTCTACAGTCTGGAACATTCTAATCCGCGAATTACGCAAATTCACGCGAATGTTCTTCCTTGCAATTCTCAATCTGCGCTTGTCCGAAAGCGGAAAGATTTTTAACCGCGAAATATGCGAAATACGCGAACCCCGAAAGCTTTCGGGGGAAAGCGAATTTAACCACAGATGAACAGAAAGATTTGAAACGTGTTACGTGGTACGTGGCGCGTCATGTATAGAGCTCGGAAGAGTTGGTGGTTCCAGGATTTTGTGCGTGGCTATGGTTTGATGATTGAAGTTTAAAAGGGTTTACAACTGTTTACATTGTTGCAAATCAACCACTTAAACGTTTACAAACCGTTTACACACTGTTTACAACATCCTGTAAGTGTTTGAATGCAAGTGACTTAAATGTTTACAGCTGCTTCCAGTTTCGTAGGTGCGGCCTATTCTGGAGTTGGAATAGACAAGGCTTGTTAAACCGCTGGTTTTCAGGATCTTTTGTGCAATACTAAGAACAGAAAGTCGATCAATAATTGCGCAAAATGGGCACACGAAAAGCCTCCAAGACGATGACGGTTGTCATTCGGCCTTATGCCGGCGACGCCGGCAAAATGCCACAGCTCGATCCTGCAAAGCTTCCTGACGGCCGATTTCATGGAAAAAACTTCAAATGCGATACGGCTTTTACTCAGAAATTGGCCGAATCCATTGCGGCAGCAAGCAATGCGCTGGATCTTCAGACGGGTTGAAAAATCGGGGTCATTCCGCGTTCCGCAATCTTCAATCCGCATTCGCCGAGCTCCGTAGGTGCGGCATATCTGTAGAAACAAACCAAACCAAAAATCCCAAGCTCCGTCCAGGAGCGGCATATTCTGGGCACGATAATACATTCTCCAAACAGAGCCGTCAGGAACGTTCTAGTTTGCGGTAGTCAAATACTCTTATAGATCTCGCGTCGATTACCGACATAATGCAAATAAATCCGGCCAAGTTTTACATCGAACTCATAAAGCACACGGTAATCGCCAACGCGGAGCTTGAATTCAGGTCGCCCCTGGAGCCGTTTATGAGGAAAAGTTTCAAGTCGCATTCCCATTTCGTCAATCTTGCGTTGTACAATTTCGCGGATACCGAACGGCAAATCGTCGAACGCCTTTGAAAAGGTTTGTGACCAAACCTGGAGAGCGGCAGCCACGATTATTCGGGGCGGCGCGTAGTATACCGGCCCTCGGCGACTTCACGCCGGGATTGATCGAGCTTGTTTTTGACGTCATCCGTCAGTTCAAGCTGGTCCTCGAGAAAATCATCTATCCACGCGCGGATTTCTTCAATTTCGGCGCGAGAGAGCTTTGGCAAATGTGCCTCGATTTCTTGAACGCTCATGAAAACAAATTAAGCTGTAGCCTAACTATTTGCAAGGCCGGCGTTTCTACAAATACGGTGGCAGCGCCACTGGCAAAACAGAGCCGCGCGCGTGAGCAAGCCGTTCCGTCCGAAAACAAGTCAACGGGCCAAATCTTAGCGCAATCTTCTATCTTCCATCTGCCATCTTAAGCCAATAGCATGTTATCAAATCATGGCTGATCCTGCACATGTCCGAATCGTGCTTGAAGGCGCGACCGCAATCGCCAAATGGAGGAAGGAAAATCCCTTCGTGAATCTCGACCTTTCCGGCAGCAACTTTCAGGGAAAGGACATCAGCGGCGCTGATTTATCATTCGCGAATTTAAAGGCGGCCGACTTTAGCGAGGCGGAACTCCGTCACGCGGACCTGAACCAGGCAGATCTCACGGGCGCGAATTTCCGGAAGACGAATCTGATGCAAGCTTCGATCGGCAGCGCGTCCCTCGTGGGAACATGTTTTCAGGGCGCCTGTTTCTACGGCGCCGGTCTATACAATAGCAGAGCCATGGGAGCCGACTTCCGGTCGGCAAACCTTGCCAATTCGGAGTTGGGTCTCACAAGTCTCGATGACGCGAATCTGACGAAAGCCTCTCTTTTTAGGGCTCGTTTGGACGGGACGAAACTCGACGGAGCAGACTTATCCGAAGTGAACCTGACCGGCGCCACGTTGCGCGGCCTGGACCTCTCAAAAGTCCGGCTGAAAGGCGCGCAATTTGGCGGCACCGTTTTCGTCGATATCGACCTTTCAGTCATTAATGACATCGAATCCCTGGTCCACTGTTCGGCCAGCATCGTCAGCATTGATTCGCACTACCGATCGCGCAAGCGTCTTCCGGCGGACTTCTTACAGCAGTTGGGCGTTTCTGCTGCGATGATCGCAAATCTCGGCGCGCTGCTGCGGAGACCGATTGAGTTCCTGCGATGCGCGATTTATTACGCGCCTGCGGATTTGAGCTTCGCTGCGACGCTGTGCCACGAACTGCGTCAGGCGGGTATTCGTTGCTGGCCGCGCACTGTGAATTCACATGTTTCATGCCTTGACTACGAAGCGATTATTGTCATTTGGAGCGCCGCCACTATCGGCCACTCCTGGTTCATCGACCGGATGGAGTCGTTGATTGAAACCAGCAATCTCAACCTGGTTGCGCTGATTTCAATCCAGTTGGATGATGCCATCCTGAATTGGGAGCACCCGCTCCGGGAGAAAATTGTCGCGAAG
>DASYYL010000111.1:0-3787 GCA_035933915.1 Verrucomicrobiia bacterium
CCAATCCATAGAATCTTTGTGCGCGGCAAATTTCAAGAGGTATTGAGCCCGCTCACCCAGCGCATCGTCCGTCGTCTCCAAAACGACAAAACCGATGCATCTGCCGAACGCTGACAATTCGATTTGCAGAAACTCGTTGCCACCCTTGTTTCCGGCGCGGCTGTCGCGTTCACTGGTGATTTTGGCGTAGAGTTTCATTTCTTGATGGCCTTGTTAATCCATTCTACCACCTTTTTGTTGTGGCCGCCTACTGACCACTGTGTTATCTGGTCAACTGGCGTTCCGTTCCCTTCGCCATGATAGCTGTCGCCCTGTTTCCAGTCGTATATCGCGGCGATGCCACTGGGGGTTAAGATTGTCCATTCGGCCTGGGTTTTGTATCCATCCCCTTCATTGGGTTCACCGAACAGAGCAAGCAGCAGGGAATATGGGCAGTCAATTTCTCCTTGCCTCCATGTTCCTATGGCAAGCGACGAAACATCATGGCACGTCGAAACACTGCCATCGCCCCATATCGTTTTTATGTCCATGTTATTCTTCACTGATTACCTCGACATGGGCTCCAGTAGGTATTTCATCCTCAATGTCGTTGTCGCTTAAATCGAGCGTCGGCTCGGCGGGCAGGACTTCCACTATTTCACCCTCTTTGCCCTCATCGAATAAATTTCGACCTTTGTTGAATGCCTCCAATTTATTTTCTGCCTGAACTTCACACTCGAAGTTGTGCGGAATGAGGCAGGCCAGCGAAATCCTGTAGGTTTTAAGATTGGTTGCCATTTTGATTCCGATGCTATTTCTCGGCGATTACGACTTCGCTCCCGTCCTCGACAAACAGACGCAGTGTCTTTAATTCCTCGCGGATTCGGTCCTCAATGTCGTTAAGGCGGGAATAAATCCGGCTTTCACCGGCGTCAATTCTCTCCTCAAGCCGTTCAAAGGAACGGCCAATGGACACGGCGATGTCATCGCCGTTCTTGTAGATGACACGCTCGATTTGTTCGGGCAACGATTTCAGCGCGGATTCGATTTCCTTGATTTCTTTTTGCATTTTCAATGTGCACCACCACTAGCAAGCGGCGGGGAAGTATAACGCTAGATAAGATTGTTATAGCTCCCATGAGCGGCATGATTTCGCTACGCAGCCGAGGGGGATACAACTTTGAAAGGAGCATTGATATCCTACCAAATTGTCCCGATGCTGGCAACTTGACGCCGCTTCAGTTTCATTGCGAAACCACAGTCTGTGAATTCGGCAGGCTGAATATTAAAAACGTTCGCCTTGCCGGAGCAACTCAGTATTGATTTCGGAAAGTTCCGCCAATTTCTGCTGTAATTTTTCATAGGCGGCGATGCCGGCACGCGCCCGCCGCCGCCGTTCTGGAGTTTTTAGCAGAAATTTACGGACTTTCCCGCCGCGCAAACACTGCACGAGATAATAAAACGGACCGTGCTTGAATCCGCGCTGGCAACGGCAGTTGGTTTTGCCGCAAGTCAGGAATTGTTTGACATAGCTCGCCCGCAGAAAATCCGATGGGATGAGCATTTGTTTCAACAGCACGGCCTTCCTCTCTTGCAGGACTTCGACCGGCTGGTTGGTCGGATCAACTGTCTTAACCATAATAATAGTTAAGAATATGGATTTTGGGAGAATCGGCAACCAAGGATTCGTCCCCGGCTCCGCTGCCGGCTGGCGCCGGAATGGTTTGGAGAAAAAAACGACCTGTCGCGGACCAGCTCTAAAACAAATGAGGATGAAATCAGGAGATGGGCTATACGGCTCTGGGATGCGCATCCAATCCCAGAATGAAAAAGATCCCTTGCTGCTGCCTCCGGTCCAATTGCGCGGCGTGAGTGAAATCGGTGTCGCCGCGCAAGGTGATCCACCCCGCCACCGGCCAGCCCACATTGATGGCGCGGTCAATCCACTCCACGCTGTCCTGGTGACTGGCAACGGTGCCCGACCGGTTCACCAAATACAACACTTCCCGCGTATTGGCCACGCTCACCGTCAGCGACGCGTAACCCCAGCTGCCTTTATACGACAGCGCCATGCCAACTCCGACCTAGCTGGCTGCCGGTGCCGGCGGTTCGGGAAATTCCTTTGCCAGAATTGCCAGCACCGATTCTTTCAACTTGTCCGCCTCGACATCGAGCACGCCCCAAATCACTTCATAGTCCACGTTGTCATAGCCGTGCGCGATATAATCCCGCGTGCCGGCAATCTTTTTCCAGGGGAGTTGTGGATGCCGGGTGCGCAAATCATCGGGCAGGCGTTTTACGGCTTCACCCAGGATTTCCACCAATCGTTCGCCCAACATCTGCTTGCGCCAGTCGCCGCGAAATTCCTCCCATGTCGTCGCATTTCGCAACTCAACCGCTTTGTCGCAAACCTCAACGATCTGCCGCAACGTCACATCTGCGTCATGCGTGCTCATAGACGGGCAATAACTCGTCCTTGACCCGGCCCAGAATCAGCGGGTGCAACCGCGAACAAAAATCCACCTTGCGCCCAATGATGGACGCGAGTTCCTCACCGTAGCCGAAGTATTGGAAGCCGGCGTTTTTCAGCACGCCCGGTTCAAATTCCGCCAGCACGTCCACGTCGCTGCGCTGCGGGTCGAAATCATGGTGCAACACCGAACCGAACAGGCTTAATTTGCGGATGCCGCGTTCACGGCAGAAACGCGCAACCTGCTCGCGGTCAATCTGGATGGGCAATTCGGCAACACTCATGCTGCGATTTTGTCTAAAACTGCAGTGTTCGGCAACAATTCAATCTACCACACGGCCTGCCGGTTTCATTCCGAAAATGGCCTTCACAAATTGATCTCGCTGTATTGGTCTTTCAAAAAAACCTCCCGGTCACCTTTTCATCGCTTTTATGAGTTTTTCCAACTCATCCTTATGCCGCTGTTTTCGTTCTTCATCAGAAAGTTGGCTGGAGTTCGGCATATCCTTCCGTTTTACTGGCTGGCCGCGCTGAATGGCTCCCCCTTCCGGGTCATCCGCCGCCCAATTGAAAAGTTGAGTGATGAATTCTTGCGGCGTGTAGAATCCAACCTTTGAGACATCTGCGTTTGCTCCCAATCGTAAATATGCCTCTTTGATCAATTGGAGACTCCGGCGGTTTAAGGAAACAACCGCAACATGGCTGAATCCCGCTTTCAGGCGCAGACGGATATGATCAGCTTCGGTTTCCGGCCGTGTCGTCGCGTTGATTTCGCATGCCAGGGAGCGTTTTCCACGCGTCAAGATCAGGTCAGGGCGTCCGTGCCCCGGAATGGTTATTTCTTCCCTCACCGTGTAGTCCAGGCTTTCGGCTTCTGGAATGATTATGTCTTTGATGGAACGTTCACTTTCAATTGACTTCGGAATTTCGGCATCTTTCGGCGTTTCGGAAACGTGCGGATTGGCCACCGGCGGTGGGGAAGACGAGATTGGCTCAGTGACCGGTGGGGTTTCCAATTTTGCCGGCTTTGGACTTGGCTGCCCGCCTTCCGATGTAAAGGGCGAAGTGGTCTTCACCTGCGCCCTCGGTGTGCCATATTGCGCTCGTGACGCGGTAATGATTTTCTCCCGGCGCTTTACAGCTGCCGCTTCATCGGCTTTTTCAGGCCACGGAACCGAGAGATTGAAATCAAAATCGCTCCGTTCAACGCGGCAAATGGCCTGGCCGTCTGCGAGATTCTTGAAATCCTGCGCTTCAAAGAAGCTGAAACCGTCTGCCAGCTTTTTGGCATCGTCATCCCCGACGCGGAAAACAACCCGTGTTGCGGGATTGGACATT
>DASYYL010000149.1:0-19282 GCA_035933915.1 Verrucomicrobiia bacterium
CCCAGGCCTCGGCGCGAGAGGCGGACGCGGTTGCGCTGGCAAAGACCTGGGAAAACGCATCGTCGTCCACGTTTAATCGGGCGTAACGGCCCACGATCTGCCATGCGCCCCAGCCGCCATTTTCAATGCTGAATGGATGCAGTGGCTTGACGCCATTGTACGAATCATCTTCGCCGGTAAGGACCCATCCGCCGGAAATCTCCCAGGCCGAATTGTGCAACTGTCCCCTGGCGACCGGCGCCGTTATTTTTTCGACCCGCTGATCGGAAACAATGTATTCGCCGATTAATCCGAACCGTCCCCAGAAGTAATATCCCTGCGGCGAAATCCTCCAGTGCGCTCCATTCGGGACGGTGCTTGACGAATACGTAAAGAACTTCTGCTGGCCGTCCGTTGTGAAGCCCGGAGTCAATCCGGCGACGGCGGCATTGGTGTGGTCGTATTCATAACTGCCGCTCACACCCGCGCCGAATCCTTTCAGCGGAGCAATCGATGTTTGCTTGAATGGCGAAACAAAAATGCGCCCGCCAAATGCGAGGTCATTTTCGTAATTGGCATTGATCGTCGTTGTGTTCAGATCAGGCAGGCCATTGAAAACGCCCCCGGCGTAACTGAACACACCGCCAAAAATATCGCCTTGAAGTTGGGCGCCGACGACGCGATATGGGGCAAGGTCCGAAACCAGCGAACGCTCATTGAAGAACGTATAAATATCCGGCTGCAGGGCTTCGAGCCCAACGGGCGGTTTGAATTTGCCCAATTCCAATTGGAGTTCCGGCCGATAATGATAGTTTATATACGCGTCCAAAACTTGGGGCGAAGAACCGGCGAATTCCGGCGTCAGGTTATAGTCAAAATCATGGTACAGGGTCCCCATGAATATGAGGCGCGCCCGGCGTAAAAGGAACCCGTCAATGCCCGCCGCATGCTCGTCTTGAAAAAAAGTCCGGCTGTCCACCTGCGCCCATCCGTGCAACCCGGCGACAAAATTGGAGTTTGCGGAGCGAAAGTTCACGCCCTCCGCGCCAACCGTCAGGCTCGCGGAAGGACTGGCAGTCGCTGGCGATGCCGCCTGCGCTTCCTGTTGCCGATGTTCGAGAGCATCCATCTTTTGCCGCAACACTCGAATTTCCTGCTTCAAATCTTCGATTTCAGATGGGTTATTGGTTTCTGATTGCGCCCGGCACAGTGATGTCGCCGCCAACTGGGTTCCGATCAGGGTCATAATCAGCCATTGTTTGCTGTTCATTGTTATGTCCCGCTTCCTGGTGCAGTATTCACAATGACTACCAGCGAGGTCGTTATTTATCGCGCAAAACATTTAATGTCAAATTTAATTTTAATTTTTCTTAAGCATTAATCGAACTGTGAGCGGAATGGGCTGCAAATCAGATTCGCGCTCTCGCGTAGCGCGGGTTTCGAAACCTGCTGTATCGCCGATTTCCAATTCGGCAGATCGTACGAAGCCGGGCGCGTGGGCTGTTATATCGCAAAATCACTGTATTCAGGTTTCGCAGGCTCGATTGGGGGAAAAAGCATTCCGGCGGCGGCGGTGGCATTGGTGCCGGGCTCGATCAGGATAAATGCGCCGGTGAGCCGGTTCGAATTGTAGCCGTCATAAACGAGCGGCCTGGTGGCGGTCTTGAGGCGAATGACGCCGATGTCGTTCACCGCCAGATGAGGCGGCGCGGGTTCCTGCTCAAAGCGCTCCAGGTTGATACGGCTCTCAAGAGACGTCACGAGAACCTGGATCGTTTGGCTGGAATGTTTGAGCAGATACTTTTTGTTTGCTTGCAATGGGCGCGGCAGCATCCAGCAGACGCGCGCGCGCAAGTCGTTGCTGCGGCCCGGCAAATTCTCGGTTCCAACAATAATGTCGCCGCGGCTCACATCAATGTCGTCCGCGAGACAAAGTGTGACGGATTGCGGACAGAAAGCTTCCGGCACTGAACCGTCCACCGTCCAAATGTCCGTAACCGTCGTTTTGAAACCGGTAGGGAGTACGAGGACCTCCTGGTTTTTCCGGACGATTCCACCGGCAATTTGTCCGCTGAGGCCGCGAAAATCGTGAAGCCTGGGATTGTCCGGCCGGTTCGGGCGATTGACCCACTGGACCGGGAAACGCAAGGCGTCCAAATTCCAATCACTCGCAATATGAACTGTCTCCAGATGCGCCAGCAACGGTGGTCCCTGGTACCAGGGCGAATGTTCGGACGGAAATACGACATTGTCCCCGTGAAGCGCGCTGATGGGAATGAATTTCACGTCGCGAAACACATCGAGCCTGGGAAGAAAACTCTCGATTTCATCGCGAATTTCCAAAAAGCGTTCTTTGTCCCAGTTCACCAGGTCCATCTTGTTAATCGCAATGACCAGGTGCGGAATACCCAGGAGCGCGCCGATGTAAATATGCCGGCGCGTCTGCTCGATGACACCCTGGCGCGCGTCCACCAGCACGATGGAAAGATTGGCGGTGCTCGCCCCGGTGACCATGTTGCGGGTGTATTGCACGTGGCCGGGTGTATCGGCCACAATGAACCGGCGGCGTGGCGTGGCAAAAAAACGATATGCGACATCTATCGTAATGCCTTGCTCGCGCTCGGCACGAAGTCCGTCGGTCAGGTTTGCCAGGTTGATTTGGCCTTCACCAGTGATATCCGCGCTGCGTTCCAGCGCCTCAATCTGGTCTTCCATCAACGATTTGGAATCGTACAAAAGCCGCCCAATCAGGGTCGATTTTCCATCATCAACGCTGCCGCACGTATTGAAACGAAGGATTTCCAGCATAGGGGAGTAGGAGATAGTAGATGGAAGATCGGAGTTAGGGTTTCTCGGTTCGGGCGCGGGTTGAGCGCATTAAGCCTGAGACCAGTTTTCCGGTTTTTATTATTCGTTCGAGCAACTCTTCGTGTTCAGCAGCGGAAATATACTCAGCATCAAGCATAACATAGGAAAGCGAACGAACTTCGCCACAGGAAGCGCGAGCGATATTATAAAATTGCAATTTCTCCTGGGGATGAACCCTTTCAAATCCTTCGGCGATGTTTGTCATTGCCGAAATGGCAGCGTCCTGGACCTGGCCGCGCAAACCGAAGTCGCGATTGGCGGGCGCGAGTCTGAAAATACGATAAACAAAACGCACCCGCTCCCTGGCTGACTTCCAGGCTTCCAAATCTTCAAACGAGTTAATTTTGTTGTCCATCTTCCAAAAACACTGTTTTCTATCTCCCATCTGCCATCTGCCATCTCCTAAAAATACCCCGCTTTTTTCCGATCCTCCATTGCCGCTTCGCTGGCCTTGTCATCGGCGCGTGAACCGCGTTCGGTCACGCGGGCCGCGGCGATTTCGGCGATGATATCATCCACGGAATCGGCGGGCGATTCGATCATACCAGTGCTGATGATGTCGCCGATCGTCCGAACGCGCACGGTCAATTCCTCGACCTTTTCATTGCCGCGCGGTGGCAGTAATTCGGTGACCGGCAGCCATTGTCCATGCCGCCGAACGCATTGGCGGCGATGGCTGAAATAAATTATCGGCACTTGGAGACTTTCCTTTTTGATATATTCCCAAACGTCCATCTCTGTCCAATTGCTCAAGGGAAACACGCGCATGTGCTCGCCCGAATTGATTCGGGCATTGTACAGGTTCCAAATTTCGGGGCGCTGATTTTTCGGGTCCCATTGGCCGAAGCTGTCGCGAAAACTAAAGAAACGTTCCTTGGCGCGGGACTTTTCCTCGTCGCGCCGCGCGCCACCGATGAGGCAGTCAAAACGGAATTCCTCGATCGCGCCCAGCAGCGTCGGGATTTGCAGGCGGTTACGGCTGATTTCACCCGGCGCGGGAACGGCGAGTCCGCTGGCAATCGCGTCTTCGACCTTCCGAACAATTAATTTAGCTCCCAATTCTTTGGCGCGATGGTCGCGAAATTCGTTGAGTTCAGGGAAATGATGGCCAGTGTCCACGTTCACCAGGGGCATGGGAATATCCGACGGACGAAATGCTTTTTCCGCCAGCCGCAACAAACAGATGGAATCCTTGCCTCCCGAAAACAGGAGGGCAGGGCGCTCGAATTCCGCGGCGACTTCCCGCATCACGTGGATCGCTTCCGTTTCCAGAAGCTGCAAATGGTCTAGATGATAATTCACTTTTTAAAAACTTCGTTGCTCAAATCCCCGCGCCGGCCGACACAATCGCCTCCGCGCCCCACGCGGCGTGCAGGCCGCACTCTCGTTTTTCGTCCGATTTTGCCGGGTCAAAATAATCCCACTCGTTCGGGAGGTCGTGACTTTTGAGATAATCCTCCATTTGCGCGTCAGTCCAGTTTAACACAGGACTCACTTTAAGAGCGCCAAAATTTTTGTCCTCGCTGATGATATCCATCGCCGCCCGGCCCGGATTTTGTGTTTTGCGCAAAGCGGTGAGCCACACAGTGGGTGCCAGTTCCCTCATGCCGCGCTGAAACGGTTCCAGCTTCATTTGCGCGCTGAATTGTTTTAGGCCGGCTTCGTCATCTTGGGTCGGGATGTTGCCAAAAATGGCGTCACGATGGGCGGCGGAAATTACCGGCAAATAGGGTTTCAGATTCAGCTTAAGCAGTTTCTTTAGCTGCTCGGCATGGCGATATGTGGCCGCTCTATTGTAGCCGTGATCCACCCAAAGCACCGGGATATCCGGCTGTTCCTGGACACATAAATGCAGCAGCACTGCCTCATAAGGACGAAAATTGGTGGAAACAATAGCGCGCCCGTTAGACCGCGCGATTGCCCAGCGAATAATTTCGCGGGGCGACTGCGGGCCCAATTCAGTATTGACCTTAAAAATCTCGTCGACGGTCACAATGACAATATACGATAAGACAAGTCGTATATTAAGTCAACAATTTTTTACAGGGATCGTGTGAAGAATAAATTGCGGCACCCGCGAGCATATCTTTAGAGATTCCCAATCACCCTCTCCCTCACGGCCGGGGCTTTGTTAAATGGCGCAATCGCAATTTATTTGTCACAGCACTAGAGTCGGCGCAAAATGTGCGAAATGCGTACGTGCCTCCGGCTTCATCTTTTACTCCCGGTACTTTTATTTTCCACCATCTCTGTTTTTGGTTCAGCGCCAGCCCCGGAGGATTCGATTTCATTGCTATCCGGCTGGCAGTTGCAGGATGCGTCAAAGGTATCGGATAACGGCGGGGTCATTTCGAAGCCGGATTATCAGCCGGCGGGTTGGCTGGCCGCAACCGTCCCCGGTACAGTGCTGACAAGTCTTGTCAATGATGGCGTCTACCCCGAGCCCCTGTACGGTACAAATAATCTGAGGATTCCCGACAGCCTGAGCCGAGTCCCTTTTTGGTATCGAATGACGTTTGTCGTGCCGCAGTCATTTAACGGCAAACATGTGTGGCTGAATTTTGACGGCGTCAATTACGCCGCCAACGTGTGGATCAATGGCTATTCTATCGGCGGTATCTCTGGAGCATTTGAGCGCGGGATCTTTGACGTAACGAAAAAGGTTGTTCCCGGGAGCATGGCGGCGGTGGCAGTAGAAATATTGCCCGAACCGTATCCGGGGCAAAGCCATCAGAAAACCATCGCCACCGGTACGGGAAAAAATGGCGGAGTCACGGCGCGGGACGGTCCGACGTTTTTGTGCAGCATTGGATGGGACTGGATTCCCACGATTCGCGATCGCGACATCGGCATTTGGCAAAACGTCAGCCTGTCGGCCACCGGCCCGGTCGTATTGCGGGATCCGTACGTGACTTCGGACCTTCCGCTGCCCCGCACCGACACCGCGGACCTCGCAGTGCAGGCCACAGTTGAGAATGTGACGCGCACACGCGAAGCCGGCGTGCTAAGCGGCGAGGGCGACGGGGACATTCGGTTCAGCCAAAGCGTTTCACTTAATCCGGGCGAGACACGCACGATTGTTTTTTCACCGGCGAATACGGTGTCATTGCATTTGAAGAATCCCAGGCTTTGGTGGCCCAATGGCTACGGCGCGCCGAACCTGTGTCATTTGCACGTCAGTTTTACCGTCAACGGCATGGTATCCGACGCGCGCGAAATCAGATTCGGCATCCGGAAAATTACCTATTCCGTCCCCGGATCGACGAATCTCACGCTCGTCGTCAATGGCGTTCCGGTGGTGGCCAAAGGCGGCGATTGGGGCATGGATGAAGCCATGAAGCGGATTTCACACGCGAAGCTGGACACGATGATTCACCTGCATCAGCAGGCCAATTACGACATTATTCGAAACTGGGTGGGTCAAAGCACGAGCGAGGACTTTTACGAGGCATGCGACAAATACGGCATCCTGGTTTGGGACGAGTTTTTCCAGCCGAATCCCGCCGACGGCCCAAATCCGGATGACGCGAATTTGTACTGGGCGAACGTGCGCGAGAAAATTCTGCGTTTTCGTCAGCATCCGTGCATTGCGTTGTGGTGCGCCCGGAACGAAGGCAATCCGCCGCCGGTGCTTGGCGCAGGCATTCAACAACTGATCAACAAGCTGGATGACGGGCGGCTTTATCAACCCAGTTCCACGTCCGGCCGGGGCGTCCATTCATCAGGCCCGTATCATTGGCGCACGCCGCGCGAATTTTATTCATTCCCGAAAACTGAAGCGTTCAAGACCGAAATCGGGTCGATGTCAGTTCCGACGCTCGAAGCGATTCACGCGATGATGCCGTCCAACGATTGGAACGTGATTAACGACGATTGGGCCGAGCACGATTTCTGCAAGGGCGCTCAGCAGGGCAACCGTTACCCCGGCATTTTGAGCAGCCGTTACGGGGCGACTTCGAGTCTCGCGGATTTTGTCCGCAAATCGCAACTGGCAAACTACGAAGCATTTCGGGCGATGTATGAAGGGCGGTTTGCAAAACTGTTTAATCCGGTCACCGGCGTGATCACTTGGATGAGCAATCCGGCCCAGCCCAGTTTCGTCTGGCAACTCTACAGCCACGATTTGGAACCCAATGCGTCGCTCTTCGCCACGCGCAAGGCCTGCGAGCCGGTCCACATTCAAATGAACCAAAATAATTGGCATGTGTTGGTCATTAACAATACGCCAAAGGCGTTGAATGGTTTGAAGGCGAAAACGATGGTGTTTAACCTGGACGGAACGCTGGCCTACAGCCATGTCGATAAGCTGGACGCCGCGCCGAGTGCGGCCACCGATGCCGGAGAAATTGCGTTTCCAGTTGGCCTTTCCGCCGTTCACTTCGTGAAACTGGAACTGCGCGACCGGCATAATCACCCTCTCTCCGATAATTTCTACTGGCGCTCCGGGACGGATGATCCTGATGATTTTCGGGCGCTGAACCAACTTCCCCAGGTGCCGCTGGGCATCCGCGCCCGCAGCCACACTGAGTCCGGAGAGTGCGTGCTCAATGTAATCGTCCAAAATCCGACGCGGTCCGTCGTGCTCATGGCTCATTTGCAATTGCGCCGGGCAGGTTCGGGCAAGCGCGTCCTGCCGGTCTTTTACAGCGATAATTATATCTCACTGCTGCCGGGTGAAACCCGCTCACTGACGATTGAAGCCGCGACGTCGGATCTGAACGGCGAAGCGCCATCGCTGACGGTTGATGGCTGGAATGTTACCGTGAATACCGCTTCCGCTTCCCGCAGTCCGGTACGCGTGACGCCAAACGTCGACGCACTGGATGTTGGCCCGGACGCGACGCCGTTGGCTGGCCAGCCGTGACCCGTGGTAGGGCGGGGCTCCCGCGCCGCCAACTTCCATCTTCCATCTTCGATCGCCTGCCTCCGCACATTTCGAAAAACATATATGAAATCAATAAAGAGGCCGGTCATTGTAGCGGCACTGATTGTCGCTATTGGCCTTGTGACATACGCCGAAGACCTGTCCACACCCAAGAACACAGATGGGATAACCGGCTCCATCAATTTTGTGAACTTTCCAGTGCACAGGGTTCTGGACGTTTACAAAGTGTTAGCGAAGGCAGAGTTGATTGTGGCGAGCAATGTTCGCGATACAGGCATTACCCTGCAGGCGACGGCGGTTCCGTCAGGGACAGCACAGCATTTGATTGAGGAAGCGTTGTTGAAGCAGGCAACAAATCACCTGAACATTACGTGGAGCGAAAAACCGGTGTCACGACACACGACAGCGGCCCCCCCTAAAAACGTCGCTCCTGGGTCAAATACGGAAGGCTTTTCATCGGCAGAATCGGGTAAAACGCCGAAAGTCGAGAGTTACCAGGATTTGGCCAATGCGCCAACGGCCCTGCTCGCAGTCAGGTGGCAGTGTTAAAGCCCACGCGAGCTCCATTAAGCCTCTTCGAAATTCAAAAGGAATTGTATCTATCGGCCCGCACTTTCCTACCTGTTCCCTGGCCAGGTCCAGCCATCCAGGTCCGGGGCGTCTATGCCATTTTCACAGGCATAGGACTGAGCTTCCAGTTGCGTGGCTCGCAGTTTCTCCTTGGCGTGAGCGCCGATAGCGCGCAGGGCCGGCACGCGATCAATGACGTCCATTGCAATGGTGAACCGATCAATTTCGTTGCGTATGGCCAGATCCAACGGAGTATTGATATTGCCATGCTCTTTATAGCCGCGGACATGCAAATTCCTGTGATTGGTGCGGCGATAAGTAAGCCGGTGAATGAGCCAGGGATAACCATGAAAGTTGAAGACGATGGGCTTATTTTCGGTGAAGAGCGTGTCGAAATCCCGGTCCGATAGACCATGTGGATGCTCACTTGCCGGCGTAAGCCGGAAAAGATCGACCACGTTGATAAACCGGATTTTGAGGTTGGGGAAATGCTCGCGCAGCAGGACGACCGCAGCGAGGGATTCTTTCGTGGGGATGTCCCCGGCAGAGGCCATGACCACGTCCGGTTCGCTTCCCTCGTCATTACTGGCTTGGGGCCAAATGCCAAGCCCTTTGGTGCAGTGCATAATGGCCTGGTCCATGGTCATGTATTGCAGATGCTTCTGTTTATCTGAAACGATGACGTTGATATAGTTCGTGCTTTTGAGGCAGTGACCGGCCACGCACAAGAGAGAGTTAGCGTCAGGTGGCAGATAGATGCGGCAGACTTCAGGTTTCTTGTTTACCACAAGGTCCAGAAAGCCAGGGTCCTGATGAGTGAAGCCGTTGTGGTCCTGGCGCCAGACCGTTGAAGTGATCAACAGATTCAGCGAAGAGACCGGCGCCCGCCAGGACAAGCTGCGGCAACTCTCCAGCCACTTGGCGTGCTGGTTGAACATCGAGTCAATTACGTGAACGAAAGCTTCATAGGTAGAGAAAAAACCGTGGCGCCCCGTGAGCAGATAACCTTCGAGCCAGCCTTCGAGCGTATGCTCCGAAAGAATTTCCATAACCCGACCGTCAGCCGCCAGTTCGCCGCCATCTGCATCTTCGGGACGATAGTCGGCCAGCCACAATTTCTTGCTCGCCTCATAAATGGCATCCAGCCTGTTCGAAGCGGTTTCGTCAGGCCCAAAGACACGGAAGCTTTCCATGTTGTTGCGCATAACGTCCCGCAAAAAACGCCCCAGTGGGCGCGTGTTCTCGGCTGCCATCTGGCCCGGCGCATCCACGTTAATGGCATAATCCCGGAAATTCGGAAGGCGCAACGGCTTACGCAACAAACCACCGTTGGCATGAGGGTTGGCGCTCATGCGTCGGATGCCTTCGGGAGCCATGGCTTTGAGTTCAGGGATTAACCGACCGGCATTGTCAAACAACTCTTCCGGACGGTAACTGCGCAACCAATTTTCCAACTGCGTTAAGTGCGCTGGGTTTTCGCGCACGCCGGCCAGCGGCACCTGATGCGCTCGCCAAAAGCCTTCGACCTTATGGCCGTCCACTTCTTTTGGCCCGGTCCAGCCTTTCGGGCTGCGCAAAACTACCATAGGCCAGCGGGCGCGCGTCGCCTTGCCGATCGCGCGGGCCTCTTCCTGAATGCTGCGGATTTCAAGGATACAATTTTCGAGAGTCATGGCCATTTTTTGGTGCATTTCCAATGGGTCGCTCCCTTCCACAAAGTGCGGCATCCAACCATAGCCAACAAAAAGCGATTCCAATTCGTCGTGTGAGATTCGCGAAAGTACAGTGGGATTATTGATCTTGTAGCCATTGAGCTGGAGGATGGGCAGAACCGCGCCGTCCCGGATAGGGTTCAGGAACTTGTTGGAATGCCATGCCGCGGCCAGTGGGCCGGTTTCAGATTCGCCGTCGCCGACGACTACTGTGACCAACAACTCGGGATTATCGTAGGCCGCGCCAAAGGCATGAGATACGCTGTAGCCCAACTCGCCGCCCTCATGAATCGAACCGGGCGTCTCCGGGGTGCAGTGACTGCCAATTCCGCCAGGAAAGGAAAACTCTTTGAAAAACTCACGCATTCCCGCCTCATCTTCGCCCTTATTGGGATAGATTTCGGAGTAGGTCCCTTCCAGGTACGCTGGCGCCAGTACACCGGGCACCCCGTGGCCAGGCCCAGCCATAAAAATAGCATTCAGATCGTACTTATTGATCAGCCGGTTGAGGTGGGTGTAAATGAAGCTCAAACCCGGGCTGGTCCCCCAATGGCCGAGCAAGCGCTGCTTGATATGTTCTACCCTGAGCGGTTCACGCAGGAGCGGATTTGCCCGAAGATAGATCATTCCGGCAGCCAGGTAATTGCAGGCTCGCCAATAGGCATCAAGTTTAGTGAGTTCATCCCTGGACAATACGGCCTGAGGGTTCACCGTGGAGTCGTGGTGCCAGGTTTCTTTACGTTCATCTATTACAGTTGCGGTATCTCTCATATATGTCCTTTCGTTTTTCCATCCAAGTTAACGGCTTGGACCAAGGGCTTTGCGTCAAACTGTCTCAGTCATTGATTTAGAATGCGTAGCTGGCTGAGAGCATCTGCAAATTTAAGCCAGGGTTTCTACGATAAATGCCTGCATTGGATGTGTGTTGGTAGCGCCAGCCCAGGGCGAACTCTTTTGTGATATGCCAATTCAAGCCGATATGGTCGGTGAACTGAAACCAGCCACCGAGATCTTTATTAGGGAACTCGTACCGGCTCATAGCAGTCAGGGATACTCCTCCTTCCAGCGTCACTGGAAAGTTTCGCGCTCGTAATTCGAAGACAGGCCCGGTCGTTCCTACGAACGCCTTTTTTCCTTCATCATGGAGGCAACCCACCGAAGCTTCCCACCTCGGCTTTAAATTCCAGCCATCAATGTGCCCCCAGGTCCAAGGCAGAAATTTTGCGGCGAACAAATCCCCTTCCTGAATATCTCCGGCGTTCCTTTCGAAGGTAGTGCCCCCGCGCGCGCCCACTAGAAAACTCTGTGCTTGAGCGAAGGTTTTCAACGAGAAAAGAACTATCACAACGGCAAAGCTTACTGTTTTGCCGAGATATTTAATTGAGGATTGCATGAGTTGGTCTCCTTTTGAATTTCCGGAGGCGGTTAGCGTTGCCAAATTATCTGGCACGCCTCCAGCGGCATAGCGCCCGGATGTTGTGGGATCACCCGCGGTGTAAAATCGCCAGCCGGCCGCGTGGATGTAATTTCCGCGTGGCAAAGATAATGCCCGGCAGTACCATCCAGCCGGCAAAGCATCATTGGCTTTCGGATTGGTTCACCGCCATTGGCTCCGTCGGCAAACAGTTCAATCCGGACGGCCTCCGGATTGAGTTCGGCCAAATTTAGTTCAACTTCGAAGAGGTGCCGTTGTCCCTCGCTTTGGATATTGAGCTGTCCAAAGCTAACTTTTTCCCACTGTTTTTGAATCCCTCCCTGCCAGCCGATGATTTCGCGCCCTTTGTTATCTAAACGCGAAGAATAAGCGGCAGCCGCCCTGAAGTAGTATTTTGTTGTGTATTCGCGAACCGTACGGCAAGCAGAAAATTCCGGCGTCAGCCGCGCCATGCTCTCGCGCATCCGCCTGACCCAACCCGTGGGAACGCCATCTGAATCGCGCGAATAAAACTCAGGCGCCACCTGCTGTTCCAGCAGGTCATAAAGCGTTCCAGCGTCCGCAGCGTCAAGGTCGGGGTCGTAGTCGTGCTCCTGTCCGTCGCCAATCGCCCAACCCAGTTCAGGTGCGTAGGCTTCTGCCCACCAGCCGTCCAATTCGGACAGGTTAAGGCCGCCATTGACAAGCACCTTCATGCCGCTGGTACCGCACGCTTCCCACGGCCTCCTCGGGTTGTTGAGCCACACGTCAACGCCTTGCACCAGCCGTTTTGTAAGGAGCATGTCGTAGTCGCTCAGGAAGATGACGCGGTGGCGAGCTTCTGTCCGCTGGATGAATTGAACCCATTCGCGAATCAGGGCCTGCCCAGGCTGGTCGGCCGGGTGCGCCTTGCCTGCGATGATGATCTGCACTGGTCGTTGCGGGTGATTCAAGATGCTCAATAGCCGTTGAGGGTTGCGAAGAAGTAGATCCGGCCGCTTGTAAGTCGCAAATCTCCGCGCAAATCCCAGCGTCAGCACATTTGGGTCGAAGATTGTTTGAGCCTGGTCGACGATTTCCTGGGGCTGGCCGGCCAAAGCGAGTTGCCGTGCCAACCGTTGCCGCGCAAAATCAACCAACGATTTGCGGGCCGCAGCCCGCATCTGCCAGAGCTGTGTATCGGGCACGTCAAGAATCTTTCGTTCGACGGCTTCCCGCAGGCCTTCCCAGCGGTCCTCCTTACAGGTTTGTAACCACAGGTCGTCGGCCTCCGGCGACTTCCAACTGTGCATATGGACACCGTTAGTCACGTGCCCGATCGGCACTTCTACCTCTGGCAGGCGGGGAAATAGAGGTGAGAAAATGCGGCGGCTCACGGTCCCGTGCAATTCGCTCACAGCGTTGGCGGCGCCGCTTCCTCGCATTGCCAAATAAGCCATATTAAAACTTTCGGATGAATCTCCTGGATTCAATCGGCCCAATGCCATCAGGTCGTGCAATGTAATTCCCAGGTGGTTGGCATAAGGCCGAAGGTACCGTTCCATGAGTCCAGGAACAAAACAGTCAAAGCCCGCAGCCACCGCGGTGTGCGTAGTGAAGACATTGCCCGAGCGAGTGATGGCCAAGGCATCTTGAAAAGTCATGCCGGTCTCCTCCATAAAGCTTCGGGCCCGTTCAAGAACGGCAAATGCCGCGTGCCCTTCGTTTAGGTGGCAAACCTCCGGACTGAGTCCAAGGGCTTTAAGCAGGCGCCAACCGCCGATGCCCAACACGAGTTCCTGCTGAAGACGCAATTCCGGCCCCCCGCCGTAAAGTTCACTTGTAATGCCACGGTACGCGGGGAAATTCGCCGGATCGTTCGTATCCAACAGGTAGAGCTTCACGCGGCCCACCTGCACTTGCCAGGCACGCAACCAGACTGAATAACCGGGAAGTTTGATTTCAATCCGTAACCACTCTCCTTTCGAATCGCGCACCGGCGTAATTGGCAAGGCGCCTGGATCGTTATAAGGAAACAAAGCGTGCTGCGAGCCGCTCCGGTCAATGACCTGCCGAAAATAGCCCTGTTGGTATAGCAGTCCCACGCCGGCCACAGGCACGCCCAGATCGCTTGCAGCTTTGAGTTGGTCGCCCGCTACATTGCCCAGCCCGCCCGAATAGATTGGCAAAGCTTCGCTCAGCATGAACTCCATGCTGAAATAGGCAACGCACGACAACGGCGGTTTGGCCGATTGCTTCTGAAACCATCCCGCGGCATTTTCCGCCCGCCGCTTCGCGGCGAGAAGGTTCGTCATTTTCCTATGGAAATTGGGATCCTCCAGCGCAAGTTCGAGCTGCTGTCGCGAAACCGTTTGCAATACTACCCATGGATTATGCGTCAACTCCCACAGTGAAGGGTCAAGTTGTCGCCAGAGTTCATCTGTGGCGGGATTCCAGGACCAGCACAGATCTAACGCCAATTCCGCAAGGGCATCGAATCCTTCCAACTCTAATGGCAAAAAATTGTGAAGAGGGCTCGTGACGAACCGGTGTTTAACTGATTCGAGCGTATCGGGTGATTTTGATGGTCGCAACATGGTCTTCATATTTTTTTCGCAGATTTTTGAGTTTTTTGTTGTCGTTTGAGGTGTCCGGTCCAAAGCAATTCACGCTCTGGATTGCCCGATTCTTCTTTGTCCATTCGGGCGGAGCGATCGTGCCAAAACCAGGCATAGATTGGCACGCCTACTAATAATGTGATGATAAGGAATGTCTTCATTTGTAGTTATGTCCTTCCCTTTCCAATGCGACGGAAATCTCCAAAGTTCGCCACGATGCTTTGCTTGAGTGGTGGAGACGCACATGGCGCCTTCTGGAAATTGCCCAATATCCAGGTCATCGCGCGGTCTCGGCTCACGAAAACCGTCAGATTCACCCCGACAGTTCGAACGAGTAGTTCAAGCAGTTTTGCCACCCTTGACTGGTCCCAACGAACCACTATGGCAATCCGTCCGATTCGCCGAAAATGACACCACGTGAATTTTGCCAGATCAAAAAGTTGTTCCATCTCCGGGATGGTTTGCAGGGCTGTGACGTCCGCCAGCACTCCTTTGCATCCTTTTCCAGCCAGTGACGCCAACGTCTGCTGGCACGCCGATGTTATCTCCGCCGACGTCATCTGGCCCTCGCAATTGACAAAGACGAATTGATGGTTGGAATTTGGAGTCAGGGTAAAGGACATAGGTCAAACGTTTATTGATGGATCCCGGCCGCTTTAATTTCGCGTTCGGCCTGCAACCAATCGTCAAGTTCGCGACCCGCGGCCCATCCGCGCGCCAGATAGATTTGGTTGGCCCGCTGGCGGATTTGTTCCAAAAGCGGCAACAATCGCAGCGCTTGGGCCCGACACCCCCTCAAATTTTCCCGGCGTTGTTTCTTTGTGGCTGGCTTCATGATCATTTGACTGGCATTGTTTAAAAAAGTGACTTTAACCAACTTGCACTAATGATTCTGATTCCGTTCCGCACGAAACCGATTCATGCTTTTTGAAATTGGGCTGATACAATTCTGAAAGGTCTTCCAGGAGGTCCGGCCCGAGTGGCAGCGGCAAGAGCGTTTCGCACGCGTATCGATGCTCCGGTGACATTCCGAATAGCCGAATTTTTAGGTAACAGGGGTGGGCTATGATGACAGTCTGGCGGCGATCGCCAAACTCGAAGTGGCGATGGACTAACAGCCCGCCGTTGTCGTAAACCCTGGCACTCGTGTCAACCGGCTGATAAAGAGAGAGCTTATGCCTCTCTGAAATTACTTTCGCTATTTCCGCCTTGCCGGGCAAGATTCCAGCGTCCTCCAAATACCAGTCCGCCGGATCCTGTCGCGGTACTGACATGGTCAAATATCCGTGAGAAAAGGTGAGAAAAGAAAACCCTCGCTCCGTTGGTAATACTGCTCGACTGAGAAGCGCTGTAAGTTCTTCATCCTTGAGCCCGTCCCCTATGACGAAACGTATTTCGCGAATTGCTTCCAGAAGCGATTCAGATTTTGGGTTAAATAATTCTGCGTCATTCATGGCAGGTTCTCTTTTTCTGTCGGTAATTGGACGGTAGAAATGGAGTCGGCCAGTGAGGACACGCTCGTCGACTTTCGACCGGCGCGACGCCGCCGGATATATGAACCGACGGTGTAAACGACACCCAATCCCAGTACCAGCATCAGACCGGCGACTCCAAGTTCCTGAATGACGGCCATCACCCGGTTCAACTGCTGATGAAAATAAAAGCCCAACAAAAGGTAGGTAGCCGCATAAATTAAGGAACCTGGAAGATCCACAAACAGGAACCGTCGGGCCGTGATATTCAGAGTTCCTGCCCGCAACGGTACCACGGTGCCCAAGGGAAGGAATTTCGCAGCAGTCAGAACCTGCATGCCATGAATAATTGCCCTGGCTCCGACGGTTCCAGGACGCGAAAGCCGCCGTTTGTGCCACCGCTCCATAAGAAGCTCGACACGCACTTTGCTGCGGCATCCCACGTAAAACCAAATGAAATCGGCCACAATGCACGCTGCCGCAGTCCAGGCAATGGCGCTTACCAGACATAAACGTCCGTTCGCCGCCAGCGCGCCGCCGGCCAGAAGCACCGGCGCTGCTGGAACTGGTATTCCAATCTGCTCGGCGAAGGTCGGCACAAAAAGAGCCAGCCCGCCGCACCAGGTCAGAAATGGAATCAATTGATTCATCGGGCCGTCCCTGTCTTTGAGGATTCGTTGTTTACGCTTCCCGTAGGCCAATTCCGGCACGCCCGTGAACAACAGGTACGTGGGATCATCTCATTCATAAGGTGGCCTCTTTCCTTTTGTGCGGCGCTCAATGACCGCCGGTCGGACCGGCTGGCCGTGCCGGATTGCGGCAATCAGGAAGCACAGCATTATTAAATAGTGCATGGTTAACTCCTCTCACCGGGACGGCTGGCGATACCAAAGCAGCCCGAAGGCAACGATGGCCAAAATGATTGTGACGCTGACTTGAGTTGACATAATTGGAGCCTTTCTAGAGACGCGCTAATGACGATTGAATCTCCCATCCGCCTCCGAGTGATTTGTAAAGTGCGATAACATCTGTGGAGACCGTCCGATCGCTTTGGACAAGTTCGTCCTGCGCCTGATAGAGCGAACGCTCCGCATCAAGCACGTTAATGAAATCGGTCAGGCCATTGGAATAAAGCTGGTTAGCGAGACGTAACGATTCCTGGCTGGACTTGACCGCGTCTTCAAGGGAACGCCGGCGCTGCTGTTCTTTGGCATAAGCGACGAGCGCGTTTTCGACGTCTTCAAACGCGCTCAACGTGGTTTGCTCGTAGTTAGCCAGGGCTTCTTCCTGCCGCGCATTTTGAAGTTTGATATTGGAGCGGATCCGGCCGGCATCGAATATATTCCATAGCACGGTTGGGCCGACCGACCACAAGCTGCTGCCTCCTGTAAACCAATCGCTGGCGCTCACACTTTGGTACCCGGCCGCGCCTGTGAGGTAAAACTTCGGAAACAAATCTGCTTTGGCCACGCCGATATTCGCTGTAGCCGCCGCGAGTTGCCGTTCCGCTTGCGCGACGTCGGGCCTGCGCAGGAGCAGTTCTGAAGGCAAACCCACCGGCACCGCCGGGGGAGCAGCCGGAATTTGCTCCACGGTGGCCAGCTCCGTCTGTAACGCTTCCGGGGGCTGGCCCAGCAGGACACTCAAGCGGTGGATCGAAGCGGCAAGAGCGCTTTCCAGTGAGGGCACCGTCGCACGCGTCGTCGCCAGCAGCGTGCTTGCCTGTTCAACATCCAGATTATTTGCCAGGCCATTGGTGTACCGATTTTGCGTAATTACCAGCACGCGTTCCTGGGCTTCGATGTTTTCGTGAGCAATTTCAATCTGTCGCTGATAGCCCCGAGCTTCCACGTAATTGCGGGCAACCTCGCCGAGGAGCGTGACCAGAGTGTCCTGTTGTCCGAACTGAGCAGCGGCCACTCGCGCTTTGGCCGATTCAACAGCCCGGCGTTTGCCGCCGAATACATCAATTTCCCAGGATGCATCGAAACCTGCCTGATACAGGTTGTTTTCAAACGGCGTGTTGGGGGGCAAGGGAAGGTTCCCAAGTACCGGGATGTGTTGAGATAAACGAGTGCGAGCGTATGAGCTGGACCCGTCCACGGTTGGCCAGAGGTTTCCATAGGCAATTCCGTATTCGGCGCGCGCTTCACGCACCCGAGCCTGGGCGATACGCAAGTCAAGGTTGGAGCGCACGGCGCGATTAACGAGCGAGTCCAGCTCTGGATCTTGAAAATTCTTCCACCATATGGCTGCCGCCGGGCCGTTGGTTTCGCCGCCTGCCAGCGCTTCTCCCCACTTTGAAGGAACGGCCGTCTTCGGCGTTTGGTAGTTGGGTCCGATGGCGCACCCACCCACGAGGGCTGTTACAAGCGCCACATTTAACAAATGAATTATTTTCATGACGTTTCTTTGATTTATGCGAGAACAGTTTTACCGTTGCTATTTTGGTTTCCACGGACGACTAGAACCGGACAGGGAGCGTGATGGTCCACATCTTCGGTCGTGGACCCGAGGAATATCCGTTTAAAAAGACCACAGGCATGAGCCACCAGAACGATTAAATCCGTCGACAGCTCACGAGCGGTTTGAATTATTTTCTCCGAAATTCCCGCGCCGCTGAAACACACGAGTCTTTGGCCGACAAAAGCCGTCGGAATTTCGCCGGCAATTTCATCTAGAGACCTTTGCGCACATTCCATGACTTCGTACGCCGCGGTTCCCGTCTCAATGGTCTCTGCGCTGGATAATTGAACTACATGGAGCAATGTAATTTTCGCATCGGAGTGTTCGGCCAAACAAACCGCGACCTTTACGGCTTCTCTCGAAGATTCAGTAAAGTCAATCGGCACAAGAATCCTTTTCCAGGCTATTGGTGGTTTCGCTTCGGGCAATTCAATGGTGGCTTCTTTCATGATCGTCCTTTCTTTACGCTCGAACGCTTTCGAGCAGATCAACCGGCAACGCCGACTCGGAAACTCCTGGCATTCCCGGACAAACGGTGACTCGAACTATTTTCGCAGGGTTGATTAGTCCGATGCCTCCGAGTCGCAATTGAAACGGGATGACCGGTATTTCCAAAAAATGGTTCCAAAGAACGCGCGACTCCTGAATGGTGGCCGGAAGGGCTGTTTTCAGCCTGAGCCGAACCATCCAGTCGCCAACCGTATGAACTTCCGCAAGCAGCGTTCCTTCTTGTGCCAGCTGCGGCTCTTCCAGTTCAGTCATGTCCAGAAATGTCTCGCCGCCGGTTTCAGACACATCCGACCAACCCGAAGGTAACGGGAGCGAGGGCGGTGACTCTGTGTGCACGAGAACCATGTCAATGGTCCTGGTGGGAATAGCGCTAACGCTGTGTTTTGAGGCCAGTGTCAGCAACGGCTGGCTAAAAAGCCGGGGCATTACTAATTGGCGAAGGGTCTTATCCACCCTTCCTTCTTCGTTTTGAAAGAACCTGGTGCGGGAGCCGTCTTCGGCGCAGATATCCACAGTCAGATCAGAATTGGTCGTTTTCATAATTTTGTTCTGCGTAATCGAGGACCTTTCAATGCATTATTACGCCTTTGCGCGGTTGGGCTCGTTTCAGGAGCAGCACCAGCGGCGTGGCAATAAAACAGACGATCCCTAGGACGCGAAATATCTCGACAAAACCGAGCATGTTCGAATGGAGCAGCAGTGATTGATAGATTGCATTGAGAGCCCCTGGCGCCGCTTGTGCGCCCATAGCCGGCGTTAAGTCGGCCGTGGCAGCATGCACCGCGGCTTGATATGGCTGGTCGTAGGGC
>DASYYL010000215.1:0-14122 GCA_035933915.1 Verrucomicrobiia bacterium
GATATAAGGGCAAACAAGTGCGCGACAACATCCATTCATTAGATGTCGCCCGATTCATCCACGCGTTTTATCAAAAACCGCGCACAGGCGAAGTCTATAACATTGGCGGCGGGCGGGCTAATAGCGTTTCAATCCTTGAAGCCTTTGATCGCGCAGCGGCTTTGAGCGGCAAAAAGATGAATTTCGAATACGTGGACCAAAATCGCGCCGGAGACCACATCTGCTACATCAGCGACCTCACGAAAATGAAGGCGCATTACCCCAACTGGGACATTACGAAATCGCTGGAGGACGTCTTCAGCGAAATCTACACTGCGACGAAGGAAAAGCACCAGGGCAAGTGATCCTTCTTCCTCGTCGGAGCCGAGATCACGACGCTCAAACTCCAATTACCCCTTAATTTCGACCCCCATGAATTTAAGCATTTTTCCCAAAAATCCCGGTTCACAACTTTAGCTCGAATCCGCCAATTTCCCAGCAAAAGCGCGTCATTTTAGACCCCTAAATCTGAAATTTAGCGTTTTCTTTAGCGAACTTTAGCCCGCGAAACCCTAGCATAATAAACTTACTAAAGTTGGGGAAAAAAACTGGATCATTCTCACTTGCCGCAGAGATTCCTCTCACGCTCTTCCATGCCGTCCCGTGATCGGACGAAGGCGGCCCGTTTCCACCCGGCGCTCGCAAAATCGTCGCGTTTGCTAATAAAAACGCCCTTTTCGCCTCCAAAACGGTCCTCGTTTCCGGTTTCCGCGCCTATATACAAAAAATGTGCAATGGTCCTTTTTTCCTTTTCTTTTTCTGATTTTCCTCTTTCCTTTGTCCGTGCAGGACTTAATCGCTAAAGCCGATACGCTTCTCGAAGCGCTTCCCTATATTCAAAAATTCAGCGGGGCGTCGTTTGTGGTAAAATACGGAGGCAGTTTCATGGATTCTCCGGACGAAAACACGCGCGCCGGCGTAGCGCGGGACATTGTCTTTCTCGAAGCAGTTGAGATTGACCCCATCGTGGTGCATGGCGGAGGCAAGGCCATCACCCGGGCCATGGAAAAAGCCGGGCTGGCGGCGAATTTCGTCCAGGGCCAGCGCGTTACGGATGAAGCGACAGCCAAAATCGTGGATGACGTTTTATCGCGCGAAATCAACCCGGAAATCGTCAAGACGATCAATGCCCTGGGCGGCAACGCCGTGGGCTTTGCCGGGCCGGACATTTTCAAATGCAGGAAGCTGTTGCTCGATGACCCGCAACAGCCGGGTAAAAAAATCGATATCGGGTACGTGGGTGAAGTGACGGAGGTGAATGTGGCGCCACTCAAGGAAAGCATCTGGTGCGGGTTTACTCCAGTGATCAGCCCGACGGCGCGAGGCGAAGACGGGAAGATCTATAACTGTAACGCCGACGTGGCGGCCGCGTGCGCTGCCATAGCCCTGAAGGCCAAGCGGCTGGTGTTCATGAGCGATGTCCCCGGGCTATTACGCGATCCGAAGACGCCCGATTCGGTCATCCCGCACCTGAAAACTGCGGAGGTGGCGCACTTGAAACAAATCGGCGTCGTTGACAAAGGGATGATCCCCAAAGTGGATAGCGCGGTCGCGGCAATCCAATCGGGTGTGGAAAAGGTTTCGTTTGTGGACGGCCGCGTGCCGCACGCTGTCCTTCTTGAAATCTTCACTGACGAAGGGAATGGGACGGAAATTGTTTTGTGAAAGTCTAATGACTCAACTATTTGGTTCAAGCCGTCAATTCTTATTTTGCCGATTTGCGAGAATCTAATATAATATATTTGCGAACCACGACGCTTACATTTTGCGCGAGAATACCGGCACGAGCGGTCTCATTGAAACCGCCCGAGACAGCGTAGGCACCTTGGCTCATTTTGATATCCTCCATCTCATCGTCGGCGGGCTGGCGGTGCAGGAACACGGCTACCCGCGCATGACCATTGACGTGGATATTGTCGTCCCAGACGTCGGGGAAGCAGTGGAATTTTTAACAGCGAGTGTGACCGGGCCGTTTTACCGAATCCGGGGCATTGACGACCGCGTCGAAGACCGGCGCAATGAAGTTAAAATCGATCGTTTGCCGGCCGGCCGGGTGTTTAAGCAAGGCTGCAAGCTCCCGTTTCCGGAAGCCAAAACAGTCACCGACAGTCTGCAATTCATTCTCTCGAAGAATTGATTTCGCTTAAACTCGATAGTTGGTCCGGCAGTCCAAATCGCCGACTCAAGGATAGGCGGACGTTATCGAACTCATCAAGTATCGCGGCTTGTCCCGCGACCTTGCCATCCATCCGGCTGTTCTCGCCCTGTACACCGAGACGTGGGACGCTCTCAAGGCCGAAAATTAAGGCGACTCATTGGGCCCAATCTGCTCGACCCTTCGTATTTTTATTGGCATAAAGTGCGGATGGATTTAATTGCAGCACAAAAGGCGGCCGTGGTTGCAGCCCGAGCAGCGGGAAAGCTCATGCGGGACAATTGGAACGCGCCCAAACGCGTCAATGAACTGCACGCCCACGACATCAAGCTCGAACTGGATGTGCGCTGCCAAAAGACCATTGAGACCATTCTCCATCGTACATTCCCGGGCATTCCGCTGCTGGGAGAAGAAGGTTGTTCGGGCGATGTGAATGCCGAATATCGTTGGGTCGTGGACCCCATTGACGGGACGGTGAATTTTTATTTTGGAATGCCCCACGCGGCGGTATCCATCGCGCTTCAGCGAAAAAAGGACGTGCTTTCGGAAATTGCCACTCCATCGTCGTATCAATCTTTGATCGGCGTCATCTATGGTCCGTTCACAGACGAATTGTGGACGGCCAGCAGAGGTGGCAAGACGAGATTAAATGGCCGCGCAGTGACCGCCAGCCGCCGCGCGAAGGTCAGCGACGCTGTCATCGCAATGGGGTTTTCAAAGAGCCGGGAGAACCTGGAAAAGAGCATCCCGCATTTGAACCGGATTGCGCGGCGCGCCAAAAAGATCCGCATCATGGGTTCGGCCGCGTTGGAACTGGCCTACGTGGCCTCCGGCCGCCTCGACGCCTATATCGAACGCACCATCAATCTCTGGGACATCGCCGCGGGCAGCCTGATGGTGGAATGTTCCGGCGGCGAAATGTTTCTGAAGGAATTGCCGAACGGGCGGTTGCGGATGTGTGCTGATAATGGACTATTGAGAAAAAAGCTGAATATTGGCGGATTGTTTAAATAGGTTTCCCAATACGTTTCACTTTGAGCTTTTCCAATGCCCTGGCGCGGTGACTCAATTTGTTTTTTACGTCGTCTTCAAGTTCGGCAAAGCTTTTCTCAAAACCGTCCGGCACAAACAGTGGATCGTAGCCGAAGCCGTTGGTGCCTCGGGGCTCGAAAATGACCCTACCTTCGCAAACGCCATCAAATACTTCCGTTTGGAATTCTGATTCGTCGGCATAACATACGGGCGAAGCATTTTCGACCTTCTTAGGCGGAACCGGCGTCAGCGCGATAACACAGCGAAAGCGCGCCGTCCGTTTCTCCAATGGCACTTCTTGGAGCAATCGCAGCAACTTTGCGTTGTTGTCCGCATCGGATGAATTTACGCCCGAACCCATGGCGGCAAACCGCGCGGATAACACACCCGGTGCGCCGTTCAAGGCGTCCACTTCCAGGCCGGAATCATCCGCCAGTACAAAATCAGGCACTTCTTCTGCCTCGATCGCCATGAGCCAATTTGCCAATTCAACGGCCTTTTTTGCCGCGTTCCCGGCAAACGTGCCTGCATCTTCGATTACTTTTGGCGCGTTCGGAAAATCATCGAGCGTCAGATATTGGAACTGTTGTCCGAGGATTGCCCGTATTTCCGATACTTTGTGGGCGTTTCGGGTGGCAATGAAGATGGCTGGCATGGTCAAATTCCAATTAACGCCGCACCGATGACGCCGGCGGAATCGCCGAGTTGATGCTTCACAATGGGCGTTTCGAGCGAATCACTAAATACAAATTTCGCGACTTGCTCGATACCTTCGGTGTAGAGAGCGTTAAAATTGGAAACGCCGCCCCCGAGAACGACAACGTCCGGGTCCAGCACATCAATAACGTTGGCCAGCGCGCGGCCAAAATTGCGGAAGAAAGCAGCCATGAACTCGATGGCTTTGGGTTCGCCATCATAAAAGTCCTTTTCGATTTGGCGGAACGTCTTTCTTATGCCAATCATTTCAGCATAACGGGCTTCGGCGCCGCCGCCGCTGATGTAGGTCTCTACGCAACCGCGCTTGCCGCAATAACAAAGCGGCCCGTCCGGCGCGATGCTGGTGTGTCCCCATTCGCCGGCGATGCCCTGGCGGCCAACGATGACTTCGCCCTTGTAAACGATGCCGCCGCCACAACCGGTACCCATGATGACGCCAAAGACAAGCTGGTTGCCGCGGCCGGCGCCATAGAGGACCTCGGCCATGGCAAAGCAGTTCGCGTCGTTTTGCATCGCAAAGGTGCGTCCCAGAATATTTTCCAAATCGGTTTTGAAAGGCTGCCCGTTCAGGCACACGGTATTGGAATTTTTTAACTGGCCGGTACGGGGAGAAACAGCACCGGGCGTTCCAATCCCAAATGTGTGCCGGCCCGACTGGATTGCTTTGGCCAGGCCGCGATATAGTTCCGCGATGCGATCGAGTATGTGCCGATAACCGCCTTCCTGCTGGGTATCAATTCGTTTGCGGAACACTTCCTTGCCCGAATCGTCGAGGATGACGCCTTCAATCTTAGTCCCGCCGAGGTCTATGCCAATTCGAAACATTTTCCGGGTTCAATTAGTTTGCCAGAAGTTGACGGCTTTCATCCAAAAGATCGTCTGCGGCCTATCAACCTGGCAGTGGGTGCCGTTTGGAAATTCCCAAAGCTTCTTTGGGCCGTCGTAAGTGTTATAGAGCCGGAGGCCGAACTTCTCCGGAACAACACCGTCTTTGCCGTCCACGGAAATGCCGACTTTGCCGTGATAGTTGCGCAGATATTCTTCAGACGGAAAATTGTCCACACACAGGAGGGAAACCGGCAGAAACGGATAACGACTCTGGCCTACATCCGCCACACTGGTGAACGGTGAAAGCAAAACGATGCCGTCAATTCGATTTGTGAAGGTTCCGGCCAGGTAGCAGGCCACTCCTGTGCCCAACGATTCGCCCAAGAGATAGACCGGTTTATTCGTCGGAATCATTTGGAGGCCATTAGCGGCGGCTGCGAATAGGGCTTTCTCGGTAGGAGGGCCCGGGCGGTCTTCGTAGCCGGGGTATTCCAAAATAAAGATATCCATGGCGGCGACCTTTTGAATGTCATCGGCGTAATGGGCGACGCCGGTTGCGGTGCCGCCGTTGCCATAGGCAATCAGGACGCTTCCAATCGCCGGCTGGGCCGGCGACATGCGCTTAAATCCAATGTTCTCGCCGTCGGAATTGGTCCAGCGTTGGAGGTTTTCCGATCGCGCAATCCGGTCCGCCTTTGCGGAATCACAAACTCGAGGAACGTAAATGAGCGAACGCTGTCCCACGGCCATGGTGACACAAATAACCAGGTAAAAACCGATGATCACCGCCAGAAAGATCCGCGCCAGTTTGATCGTCAGGCTGTTTTTCTTTTCGTTCTGTGGCACGCACGGATGATTTATTAATTCGACCGAAATGAAAAACCAAAAAACGGGCCGGGAAGTTTTTCCCGGCCCGCCAATAAAAGCGTGTCAGTTCTTGCTCAATACCGATAATGTTCAGCCTTGTAGGGCCCTTCCACCGGCACGCCGATGTAATCAGCCTGTTTTTTCGTCAGTTTCGTAAGTTTGACGCCGATTTTTTCCAGGTGCAGGCGGGCGACTTCTTCGTCCAGCTTTTTGGGCAGGCGATAGACGCCGACTTTGTACGTGTTGCGGTTCTTCCACAAATCCAGTTGCGCGAGGACCTGATTGGTGAATGAATTGGACATCACAAAACTGGGATGGCCTTCAGCGCAACCCAGGTTGACGAGCCGGCCTTCGGCGAGCAAATAGATGCTGCGGTCGCCGGGTAAATCGTACCGGTCCACTTGCGGCTTGATGTTGATTTTCGTCACCCCCTTTGCGTTGTTGAGCCGGTCCACCTGGATTTCATTGTCGAAATGGCCGATGTTGCAGACGATGGCCTGGTCTTTCATTTTCAGGATGTGTTCCAGTGTGATGACATCGCAATTGCCTGTGGTCGTCACGTAGATGTCGGCCTCGCCAAGCGTGTCTTCAATGGTCGTCACTTTGAAACCTTCCATCGCCGCCTGAAGCGCGTTGATGGGATCAATTTCGGTGACAATGACGCGCGCGCCGAAACCCCGCAAGGAATGGGCGCTGCCTTTGCCAACGTCGCCATAACCACAAACGCAGGCGGCCTTGCCGGCGATCATCACGCCCAGGGCACGTTTGAGGCCGTCTGCCAGCGATTCGCGGCAACCGTAAAGATTGTCGAACTTTGATTTTGTGACAGAATCATTGACGTTGATTGATGGAACGAGGAGCTTGCCCGCTTCCAACATTTGATAAAGGCGATGGACGCCAGTGGTCGTTTCCTCGGAAACGCCTTTCCAATCCTTGACGACGCGGGTAAACCAGCCGGGGCGTTCTTTCGCACAACGTTTCAAGAGATTCTTAATGACGGACACTTCGTGGTTGTCGCTGGGAGTATTGACCCAATCATCACCGTGCTCCATCTGATATCCCTTGTGCAGGAGCAACGTGGCGTCGCCGCCATCGTCCACGATAAGTTCCGGCCCCAGGCCGCCAGGATGGGTGAGCATGTCGAGAGTGTACTGCCAGTATTCTTCGAGCGTCTCGCCTTTGAACGCAAACACCGGCACACCAGCTTTGGCGATGGCAGCGGCAGCGTGGTCCTGCGTCGAAAAAATATTGCAACTGGCCCATCGAACGGAAGCGCCGAGTTCGACGAGAGTTTCGATGAGCACGGCGGTTTCGATGGTCATGTGCAGCGAGCCGGAAACGCGGACACCTTTGAGTGGCTTTTGCGGGCCGTACTGGGCCCGGCAAGCCATAAGACCGGGCATTTCCTGCTCAGCCACTTCAATCTCCCGTCGGCCGGCGTCGGCCAATGAAATATCTTTAACGTAATAGTCGGTTTTGCCGTTGCCGTTCGTTTTTACAATGGCGCGACGCGGCGGTGAAAGTTTGATTTTTGGCATAGTTTTCTAGTTTTTAGTTTTTAATTCTCAAATTTGATTCACGCCGGACTCGCGGATATTCTTCCCGGAACCTGAACTCTTGAATTTGAAATTTCGCCTAAATTCAAAGCTCTTTTCAGCTCTTTGACTTTGTCTGATTTCTCCCAGGTGATATCGGGGTCGGTCTTGCCAAAGTGGCCGTAATTGGTGGTTTTCGCATAGATCGGCCGCAGCAAATTCAATTGTTTGATGATGTTCGCGGGTTTAAAGCTGAAGACTTCCCGGACTGCTTTTTCAATTTCCGTATCAGTTATTCCGTCAATCGCGGTGCCGAATGTGTTCACGCAAACGCTGACGGGTTCAGGATAGCCGATGGCGTAGGCGAACTGGATTTCGGCGCTCGTCGCAATACCCGCGGCGACGATATTTTTGGCGACGTAACGTCCCATATAAGCGGCGCTGCGATCCACTTTGGAGGGGTCCTTGCCGCTGAACGCGCCACCGCCGTGGCGTCCCATGCCGCCGTAGGTATCCACAATAATTTTGCGCCCGGTTAATCCGGTATCGCCTTGCGGACCGCCCACGACGAAACGGCCCGTCGGATTGATGAGATACTGCGTGTTTTTGGTGAGCATCTCTTTGGGCAAGGTCTTTTTGATGACTTCTTCGATGCAGTATTCTTTGATGGTTTTATGCTTTGCGTCGGCCGAATGCTGGGTAGAGATGACAACGTTCGTGATTTCCACGGGTTGATCGTTTGCGTAACGGACAGAAACCTGGGATTTGGCGTCTGGCCGGAGCCATTTGACTTTGCCGCTCTTGCGGATTCTGGTGAGGGCCCGTCCGAGCAAATGCGCGTACATGATAGGCGCCGGCATGAGTTCAGTCGTTTCATCGCAGGCGTAGCCAAACATGAGTCCCTGGTCGCCGGCGCCTTGCTCGTCGGTGTCCTTGCCATCGGCGGCCCTTGCGTCAACACCCTGCTTAATATCCGGCGATTGTGCCGTAATGGCATTCAGAATAAGCACTTTATCGGCATGGAATACGTCGTCCTCGTGAACGTACCCAATTTCGCGAATTGCTTCGCGCGCAATGGCGTTGAAATCCAGTTTTGCTTTAGTGGTGATTTCGCCGCCGACAACGACGAGGTTGGATTTGGCGTAGGTTTCACAGGCCACGCGGCTGTTTTTGTCCTGCGCCAGGCAGGCATCCAGCACGTAATCGGAGATGGTATCGCACACTTTGTCCGGATGGCCCTCGCCAACCGACTCGGAAGAGAAGATAAAATTTTTGCTCATGAATAAAACGTATTGACGTATCAGGATTTGATGATATATCAAAGCCAGCGATTGTCAAATATATTTAAAACAATTTTGCGCAGCGAACACGAAGCAATTGGGCGCAATGGCGCCAAGGCCGAAATGACCTCTTAAAATCAGGACTTTAACGAACAATCATGTCCACCACCCTAAAATCCCTTCGAGCCCTGTCTGACCCGACGCGGCTGCGCATTGTGGCGCTGCTGGAGCGGGGAGAATTGTCCGTGGCTGAGCTTCAGGAAATCACGCGGCTGGGGCAATCGCGCATTTCGACGCATCTGGGCCTTTTGCAGGAGTCGGAGCTAGTCCAATCACGGCGCGAGGGCAAGCGGGCGTTTTACAAATTGAATGAGCACGCGGACGCGACCGCCCGAGAATTTATCCAGTTAGCCATTCGCGGCGCAAAGGAATTACCGGAGCATTCGGGCGACCAAATCAATCTGAAACGTGTGCTGAACCGCCGTCGTGAGCAGGCGGAGGTTTATTTCAATCAAATTGCCGGCCGATTCGACCGCGTTTACGGGCCGGGACGTTCGTGGCAGGCGTTTGGTCATTTGCTGCTGCGGGTTTTACCGGCGCTGGTCGTCGCCGACCTGGGCGCCGGCGAAGGATTGCTAAGCGAACTGCTGGCGCGGCGCTGCAAACGGGTCATCGCCGTGGACAATTCCGAAAAGATCGTGGCGTTTGGCAAAGCGAAGGCGAAAAAGAATGGCCTGAAAAACCTCGAGTTTCGTCAGGGTGATTTGCAGAAGCCGCCGATTGACGCGGACAGTGTGGACCTGGTGGTTTTGAGCCAGGCATTGCATCACGCGGAAGTCCCTGCAGAAGCGATCGCGGCAGCCTACAAGATTTTAAAGCCGGGAGGGCAAATCATGATTTTGGATTTACTCCAGCACAATTTTGAAAAGGCCCGCGACTTGTATGGCGACCGCTGGCTGGGCTTGGCCGAGAGCGACTTACACCACTGGCTGGAAAACGCCGGGTTTAAAAAAATCGAGATCACCGTGGTGGCGCGAGAGGAACAGCCGCCGCATTTTCAGACGATTCTGGCCGGGGCGGAAAAAGCGTAGGAATTTGCGATTTACGATTTGCGATTTACGCGGTTTCCTATCAGCGTATGAAAAAGCCAAGTCGAAGCAAAAAGCGCAAATCAGCACTGGCGGCGCTACGCGCGGAGAGTGAGCGGGCGGAATTGGAATTGATCCGCCGTCGGCTGGCTTTGCCGATCGAAAAGCGACTGAATTTCTTGCGCGTGCGATTGCCTGGCGGTGGTTCGCGTTTATGACACCACGATATTCACCAGCTTCTTTGGCACCACAATCACTTTTTTGATTGTTTTGCCGTCAACGAATGGCTTGATTTTGTCTGAAGCCAGCGCGGCCGTCTCGATTTTAGCGTTATCGGCGTCCGTGGGAACCTTGATGACGTCGCGCAATTTGCCGTTTATCTGCACGGGAATTTCGATTTCATTTTCGACCAGCAACGCCGGGTCAAATGCCGGCCACTGAGAATAGGCCAGATTGGCTGAGGGCTGGCCGCTGACGGCTGAGAGCTTTTCCCAAAGCTCTTCGGCCAGATGCGGCGCGAATGGATGGAGCAAAATCAAAAACTCGCGTATCACGGCGGCCGGCTTTGTCTCCCAGGTCATCGCTTCATTGACAAAGACCATGAGCGCGGAAATCGCGGTATTAAAGCGCAAGCCGTCAAGATCTTCGGTGACTTTTTTGATGCAGGCGTGGAGTGCTTTGAGTTGTGGCGCTGTTGGAGCGACATCCGCGATGGCGGAACCCAGGCGAATCTGATTCAACAATTCGCCATGTTTGCCTGGCTCAGTAGTCGTTTCCGCTTGTTCGAATTCGGTTTCGCTCTTTTCGTCCACGAACAGGCGCCAGACGCGGCCGAGGAAGCGATAGACGCCTTCGACGCCGCGCGTGCTCCAGGGTTTGACCATTTCGAGCGGGCCCATGAACATTTCGTAGAGGCGGAGGGCGTCGGTGCCGACGTCGCGTACCGGAGCATCCACGGGGATAACATTGCCGCGGGATTTGGACATCTTTTGATTGTCCTCGCCAAGAACCATGCCCTGGTTGACGAGTTTGAAAAACGGCTCAGGTGTGGAAACATACCGGAGATCGAACAATACTTTGTGCCAGAATCGGGCGTAGAGCAGGTGCAACACGGCGTGTTCGGTGCCGCCTACATACAAATCGACGCCGGCGGATTTGCCGCTCATCCAATAATTTTCCGATTCTTCGCTGACAATTGCGTTTGGATTTTTTGAATCGAGGAAACGCAGATAATACCAGCAGGACCCGGCCCATTGTGGCATGGTATTGGTCTCGCGTTGAGAACCGGTGGCAAGATTGACCCAATTTTTTGCTCGCGCGAGAGGCGGCTCGCCGGTCGCGGTGGGTTTGTAGTCCGTCAATTGCGGCGGAAGCACGGGCAAGGCGTTCTCGGGCAGTGCTTCATGATATAACGTTCCGGACGCGTCGCGCTTCCAAAGAATCGGGAACGGTTCGCCCCAGTAACGCTGGCGCGAAAAGAGCCAGTCGCGGAGTTTGTAATTGATCGTGCGTTTGCCGAGACCTTTCGATTCGAGCCAAGTGGTGATTTTCTTTTTGGCTTCAGCGGTGGGCAGGCCATTGAGCGAAATATCTGGACCGGCGGAATTGACCGAGACGCCGTCGCCAACGAAGCCGCGCCAATCGGTTTTGGCGTCGGACGGCTGGACGACTTGCACGATCGGCAAATTGAATTTTGTCGCAAATTCAAAATCACGGGTGTCATGCGCGGGCACGGCCATGATGGCACCGGTGCCATAGCTGGCAAGGACGTAGTCGGCAATCCAGATGGGAATATTTTGCTGATTGACCGGATTGAAGGCGTATGCGCCGGTAAAAACACCCGTCTTGTCTTTGGCCAATTCCGTGCGCTCCAAATCTGATTTTTTTGTGACGTCGGTTTTGTAATTGGCTATCGCGTCACGCTGTTCAGCCGTCGTGATTTCATCAACCAGTTTGTGCTCCGGCGCAAGGACCATATAGGTCGCGCCGAACAATGTGTCCGGCCGCGTTGTGAAAACGCGGATTTTTTCGGATGAACCGGCGATTTGAAAATCCACTTCCGCGCCTTCGCTTCGGCCAATCCAGTTGCGCTGCATTTCCTTGAGTGAATCGGTCCAGTCTATAGTGTCCAGGTCCTCCAGGAGTCGCTCAGCGTATTTTGTTATGCGGAGCATCCATTGGCGCATAGGCTTGCGGATGACGGGAAAGCCGCCGACTTCGCTTTTACCATCCACAACTTCTTCGTTCGCCAAAACAGTCCCAAGTCCTTCACACCACCAAACTGGCGCTTCGGTCACGAAGGCGAGGCGTTGAGAATCTATAAACGCGCGCAACGACGATTCGGGTTCATTGGAAATTTGCGATTTGCGATTTGCGATTAATTCCGCAATCGGGCGCGCCGAGTTTTTATCTTTGTCGAAGTAACTGTTATACAACTTCAGGAAAATCCACTGGGTCCATTTGAAATAATCGGGGTCCGTGGTTGCGATTTCGCGGGACCAATCGTAGCTGAAGCCGAGGGACTTAATTTGCCGCTTAAAGGTGGCGATGTTTTCTTCAGTGGTTTTGCGGGGATGCTGGCCGGTCTTGACCGCGAACTGCTCGGCGGGCAGACCGAACGCGTCCCAGCCCATGGGATGGAGCACGTTGAATCCGCGCGCGCGTTTGTAGCGGGCCAAAATATCCGTGGCTGTGTAGCCCTCCGGATGCCCGACGTGGAGGCCTGCCCCGCTCGGATAGGGGAACATATCGAGGATATAAAACTTGGGCGGCAATTGCGCGGCGGAGACTTTGCCGGAAATTTTATGGCGCAGCGCAAATGGATGGGCGGGCGGGATTTCGTCGCCGGGATTGAAGGCGCGAAAGGCCTGCCCTTCGTCCCAAACTTTCTGCCATTTGGGCTCGATCAGGTGAAAGGGGTATTGCCTGCGGCTGCTCGACATAGAATAGATAGTTTGCCAATTCCGGGAGCGAATTTAAAGAGTTTATCCGCAGATTGCGCAGATTTTCGCAGATCGCGGCCGTGGAAAAAGTTAGTCCAGCGGTCGCCATCACCCCTGCCCTCTCCCCCGGGGAGAGGGGGAATCATCGTCCGATGGTTTGGAACGATAGGAGAAAGAAGTGGCCGCACCGTCAACCGCATGTTCTGCCTGCCATACCAATCTCAATCCTTCGAGTGTCAGATTGGGTTCGACGGCGGAGATCTCGGGCAGGCCGGCGGCCATGAGTTGGGCGTAGCCGCCGGTGGCCACGACTGGCAGGTGCGCAGCTTTCATCTCGCGCTTCAATTCGTGGATCAATTCGCGCACGAGTCCGCGATAGCCGAACACGGCCCCGGCCAACATTGCCTGTTCGGTGCTTTTGCCGATGACATTTTTGGGTTCGGTGATTTTGATGCGCGGGAGTAACGCGGTTTTTTCGTGCAAATAATCGGTCATGGCCGCCAAGCCGGGCGCGATAATGCCTCCGGCATAATTCCCGGCGGTGTCCACCACGTCGAAGGTGACGGCGGTGCCAAAATCCACGACCGCGACGGGCGCGCCAAAGCGTTTGAACGCCGCCACAGAGTTTGCCAGGCGATCGGCGCCGATGGTCTTTGGCTTTGGATAATCTATGCCCACACCGCGCGTGGTTTTGGCGTTGAGCTCGACCGGATTCACATTCCAGACGTCACGCACCAATTTGCGCACCAGTGGCGTGGCGCGGGGCACGACACTACACAGGATGGCGCCGACGATCTTGTCGCGTCCGACAAATCGTTTTACGAGCGCGGCGGCACCGCGATCAAACCATTTTGCGGTCGGGATATTGATTTGTTTGATGACCTGCTGGTCGTTCGCCAGGCCGACGTGTGTGTGAGTATTGCCGATGTCAAAAAGCAAAAGCATGGGCCCATTCAAAAGGAAAAGGGAAAAAGGAAAAAGGAAAAAGGGCGATTTGCACCGCGGCCACCTATAATTCGCAGTCCACCGTCTATCAATAGTCCATCCGCCTTCGCTAAAGTTCCCGCTTTCGCGACGCTTCTTTCAGAGGTTGATTTGCTGCGGCGCGGCGAGATGGAGGGTCTTACACATTTTTTGGGTATAGGGTGGGAAACGGGAAACGAAGCCGAGAAGCGCGCTTTTGCTGGGAAATTTGCGAATTTTGAGGAAACGCGATCGTGATGCGTGATGCGTCAAGTATTGAATCTCGCATATTGAGCGAATTTCGTGATTAGCCTCCCATGGTCTTTCTACTTTCTAAGAGAATGCATTTATTCTCTTTGAGAGTTATTGTTTGATGATTGCTCGAAAATCGGCAACATCGGCTACATCGTTGAATGAAAAGGGTTTAATCGGCAACATTTCGGCAACACGAAAAGCTACAAAGAGTTACATTATCGTTATCGTTTTGGCGATTGGGTGGCGGAGGGCGGACGGCCTTGTGCGCGAGGAGCTGGGGATATGGTGGGTGGAACGTTTGGCACGGTGGTTTGTATCGCGAGACCTGAAGCACGCAGACTCGGCAGTCCGCGCTCCAAAGAGGCTTGTTCTGGCTGTGCCATTTTTTCTTTGTCTGGCTTCGTTAAGCGAAAACGTGTGT
>DASYYL010000222.1:0-2419 GCA_035933915.1 Verrucomicrobiia bacterium
GAGACCAAAAGACAGGGTGAGTGCTGTCATCCAAGTCAAGAACACCAGCTTTGATTTCATCTTCAGCTCTCGGCGCGGAATGCCTCATTTTGTGATGTCAAATGATTGAGGCGACGGGCCGATTCCGACCCTCGCCTCCAATCAAAACCCTTTATTTATAGGGGCTTTGTGGGAGTTGGGAGTCAGAGTTTCACCGGAATCTTCACCTGTTTGGCTGCCCGTTCAGAAACCTGTTACTGCTCGGCTATAGCCCGTCCACTGCTCGCTTACGCGACGGACGCCGACCCTGACAGACTCATAAACATGAGTGAAACGATGAAACAAGCATTCGGGCTGGTCCGGCGTCCCTGGGGCGTCTTCTACCTCAAACACAAAATCACCGGGGAGCAAAAGAGCCTCAAGACAAGCGACAAGGTTGAGGCGCAACGCATCCTCCAGGCGCATAACGAATCGGAGTGTCAGCCGCATTTCAACCTGTCTCTGGCGCGGGTGTATCTCAACGGCGCTGATCCCAAGCTGGCGACGCGGACATGGCAGGAAGTGATGGAAAACATCGTTGCCAAGAAAACGGATGAGACGCGGCGACGGTGGGATACGGCGATCAAGGACAGGAATTTTGACTGCATCCGCAGCCTGCACGTGGCCGAAACCCGCCCAGAACATTTCGACCGGGTGCTGGCCGATGGCAAGGTGTCCACCAATGTTTATCTGCGGCGGATTCATAATCACGCCTTGGGCATGGAATGGCTGCTGAAATCAGTCATCCCGCGCCTGCAATGGCCCAAGCCGGTGTTCAAAGCCAAGCGGGCAATCACGGTGGAGGAACATGCGGCTATTGTAGCGCGGGAACAGAACGCAGAACGGCGGGACTTTTACGAACTGCTGTGGCATACGGGCGCGTCGCAAACAGACGCGGCCTGTCTGCTGGCGGAGGATGTGGATTGGAACAGCCGCACGATTAGTTATTCGCGGGCAAAATTAAAGTCGCGCGGCGGGATTGGCATCAAGCCGGCGCTGATTCGTTTCGGCACGGAAATCGAGGTCATCTTGAAACGGCGTCCGGCGGTGGGGCCGCTCTTTCCCTACCTCCGGACGGTGAGGGCAGGGGACCGGGCAACGGAGTTTCATCAACGCTGCGACGGGTTGGAGATTTCGGGCGTGTCGCTGCATTCGTATCGGTATGCATGGGCGGAACGGGCTTTGAAGTGCGGCTACCCGGAGCGGTTCGCGCAGCAGGCGTTAGGGCACAATTCCAAGGCGGTACATCATGCTTACTCGAAACACGCGGAGGTCAGCGTGCCGTCGCTGGATGATTGGGAAAAGGAATGGGGGAATAATCCACAATGCAACGTGCAACCAAAGTTGCAACCGGTGGACTTTCGGTTGCCGTTTGTGTCGGTGGCGCACGCGAATTGAAATAACAAATGTTTACTGATCACCTCGACGCTATGACAAGCGCCTGGCAAGGGCTGCAACAAATGGTTCAGAGCCTTCGGCGTGAACAATTTGCGGGCGATTTTTGCATTGTTGACTTTAGTGGGTAAAATGGCAAATTAAATAGGTTTTTATGGTAGAACAGCCTCGCAAAAAGAGCGATTCGATAATGGTTAAGCGCGTGAGGGCTGTCCCGCCCAAATTTGTTGTCACCACCGGATTCAAATTGCGGGTTGATAAATCAACCGGCCTCATTGAATTCCTTCTGGAAGCAAGCGGACAAAAAGGGGAACGGGTCATTTTTGATCCAGTTCTGATTCAAAACAACCATGAACACCTAAAGCAGTTTATTGCGGCGGTTCCGGTTGATCCTGACGAGAAAGCTCAAAAAGAAGAAGTTTCCACAGCGGAACAGGTGAATTTTTGCAATGTCATTCACTTAAGCCGGGTGGGAAACAGGGCGGAAACCATTTTTGGTGTTTTTAGTCTTTCAGACTGGGTCAGTGAGTCCCAACAAGCGACTAGGACAACTGGTGAAATTACTAGTTACGATGCTGTTGTCGCGGTCAGCACGTCCTCGCTACAAAAAAAGTTGGTTCTTGAACTAGTTTTACTATTCAATCAGCTTAACAAAACCAAATGATTATTTTTGCTCCATCTGGAGAGGCGCTGAGTTCTGCCGAAAGCCGGTTCAAGATTGGACAAGGGGAGACCATTGCAATCTGCCAAACCGTCGCTGCTGAAAACCAGCCAGGCGCAGGACTCTCAGAATTTAATTTTAATGCCGCAATCGGCGCGAAGACGGAAATCGAGCATTACCCAATCGAAGTTAAGGAAAATTTCAACTGGTCTGATCCTAAGGTTAACCGTCAATTTATTGAGTTGGAACAGAAGGCCCTTGCAAATAAAGCGGCGAAGGATGAAATGAAACAATATCGGGCGATGAAAAATGACAGGGATAGTGTCATTTTTTCTGATCGCTATA
>DASYYL010000223.1:0-7159 GCA_035933915.1 Verrucomicrobiia bacterium
TGAGCAGCCCGTTCTTGCCCAATAAATCTTCGGGCTTCTGGTAGTCTTTGAGGAGTTCGTTCAATACTGCATCGGTAATGGCCATAGCTTCATTGTCCTTTCGTTTGACCATTTACACGAATTAATTTACAGCCCCGAATCCCGTTTTTCGCGTTAATTGGCGTAATTCGCGGACGAAAATCTTTGTGTTCTATGCGATCTCTTGCGGTTAAGTCACCGCTCCCTCAATTCGGCGCATTCGGTTGGTTCGGTTCATTATGTCAAAAAAGTCTTTCGTGCCTGCCCTCCTCGTCCTCGTCGTCGTCCTCGTCCTCGATTTTTGGCTTCAATTCTGCACATTCGGTTTATTCTGTCTCAACTGCATTCTGTCATCGCATTTATTCGGTTTCAACACGAACAATCGACACTTTTTGGAACTTTACGAAACTTTCGTCACGTTGCGCCGTAGTTCGAACGAAGGCGGATTGGAACTACGGCCCAAAATGTCCAAGTTGGCCAAAACTTTATCTGGATTTCTCCCGGCATCCTGGATTATTTTGCTTTTAAACAGGCGCGCACCACTATATATTGTGGTCAAAGGTCTTGATGACCCGATGTATTGTATGGCTGAGGCGTATGCAGGCGATTGAATATTTTTTGGGGGTTGGACAGCATTTGTCCAACCCTCTGCCGTAGAATCCGAGGACAAAACTATGAGCAGAGTAACGGAACAAAAGATTCAGAGCTCGGGAAATTTTCGTTTTTCAGGGCACGAAACATTCCCGTGCCGCTACACGTGGTTGCCGAAGGCCGTTCGCGGTTTGACCGAAAACGCTGAGTTGTTCGCAGACGAAGATGCGGCGATGGTAGCTCTAGGCGTTGGCAAAAACATGGTCCGTGCAATACGATTCTGGGTAGACGCCTCAGAGGTTGCTTCGACCCGCCAAAAACATCAAGGAATGGAGGTTTCGGAGTTTGGAAACGTGATCTTCGGAACGCGAGGGCGAGACCAATTCCTAGAAAACCTCCAGACGCTCTGGCTGGTGCACTGGAAAATATCGACGAATGCGAACCAGCCGCTCTTTGCGTGGCACCATTTGCTCAATTATTGGCATCGTCCAGACTTTTCTCGTTCAGAGGTGCTTGTTGCGTTTTCCCAGGAAGCGCAACGTTGTGGCAAAAGCCTCTCAATGGTTACTCTCGACCATCATTTCACAACTTTTCTCCATACGTACGTGCCTACACGCGGCAAAAAAGGAGAAGTCCAGGAGGACAATTTAGATTGCCCGCTGACAGAGCTGGAACTGATACAAAAAGTTGGAGAGCGGGTTCAGGCCGACTCAAATCGGCGTGAAGACATCTATGCCTTTCGCGTTGAGGAAAAGCCGGAAATCAGCCAGGAGCTTTTTATCTATTGTCTCGATGACTATTGGCTGAAGGCGCACAAGAATGAAAAAACACTGAATTTTCGCGAGGTTGCGGTCGGCGTGGGAAGTCCTGGACAAGTCTTTAAGCTGCCGGAACACGCTGTGCGTGAACGATTGGAGTCAATCGAGAAAGCATCACGTGGGCTACCCACATAGCTAACGACTTGGTCCTCGCCAACGTGCTCCTCGAAAGGTTTGAGTTTACCGGATTCCCCGCGTGCCTCCTCGGTTCCCAGTTTTTCGATTCGGTGGCCTTCAATTTTCAGCCCTAACTTGCCTAGTAGCTGTTCCCAGTTTAGTTTGAAACCAATCGTTTCCGGCTGAGCGTATAAGCCGACAGACTCCTCGGCCCGGGTTAGATCTTCAAACTCCTTTCGTTTTGGATGTTGTTGCGGTAAAAATGACTCCTTCCGATGCAGAATCGGCGGATTATGATTGTCCCGATAATTCGTGCGCCTTACCCGTCCGTTTACGAGATCGATAGTAACCGCGTGATTTAGGGCTGGATGCGCTTCCTCCAAAAATCCAGGGTACCGCAGGAATGAAACTTTCAGTTCGTCCGTCCGGAATTTTACGACGTTGAATTCGTCACCGAGTTCGTATTGCGCCTTTAGGGTCTTTAGCAAATCGTTCAGTCTTGGTCCCAAATCTGTTGTTCCATCTCTGAAAACATAAATCGCCGTCGGCAGCCGTTTGCCAAATTGCAAGGCCGCAAGTGCATGGCGATATTCCTCGAATTGCACTCTTCCACGCTACCCATCTCCCTTCAAAAAACACAATCCAAAACATCCTCCGTTTCTTTAAAATATTCAGAGTTCCAAGCAAATCTGACGGTGTTGGGCTTCCGTCTTCGCCAGGCTACGCCGGACAAGATAGGCAAAAAATGTGTGTGTGGATCTTTAAAGCGACGATGGAAGATGGGAGATGGGAGATTGTCCGCGAATTTCACGAATTAGCGCGAAAAACGGGATTCGTTCAGGCCAAAAGCAGTTCGTGCAAATTTGCGTAATTAGCGGATAAACCAGGGATTTAAGTCTTCGAGGACCCTGCTTCGCCAAGGCTACGCAGGGCAGGCGAGGACGACGACGAGGACGAGCACGAGGATTGCGGAAATGCAGGGGAGCGTGGGATGGGAGGCTATGAGACCATGAGAACGTGAGAACGGGAAGGTTAGCCCGGTTGGCCAGATTCCAGATCAAATAGCATGTGCCAGATGCGGTCAATCTCACCGCGCTCCACGATCTGCAACGGCGTCGAGCCGTCGAACGCTGGATTGGGCGACTTCAGCCACTGACCCACTTGCGCGGATTGCATCACCCGCGTCAAGCCGTCCAGCAGACGGTCCATCTCGACCAGTGCCTTCTCTTGTTTGGGCGAGGGCAAAACACCCTGGCCCCACTTGGCGACCGAGCGCGGCGAAAAACCGGTCATCCGCACCAGCAGCGGCTGCGGCATTTTGAACCTCGTGCGATAGTGCTGCAATAGACCGGCGTAATCCTTCGCACCGCGGTGGCTGAAGCGGAACGTGTTCAGCGCCGGGTGCGCGACCTTGAATTTTTTTGCAATGACTGGCATCTACTTTTGCCTGCATTATAACCTGCATTATTGCAGGTGTCAAACCACTTATTTTTTGCGTTTCCGTTTTGAAGCCCAATTTTCGAGTTTTGCGCCGTCCACCACCTCCACATGGTCGGCGGTGCATACGCCTGGGAAAATCGCTACGTTGACGCCCCGTTTTACCGTGGCAGAATGTGACAACAGACCGCTGCCGCCAGCGGCGACCACAGCCCGTCCAATCGCCTGTGTGAAGCTCTCTTTCCCGGCCGCCTGCAATTTGCGCCAATCTTCCGAGCGGAGTTCGGCCAGCGTCACATTCATCGCGCGCCGGGTGCCGGCCATGGTCAGGTCAAGCATCCGCGTTAGTCGCGCCTCGATGGCGACGAGCAATCGAGGACTTCTGGTTTCAACGCCGTAATAATGGTCGTGGGCCTTGCATTCCCCAAGCGCCGTGTTGTCCGTAGTGCTGCCGTAGAGTGTGGCGATGCCGGGCGAATTCCAGCGACCGCCGCGCCAGCGCGCGCCCTCGCCACTCAATACGTTCCTGGTGGTGGGAAAATCCACGGTTTGGAATCGGAATAGTGTGCCATTCCACGGACCGAACCATTCGGGATGCGCCCGGAACAGGTACCGCAATTCTGCGAAACGGGGATGACGATGGATGGCGGCGCTCATACGTTTTCTAAATGTGGTTGCAAAGCGAAATAACCGATTGCCTCCGCAAGTTTGCGAAGAATCGGATAAAGGGTCAATGCGGCTTCGCTCTTACAAAAAATGTGCTATGGGTCGCGTGGTGCGCGGAAGGGGATTATTGGATATATGGGCGGGAAAGGCAGAGGACGGGTGAACGCCGAACAACGACCCGCCTTCGTCTGACTTCGGCGCGGCAAGACGTCCAACGCCCAACGCCGAATGGGGGAAAAGGGGATTTAACCGCGAAATACACGAAATACGCGAAAGGGGAATTTTACCACAGAGAACGCAGAGAACACAAAAATCCTGTTTATCCTGTTCATCGTGTCGAATCAAGAATCTTTTGCGGTCTTTGAGATCTTTGCGGTCAGATAATCCGGCTCTCGTTCACACCTCGGCGTGCGCTTCAAAACCGCAAATCCACCAATAAAATCGCGCCTTTTGACGTCCCTTGGAGCCCGCTTTCCAGTTCGTTCACTCGTTCACTTCCTATATATACCCTACCTGTGAGGCACCAATTTCCTTCCTTGGCTTTTGACCAGGTTCGGGCGATATTTGGGTCCATGGCATTCGAACTGGTTCGGAGCTGTGCAATATATGAGCGTCACTCTGGAAGTTCCTGAAGAGTTGTTGGCCGAGGCTTTCCATGTGCCGGCGGCGGATGTGCCGCGTCATTTACGCATCGAGCTGGCGTGTGCTCTGTATGCCCAGGACAGGCTCAGTATGGCCAAAGCAGCAGAACTGGCCGGCTTGGACCGCTTCCAGATGGGTCAGGAATTGAGTCGCCGCAACATTCCCCGACATTACACTCCCGACGATTTGAAAGCTGACCTCCGGTATGCCTGCGGTGAGTAATACCTCACCGCTATTCAACCTGGCGGTCATAGACAGGTTGGAATTGTTGCGCGAACAGCTTGGAGAAGTGCTAATTCCACCCGGTGTAGAGTCGGAATTGAAGCGCCATCGCAACGAATCTGCGCGGGAGCGCTTGGACGCAGCGATAAGGCTAAAGTGGCTCCGTGTCGTGTCCCTCACGGGTTCCGTTCCTGACAACCTTGCAGCCATTCTGCACCGCGGCGAGGCAGAGGCTATCGCGCTCGCGCTGGAGTTGAAAGCCGATCTAGTTCTGCTGGACGAATCTGACGCTAGATCGGTCGCCAAACGGATTGGGTTGGCGCATACTGGTGTGCTCGGCGTATTGCGCAGGGCCAAAGACTCTGGTCGAGTGACATCGCTACGCGCAGAAGTCGCGCGGTTACGAGCGGAAGCCAATTTCTTTGTGCATCGAGCTTTAGAAAAAGAGCTCCTGGCTTCGGTCGGCGAAGAGATTTGAATTGGCGTTAATTCGCGTCATTCGCGGATTGCCTTTGGCACGGAAGATTCAGGGTCGGCGCGGTGCGCGGCCAACCGCGATTCGACCAGCGCCTCGTCGGCGGATGATAATGGGGCGTCGTCCAGTTCCAGGGCCCGGCGGATGAGCTGCTGCCGCTCGGCCGGCGTCATCCGTGGAAGTTCGTCGATGACCTGGGTAAAACTCATGGCTCAAATTTAATCCCGATGGTCCCGGATTTCACGAAGTTTTTTCGGAGCGATTTTGTCCGCGAAATAGAGGAAAGCAGATTTAACCGCGAAATACCCATCCTTCGCCCAGAAGCAGCTCCCAACTTCGCCAAGGCTACGATGGGCAAGACGGAGGGCAGGCACCAAAGGGGAATTTAACCAGAGAAAGATCTTTTGGACAGAATTAACAGAATGAGCCGAATGAGCCGAAACGCATGAGTCCTGTCAATTCTATTCATCCTGCTTGTCCCGCCATAGCCTCGGTGCCGACAGGCATTCGTGACTTTTCTGTTCCTTGAGTTCTTTTGCGGCTGAGAATTCGCGGGGAGGCGTCGCGGGAGCGACGCCCTACCGGTGTGACTGTGGACTGTAGACTTAGGACTGTAGACTGTTGGATGGGCTCTTTTTCCTTTGTAATCGGCCTGCCTGTGTTATGTTTGCGCGCGGAAAATGCCGGGTTCCCGGGGGATTTCGACTCGATGAAATACGCTCTGATCTCTTTCGCCCTTGCGGCCGCGATGATATTGCCGGTCTTTGCACAAACCGGCGATGACTCATTTGTCCCCTCAAACCCGCCGCAGATGCGCCGATTGACGGATTCCAATTCGCCGGCGTGGCAGGCGTCAAAACTATTCATGCGCGGGGTCAATCTGGGCAATTACCTGGAATCACCCCCGGACGCCGATTGGGGCGTCACGGTTGCGGCGTCGGAGTTTTACACAATGAAGCATGAGGATTTTGACCACGTCCGAATTCCGATTGGCTGGCAATATTACGTCGGCGCAGCGCCGGATTACACGCTCTCGCCGGAAATTTTTTCGCGCGCCGATTTCGCCGTCACCAACGCGCTGGCGGCCGGCCTGGCGGGGAAGGGGTCAGTCCTAGAATCGTGACATTTTCCCGTTGACACACGGGATTTGATCAGGAAAATGGGTCTTGGAAATGGCGAGGCCTTTGCGCATTCAATATCCTGGAGCGGTCTATCACGTCATGGCTCGGGGTAGCCATGGTCGGGCGATTTTCGCCGATGACCAGGATCGTCGACGGTTTCTGGAGACGCTGGCTGAAGCGTGTCAGAGGACGGGTTGGCGGGTTCACTCTTACGTGCTGATGGGCAATCACTATCATCTACTGATTGAAACGCCTGAGGGGAATCTCGTGGCGGGGATGAAGTGGCTTCAAAGTGCTTACACGCAGCGGTATAACCGGCGTCATAAATTATTCGGACATCTTTTCCAGGGGCGCTACAAAGCGGTGATAGTCGATGAGCGCGAACCGATGTATTTCCAGGTCGTCAGCACGTACATTCACTTGAATCCTGCGCGCGCCGGGTTGGTGCGGATTGGCCGGCAACGGCTTAAGAGCTACAAATGGAGCAGCTATCGATGGTATTTAATTCGTCGCGGCAAGGTGCCGTGGTGGCTGGAGCGGCAGCGGGTGATGGGCAGCCTGGGTCTTGAAGAAACGCAATGCAAGGGGTATGAAGCGTATCTGGAAGGGCGGGTATTGGAACTGGGTCGTCCGTCCGGGCGCAAACAATTACAGGAGCAATGGAAGGCGCTGCGGCGGGGTTGGTACGTGGGAGGCGAGACATTCGTGTCGCGATTGGTGGACGGATTGGAAAAGGCGGCGCGTGGCCGGCGCCGTGAATCGCACAGTGGGCCGGCCAAACGGGCGCATGATGAGGCGGCTGCGGAACTGATTTTGGGCAAAGGGATGCGAGCGCTCGGGATCAGCGAGGCATTATTGAAAGAAATGCCAAAAGGGTCGCCGGAAAAGGCGGTATTGGCGTGGTGGCTGAGAGACAATACGACGGTTACGGCACGATGGGTGAGCGAGCGATTGCAAATGGGGCATTACACCCGGGTGACGCAGGCGATCAGCCGGGTATCACACCAGCCGAATCGAAAGCAAAAGCTCCTGAAACGAAAGCTGCCAGATTT
>DASYYL010000004.1:0-23051 GCA_035933915.1 Verrucomicrobiia bacterium
TGAAGATGTTGCCTAGGTGATTCTTTGACGTGCTGCTTTACGATCTGACCAGCACGTACTTTGAAGGCGGCGCGGGGCTATTCGCGAGACCACCGGCCGGATTGCCCGCAACTGGTAATTGCGATGGTAGTGACACCGGAAGGCTTTCCCTTGACCTACGAAGTCGTTGACGGGGCCCGGGCGGATGTCACGACCTTGGAAGCAATCCTCGATCAAGTGGAAGCCAAACATGGTCGGGCGCGGCGGATCTGGGTTTTCGATCGGGGCATAGTCACGACACCGATTTCAGGCGTATGAGAAGGAGTTGCTGGAAGGCTCCTGGCAGTTCAAGCTGAAGGCCGGCGGAGCGATCTGCCTGCCCCGAATCACCCAAGCCCAAGCGATGCTGTTGCACCAAATGAACTGGTCCTTGCCCGAACAGCCGCCGCCTCGAATCTACAGGGATCAGGTTCCAGATGTGTGGCCGACCTGAAGGGTGTGCCCTTGTATTTGCTATGGAAAACAATCTTCCCATGACAGATCTGCGAAAGTCGGGTTAGCGCTGAAAATGCGGCCGAAAGTCCCACAAACTCTTTTGCGATCTTTGCGTTCTTCTCGGTTTCGACTACCCATTTTCAGCGCGCCCGTTTCCGCCCTATTTTGTTCAATTTCCCAATAAAAACGGGCAATCCACGCCATTTTCCGCCTCGTTTCCATGTTTCCTCACATATATACACAAAATGTGCGGCGCCCTCCTCTCCCAAGCCTCGTAGCGTCACGTCAGTGCGCTCTAACTAAATCCAAGCGCACATGGTCCTCCAAACCGAAGAATCCAGAGCCGATTCGCATCGGCTGCTACGCGCTCACCTCCCGTATCCCATCAACCCAAATCCCGCTCACCTGGGCGTAACAACCTCCACCGTCTGCAACGTCACCGGTCCAATCAGGCCCGACTCCAACAAAGGCGAGTCCTTGGTATAATGATGCCACGTCGTGAACGTGAATCGCCCAGTCGGGCTCGGTTTCCCGTCCAACACCCATTGCGGCCAGGCCTTGAGCTGTTTGCCATTCCACTCGCGGTCCGATGGCAATTGTTCGTCGCCAATCAGCCGGTTGGGCCACAGGTTGGTGACCTTAACGATGAGCTTGTTCATTCCCGGTTTTGCCGCGTCCGTAATATTGACGCGGAACGGCGGTTTCCACAGGACGCCATAGTCCCGGCCGTTCAGGAAAACCTCGGCAAAATCTTTCACTTCGCCCAGGTCCAGCCAAAGTTTGCGCCCGGGAGCCAGCCGATCGTCGGAAATCTCAATGTCTTTATCGTAAGTTGCCGTGCCGGAAAAATAGCGTGCGCCGTCGTCTGTCGAATCGGTCCAGGAGATCAGTTTATCCAAAGTGATCGACGGCGGCGCGCCCCAGTTCGGCGGGAAATTTAAGTTCCAGGGTCCGTTAATTGGGTGCGGCGCGGGCACATCCGTCGCTTCAGCGCGCAGCATTTTGCCGTCGGCCTTGGTCAAACTAACGTTGCCGTTGCTCCACAAGCTCACAACCGGCGAACCGTCGGCATCCATGCGGACTTCAAATTGCGGCGCCTGTCCGATGCTCGACGACGACGGCAACACGAGCGTTTCGTTTTCAGCGACCGTGACGTGTTTGACCACGCCGTTCAGCGAATAGTCGACGCGCAATTCCTTGGGGACTAAATCTGCTGGATCGCGTCCGGCCAGCTTATTGTTCGCGGTGACACTTAATCGTCCGTTCTTGAAGCTCGACTCTAACTTTTTAGTCACGTCCACAAGGCGATTGGTCGTGTCCAACTCGCCGTAGAGCGCACTAATCACCGTGGCGGATTGCGGCAAAGTCAGGCTCTCGCCTTCGTTGGTCTCGACCGATTTGTTGCTGCCGTCAAGGCTATATTCTACGCGCAAATGCTTCGGAATGTTCGGCGCCGGGTCATCACCGGCGAAGTCGTTATTGGCGGGAACCACATTGGCGCCACTGGCGACCAGCGATTTGACCTTTTCAGTAAGGTCGCTCCAGGTTTGGCCTGCAAAATATCCATAGCTCGCGCTCAGGATCCGCAAGTCGGATGCCTTGGGCGGTTCGGTGTTTTTTGCCTCATGAAATCCAGCCGATACAAAATGGTCGCGGCTCGGCACGTTTCGGAACACGACAAAAATCGAGCCGGCCGGATCAAACTCAAGCGACACGCAAGTTCGGCCGCCTTCCTCATGCCAGACCGGAGCGGGACGGATGGCGCCGGTCTGCGCGTCCCATAATTCCGGCGCCTTTCCGCTGACGCGGAAGGTGCATTCAGCGGAATCAAATTGCTCCCGCTGGTTGGAGACGAAATATATATCCGCGTTATCCGCGACGCGGTGCGTATAGACCAGGCTCGTGGCCGGGTCATTGCCTTGAAATTCAAAATCGGGTTTCAGGTTTTGTTCAGAAAAAACGTCGGCCAATGATTTGCCCCAGACAACCCGGCCTTTGCCATATTTGTGTTCCCGAACCAAAGTGCCGTCGCAATCGCCCCAGATTGCATGGGCCATTTTCCTGACCTGCCTGTCACAAGCAGGGTAACCGTCCAAGCTCGGCGAATGTTGCGGGCGCGGGCCTATGACCGTGGCGCCTTCATGAACGAGCTTTCCGATGCACTCCAGCATTTGCGGTGTCATGTTGATGTCAGTCGGCGGCAGGACCAGAACGGCGTAATTCGCGCCGCTGGCCAGCGTAAGGCGGCCATCCTTTACCGTCGCATCCAACAGAACATCGGCGTCAACGCCGTCAAAGTCGTAACCTGTGGGCGTAGCCGGGTCGCCGTCACGCCGTTCGACGGGCGCGCTTTGGCCGTCAAAATACGCGACGTCCTGGACTGAGCGGCCTTGTTGCAGAAGAAATTCGCTACGGGTGATATAATCAATCCAGGGCTTGCCCTCGTTCCACCAGGTCTCCGTGCGCTCAAAATGAAAGCCCCATTGACCCATCGTCATGCCCGGCCAGCGATTCGTCCATGGCTGCATCGCATAACGGTGGAACGTGTAACGGTTGACGCCCATGGAAAACGCCAAATCTCCCAGCGCCTTGAGCGAATAAGGTGTATTCTGCCAGCGCCCGTGGTCCGGGGCCGCGGTGAACGTTTCGGTACCGACAATCGTCTTGCCGTAAATATGCGCCACCGATGCCGCCGCCTTGACTGAAGGATCGAGTTGCCCCTGGCTTCCGGCCCAAAATTCGCCCATGACGACACCCAACGACGCACCGCTTTGCAGGGATTCAAATGGACCGGTGTAGGGCTCGACTGCGCTAAATAATCCATGCTCACGGCACAGTTCAGAAAAATGACCGTAGTAATTGTCAGCGAACAAATCTGCAATGGTCCGGCGTATGTCCCAGAGAAACCGCTCGGTCACCGCCGGGTTGCCCACGACCCGTTTGCTGAATACAGGCAGAAATTTCAGCAGGTCGTATCCGCGCCGTCTCTTGAATTCTTCGCGGAAATTGGGTGTCCAGTTCTGGTCGCCAACTTCGTAGCTGTCAATGAGCGAGCTGTTAAGCGCTTTTCCCGGGCCGGCGAGCGGGCCGACATCGTCGATCGCCTTTTGCATGAAACCGTCCCAATAAACATCCAGCGCCGTCGTGCTCAATTTGTCGCACTCGAGACCGGTGGCTTCCGGAGGAGCCGGATGATTGTCAACACAGGTCGGCGTATAGCCAACGCGCAAGATAATCCATTTGCCCCGGGGGACGCGCCAGTGCAGTTTTCCGTTTGCATCGAGTTTCGCAGTCAGGTCCAGTATCCGGTTCAAGGGTATGCAGCCTTTGGGACTACTGCCGACCGCCGAAGATAGTACGGCGCTATCGCTGTAACCCGCTTTGGCATCGAAATCAGAAATGTCCATGGCCTTGCCCGTGGGAGCAGGAAACGCCAGTACGGCGATGTCGCGGTAGAAATCCAGTTTCGTGGGCGGTTGCGGCAGGGTTACAAAATCCGCCGGGGCGCTGATGCACACTTCGCTGGTCGTGATTTTTTGCATGGCGTTGGTGGCAGTCATCCACGGACCGCCGCTGCTGGACCAGCCGGCGCAATTTTCCAGGCAAAGATTAAGCCCCAGCCGGTTTGCTTCCTCGACGGCAAATTTGAAATCGTCCTGCCATTCCGGACTCATAAATTGCACTGGACCATGCGGGATACCGCAATCCGCATTCACAATAGTAGCGCCACCCAGGCCGATTTGTTTCATCGCCTCAAGATCGGCGGTGATGCCGGTCTTCGTAATGTTGCCGTTCATCCAATGCCACCAGGTTTGTGGTTTGGCCGAATCCGGCGGGCTGTTGAAGCCGTCCTCAAGCGGGTCGGCAAACGCCACCGGAACAGCGAGCACAAGCACGAGCAAAGCGGACGACAAAACAGGAAAGATAAATCGATTCATTTTCATATCATTCGAACGCAAACATTGCCGGAAAGTCGAGCGCCATTTTTCAATATCACCGGCGCCAGCGAACATTGAGAGAGGGCGTGCATCTGAACGCCGCGGGCAGACAGGCAGGCGCGAAAATGGACGTCACCATCGGCGTCTACCCTCACACCTGAACCATTCGATGCCACGAGAGAGGCTTCGTAAATGCAGAATTTGATGGATCGAAAATCGGCGGTGCCCAATTCGGTTTCGTCCTGCGACCACGGCCAATGGGGCTTAATATTGTCAGGCGGTATCGGCCCCTTTTTGTTTCGACGCGCCGTGGCTTTTCCTTCCGTTCGGCAAATACAATCCTCGGGAAAAACACCCCACTCAGACCACCTGCGCCATTTTATCTCGTCGCATATGGCGGAAAGTCCGAGCTTTAGTCCGATCTCACGCGAATCCAAATCGTCGCCGGTATAAATGTAATCGTAACTGATTGCGCCAACTCCATCTTTGTCCATGACCCAGCGAATTTCGCCCGCAAAGCTTTGGTAGCGGTCATTGATCTTCAACTCGAGTCCTTCAGATTTTTCGGTTACCGCGACGGCACCAATCTCGCGAGTCGTAACGTCAGGAAATACCGCATAAGGCGGCTTCTTGCGCATCAGATCTCCAAAATCATGCCGAGTGACGTGCAAGGAAGGAAATTGAATCATCTGCGCATGATGTTTCGGATTCGAAGCGTCGAAATCACCCGTGGTCCGGTCAAAGACAAGAGTGAAGCGGGTCCCTTCAATAATTATGAACCGGCCGTCATCATTCCATTTAGGCACGCCTGCCTGCGGCTGCGGCAGGACACGCGACCTCGGTTGCCCGAGCATGAGAGTGGCATTAACAATTTCATCACCCTGATCCATCACGCGCACTAGTAGCATTTCGCCCTCGGCTGTTCCGGACGGGACGGGTATCTCAATTTCTCCCGTCGATCCGGGCGAGATATTAACGCGCGCTCTGCCCCTGGCGCCGTTTAATTCCCAAATGAATTCAAATTTGTTCAAATTGGTAAATGAACAGCGATTTTCCACCTGGACTCGCACCGACGATTGTCCGGGCGCGTATTCAAGCTGCCGGCGGGAAAACCATACCGGCGAGAAGACAAATTTTGCGAGGGCCAATTCGGGTTTCGGGCGACGCCACCCGTCAATCAGTCCCCAATATGCGTTGGCATTTTCGCTGCTGACGACTTTTCCATTCGGCAGAAATGCAATGTCGTCCACACCCGACCATATCGTGCTGCCGATGCAATGTTCAGAGGCGCAGATGTAACTCCACGCGCCTGGATAAATGCCTGGCATCAGGCGTTTAATCCCGTTCACGTTTTCGAGGCATGACCGTCCCCATGCTGAATTTGGGTCCGCGCTTCCAGCGGCCCACAACTCGCGCAGACCGGGATCAATGGCCACGTCCGTGCGCTCATGATAGACGAGGAAGAAACATTCCCCATGAAAGAACGGGCGCGGATCGTCCTTTAAAATATTGTCATAGGGCATGCGCTGGTAATGGCGGCTGATGATATCGCAGGTCACCTTGTCCTCATTTGAGAACGCACCTTCGATGGTGGTTGTCCGTGTGGGATCCAGCCGCTTGCACAGTTTGTTGGATTCCTCAAAAAGTCCGCTCCAATGAGATTCATTTGCCAAAGACCACATGATGACACAGGGGTGCGAGTGGTTGTAATCGATCATCGCCGAGGTTGGGTTGAGAACTGCCTTGAGGTCGGACAGGTCTTTGGCCGGCGCCACCCAACAGAGCGGTGCCTCCGACTCGACATACAAACCGTAACGGTCCGCCGCGTCCAAAAACTCATGCGTGGGGGGATAATGCGAAGTGCGAACGTGATTCAGATTGGCGCTCTTGAAACGTTTCACGTCCTCCTCGGCGTGCCGCATGGTGTTGGCCCGGCCCGTGAGAGGATCGATTTCGTGGTGACACACCGCGGCCAGCTTGACGCGCGCGCCGTTCACATAAATCTGCCGGTTTTTGGTTTCGACCGTACGAAAGCCGATATTCCGTTCGATTCGCTCAAGAGCCCGCCCATCCTGTTCCAATGTTAACACCAGCCTGTACAGGTTGGGTTGTTCGGCGTTCCACTTTAAAGGGTTAACCACCTGCGACTCAAAATTCATGATGGCCAGGCCTGGATTGAGCGGGTCGAGATTTACATAAGGGATCGAGTGCTCGACCCGCCTGCCCGCCTTGTCGAGAATTTGCGCGGATACGGCAAGGCCGGTCTGAATGGCCGGCTCCCGGCTATCCAGACCAAGTTCGATTTGCAATTCGCCGTCGCGATACGCCATATCCAATCCCGCGTTCAGGCGCAGAGTGGCGATATGAAGTTTCGGCAGGGCGTAAATTCTCACCGCCCGGTCTATGCCGCCCAAACTGTATCCGGTATAATAACAGGAATGGGAAAGCCGCTCTGACGCCGTGTCGACTGTCATCTCAAGATCCAGTCGGTTCACCTCTCCCACGTGCGCCGCGTCGGTTATTTCCCATTCCACCGGCGTGAACAGGTTTTCGCTGTAGCCCAACTGTTTGCCATTGAGCCAATAATGGGTTCCAGAGTGAATCGCGTCGAACCGGAGAAATATCCTATATCCAGCCCATGGGTGTGGGATTCTGATTTCCTTGGCTACGGCAACGGTTTTGTCCAGTGGTATGTCGTATCCCTGCTGCGCCCATTGCCCAGGCACGTTGAATTGGCCCCAGCCTGCAGCGTTCAATGCAATGTTCCTTGTGTCCTTGCCGGGATTCGGATCAATGAGCCAGGCGCCGTTGAGTGAAACGGCATTCTTTTTTAGTCCCGTCACCTTGACGGGCATTGGCCGGTACCGAACGGGCACAAAGTCAGACTGGCTTTTAGAATCGGCCAGTGGGTTGGCGCTGTCCGCGGCAAATGCGCTTGGGAAACCGGCGGCGACGCTAAACCCCGTCACACCAAGAGCGCTTTGTTTTATAAATCGGCGGCGACTGATGTATCCGTCCAATGGGTCCATATTTGAATTCAATACGAAATCACACTATTTTTAAATTTTGAATTTCATATTTTACCCGCCTTCATTTCACCGGTTGCGGCCCGAGCGCCTGAAGTTTGTTTCGCACAGCCTGGTCGTCCGGTTCCAGTTGCAGCGCCTGCTGATAACATTCGGCGGCCTCGGTTTTTTTGCCCATCCGAACGAGGGTATCGCCCAGGTTGACCACAAATCTTGCTTCATAGGGCGCGTTTTGCACAGCGGCATAAAATGCCTTTGCGGCTTCCAGGTAATGTCCCTGCATGAAGAGAGCGGAGCCGAGGTTGTTTTGTGCATCCGCGAAATCGGGGTTCAACTTGAGAGCGGCTTGAAACCAGTAAATGGCCTGGTCGACTTGTTTATTCTGCGCGAGCGCGAAGCCGAGATTGTTCATCACGTCTGGCTGATTCGGAAGGTCATGCAGCGCGCGTTGGTAATTGCGAATGGCTTCGGGCCAATCATGAAGCCTCGCGTAAGCGTTTCCGACGTTGTACAGGGCAGTGGGATCGTCGGGCGCGATTTTGCGGGCCTTGTCATAGCATGCAAGCGCCTTTTTGAGGTCCCCGGTTTTTGAATACCAAAAGCCCATGTCCAAATCAGCCAAATAATTCTGTTTGGTCACAGCCAGAGTGTGGCCAAAGAGCGCTACGTCGTCCTTCCACGTGCGGACCTGGTCCCGGGCGCGCCAGCCGCAGGCAATGAATAAAATTACTGACAAACAAAGTACGACAACCCGCCGCGGCCTCCAGGCAAGGCAGAATTCCCCAATGCCCCAAACGGCTATGACTAGAATTCCGGCCATAGGCAGATATGCATAACGGTCCGCCATGGCTTGTTCACCCACCTGAACCAGTCCGATCACTGGAACGAGCATCCCCGCAAACCAAAACCAACCGGTCAACAACCAGGGATATTTTTTCCATGTTGCAAACGCCGCCACACAGACACCGATAAACAGGACAACGGCCAGAAAAACGACCACGCCCGGCCAATAACCGGGATAGGGATAGATCGCCGCGAGGTTCATCGGGCAAAAAATCTTGCCGATGTATCGGGCATAGGAGACGAAAGCGTTCCCGATTCGCGCGCCCAGCGGAATGACGGACAGCGGAACAACCGCATAGCCATTTCGCTGAACGATGTATGTCACGGCGGAGGCCGCGGCGGTAAGGAGAAAGAATGGAATCTTTTCAACAACCAGGCGTTGAAGCGTTGAAGCGTTGAAGCGTTGAAGCGGCCAGAAGTCCAGCAGGAACAGGACACAGGGTAGCGTCACGAGCATAGGCTTGGCCATGAGGCCGCACGCGAAGAAGAACAGGGAAAGAATATAGAATAATTGCGGATTTTGGATTGCGGATTGCGCGTTGGCCTCTCCAGAACTCGTAGCGCAGGTTTCCAAACCTGCTGTATCGCCGATTTCCAAATCGGCTGACCGTCCAATCACGGTTCCATCGTGAGGAGTTCCACTTGGCAAATTCTCTGTAGACATTTCTTCTTGAGGATGAGGATCCGCATTCGTCTGACTACGGCGCGGCAAGTGAGGATGATTCCCGTCTGCTCTTTTATCCCCTAATTCGGCATATCGGGCATAACACAGCAAGGCCAGCAGGCCGAAGAATGCGCTGAGGACGTCTTTGCGTTCCGAAATCCAGGCAACCGATTCCACGTGCAATGGATGGATGGCAAAGAGCATGGCCACGGCAGCGCTTCGCCAAATGGCGCCGGTCATTCGCAGGAATAAAAGAAAGAGTAAAATGGAATTGGCCGTGTGCAGCAGGACATTGGTCAGGTGCGGCCCGCCGGCGCCGGCGCCAAAAAGGTCGGCGTCTACCATGAGCGACAGCCAGGTAGCCGGATGCCAGTTGGCGTCTTCAGCACTGGTAAAGGCCCATTGAATGTTCGGCCATGAAAGACCGGTCAGAACATGCGGATTGTCGAAGAAATAACCAGAGTCGTCGAAGTCTACAAATCCGTACTTGTGAACAGGAAAATAGACGGCCAGCGTGGCGAGGACCAGGAGCAGGCCAATAAACGCCGGATTGCAGAGCGGATTGGGCTGACGATTATTCACTCGACAAATTCCAACTCCTGCCGGTGCGGGAGAATGCCCATTTCGAAGGCCCGGCCGAGGAAACGGCGGATGCTTTCGCGTCCGCGTTCACCGTAATCCAGGGTCCAATGATTGACGTACATGCCCACAAATTTATCGGCCAGGTCGCGGCCCATGTCGCGGGCATACTGCAACGCGTGTTGCACCGCCTCCGGGCGATGGTTCAGGCTGTATTGAATGCTCGCGGTAAGAATCCCTGAAATTTTGCAACGAATTTCCGGGGAGAATTTTTTGCGAATGACGTTTCCGCCCAGCGGGAGCGGCAGGCCGTCGTTTTGGGTGTTCCACCAGACGCCGAGGTCCTCGCAAACAACCAGTCCTTCATTTTCGTAGGTCAACTGGCCTTCATGGATAATCAGACCCACATCTGCCTGACCGCTTTTGACCGCGCGGAAAATCTGGTCAAAGGGAACGACGACATAGTTCAATTCTTTTGCAGGCTTTTCCAGGCACAACTGGAGGGCCAGGAAGGCGCTGGTCATGGTCCCGGGCACAGCGATTTTTTTTCCCGCAATTTCAGCGCGCGACCATTTTTGTTTCGCCACGAGCATGGGGCCGTAGCCATCGCCCATGCTCGCGCCCGAAGGCAACAGGGCGTATTTATCACTAACGTAGGCGTAGGCGTGAATGCTGACGGCCGAGATGTCCAATTCACCGCGGGTGGCGCGTTCGTTGAGCGTCTGGATGTCCTGCAAAATGTGCTGGAACTGAAAGCCCTGCGCGGGAACCAAATCTTTGGCCAGGCCATAAAACATGAAGGCGTCGTCAGGATCAGGGGAATGACCCAGCGTCAATGTCGTTTGCTGCATCGGTGAAAGTTAAAGGATGCTATTTTTTCTGCAACAATTCCCGCTGCCAGTTCATGAGCAAAGGCGCATAATCGTCCCAATCTCGGGCCAGATCGCCCAGGACCGGGCGGCTGGCGATGAGGGCGGGATCGATGCCCAATTCATTTGCGTGCGCATCACGGACTTTTTCCAATTCACGGTAGCGGCGAAATTCAGCGTCGGACGGGCGTTGGAAGTGATGCCGTATAATTTCCGGCTGGGCGTCGGTGGTGACAGCCAGCCCGGCAGTGACGGCTTCCAACAGGGCCGCCCTCCGGCGCGGCGACAATTGCCGCGGCAATAAATTATCCACGGGACGTTTGACCGAAGCCACCGCGGCGATGTCCACCAGCTTTTCGTGGTTGAGAATAAAAAAGGGTGGGCGATTGGCCCGCACGGCTTCGCGCTCGCGCCAGCGCCACAATTCGCGCAGGATAGCCAGCCCGGCGCGGCTAAGGCGCGCGCTGCCTTTGACCCGCCACATCAAATCCAGATCAATGACCTGCGGCCGGGCGCAATGGTCAATCAACCGGGCGCAAGATTCCTGGTGCCATGCGAGCCGGCCTTTGGCAGCCAGTTCTGACCTCAACTTATCCGCGAGGGGCTTGAGGTGGTGCGTGTCGGCGCGGGCGTACTTCTCCATTCGCTCGGTAAGGGGCCGCTGGGCCCAATTGGCCTTTTGGGACCCTTTATCCAATGTCACGCTGAGAAATTTTTCCACCAAGGCGCTCAGACCAAATTGGCGTTCACCCAGAAGCCGGCCGGCAAGCATGGTGTCGAAGATGGCCGACGGAACGAATTCATGGTGTTTCTCGAGGAGCCGCAGGTCGTAATCGGCGCCGTGCATGATGAGTTCGTGGGCGTTGAGGGCGTCCAGGAGCGGCGTGAGATTGATTCTTGAGAGGGGGTCGATGAGGTGATCGCTGCCCGCGATGCTGACCTGAATAAGGCACATTTTTTCCGGGTAGGCATGGAGGCTGTCCGCCTCGGTGTCCAGCGACACCCAATCGGCGGCCCTCAATTTCGGCAAAAATGCAGCCAGTTTTTCCTCAGTGTCTATCACGTGGCGTTACAAACCCAAGTCCAGGCGAGTCTGGAAGCTTTTTAGCACAATCCGCTGGCGATTGCCAGCTTGCAAAATGCGGGGCTATTTTTTACCATCGACGCATGAATCTTGCCAATGCTTTTTCAATTTGCGCCGAAAAACATTCGGGTAAAACGGCGATTTATTTCGGGGAGAAGGAGCTCTCCTACGGCGAACTTCTGGCGCAATCGGAGGCTGTAGCGGCAAATTTGCGGACCCGGTTCGGGGTCAAGCCGGGAGACCGCGTGGCTATGTGGCTCAAGAATTGCCCGGAATTTGTGACCGGGGTCTTCGGAATTCTCCACGCGAATGCAGTCGTTGTGCCGATCAACAATTTTTTAAAGCCGGCCGAGGCGATTTACATTCTCAACGATGGCGGCATTGACGTTCTCATTTCGGATGCGGAAATGAGCGCGCATTTTTCCGAATTGGCGGCTGCGCGGCCAAATCTGAAAGTGCTCAAAACGGAGGAATTCGCATCGCTTCCAAAGGGCGGGCGGGGCGAAGCGACAAGCGAACGCAATGAAAGTGACCTGGCCGTCATCATTTACACGTCCGGCACAACCGGCCGTCCCAAGGGAGCGATGCTCTCGCACGGGAACCTGCTTCACAACGTTGAAAGCTGCAGCATCGTCCTGGCAACGGTCGAAGACGATTCGCTGGCGGTCATCCTGCCGTTATTCCATACGTACATGATGACCGTGGGAATTTTCCTGCCATTTACGATTGGCGGCTCGATTGTTTTGGTCAAATCGCTGCATCCGCCACGGGCGATGTTGATGGAAATATTCTCCCGGCGCGCGACCATCCTGCCGGCAGTGCCGGCCTTTTACCGGATGCTGGTGGGGGCGCCATTGCCGACGCCGCTGCCAATCCGCATATTCATCAGCGGCTCGGCGCCGTTGCCGATGCAAACGCTGCGCGAATTTGAGGAAAAATTCAAAGTACCCCTCATCGAAGGCTACGGATTGAGCGAAGCGAGCCCCGTGGTTTCAAAAAATCCGCTAAAAGGGCAGCACAAAGCCGGCTCGATCGGCATCCCAATCGCAAACGTCGAAATGAGTGTGCAGGACAACGATGGCCGTCTGTTGGGCTCCAACGAAACCGGGGAAATTTGTGTTCGCGGAGGCAACGTCATGATGGGCTACTGGAACCAGCCGGAGGAAACCAAAAAAGTTTTCCGCGACGGATGGCTTTTAACCGGAGACGTTGGACACCGCGACACGGACGGCTATTATTATATCACGGACCGGAAGAAGGACATGTTAATCGTCAACGGCAACAACGTTTATCCGCGGGAGATTGAAGAAGTGATTTATCATTTTCCCGGCGTAAAGGAAACGGCGGTGATTGGAGTGAAGGACGAGCGCCGCGGCGAACAGGCTCTGGCGTTTGTCGCCCCGGCGGAAGGCCAAACCCTTGACGAAACAGCGCTACTTCAATTTGTTCGTGGCAACCTGGCTGATTACAAAGTGCCCAAACAAGTTGTATTTATGCCGGCGCTGCCTAAGAATGCCACCGGCAAAATTCTCAAGACCGAATTAAGAAAGATGGCGACGAATGGCTGAAAACGGCACGTCCGTGGAAACATCCAAACTCCAAGAACCAAGCTCCAAAGAAACTCCAAAAATTGAACATCCAATTTTGCCGGCTTGGTCCTTGAATATTCTCTGGTGCTTGGATGTTGGAATAAGGATATTCTAACCGTCCAAAGTGCCTAAACGTTTTCTACGCGCACGACATCGCCCCTCCTCACCCCGCCGCCCTGTAAAACCGTTGCATAAGCGCCTACGCGAGCCTGGTTGGTTTTGGCTGCGGCTTTCAGGATGCCGGTGTCTGCAGGCAGATCTCCCTGCGCAAGCGTCGTCATCACACAACGCCCGCACGGACCCGTAATCTTAAGCTTCACTTCGTCGCCAATCGCAAGGATTTTTTCGTCCCACTGATTTTCAGGGAATCCTTTGAGTTCAGGCACGGTTTCGATGACAAAGTTAGGCCGGAAGCGGCGCGACTCGAATCGGCCGTCGAGATAGGAGGAACGAAGGCTGTCCAGCGTGGCCGTGGTGAGAAAATGAATCATGGCACAGTCAAAAAATGTCCCCGGCGGCATTGCTTCATCTGTCACGACATCGCGCCGGGCCAGTCCCTCAATGTCCGGCCAATATTCTTCAAGCATGCCGGTTGCCAGTGGACCCGCAAGAAACCGGACTGGTTTGCCCAGGCTGGAGGACAGTTTACTCTCGATTTGTTTGTCCTCAGTAGACACGTTGCTGCCGTCGGGAAACGTAATTTGCGCCGGCGGCAGCACGCCATTATTAATCGGGGCGGTAAACGCCGCGCGATAGGAAAAGAGTCCGGGCCATTTGGATGGGTTCTTTGCGCTGGCTATCTTGCCCGTGGCTGGATCGGCGATGGAAAACAACCGGTCCCCTGCCAACCCTTTAGTTCCCACCCGCGTAGCATTGAGTTCCTCGCCCATCATGGATTTGACCGGGTAACGATGAATGGCCGCGATGACACCGATTCGATTGTTCATGCTGCCGCCCCCGCTTCGGCATGCATTTTCAAGACCTCGGCCCTGATTTCCTCTACGCGTTCGGGCATTTGATGCCGCATGCCCATGACGCGAAGGATGCCAAACCACAGATACGCGACGAACGCGTATGGGAAGTAATTCACCGGAGCCGCCGGAACCGGCCAGACGCTTCCGATAATCGGAATGAGCAACAGGACCATCGCGACGACGCACAGAACGACATGTTTTGCCTGGAGTTCACCGCGCTTTTTGAGAAATGCCGGCGCGGCAAGAACGATGCATGTATAAGCGCCCACAAAACCGAACGCGCCCATGGTGCCCGCATCGTTGAACTCATCCAGCACGGCGAAACCATTTGCGACGAGTACAAAATAGGAAACCGTGACCACTGAGAACATTACGATGGCCATCACGATCAACGCCACGTGCGGCGTGCCGTGTTTCGTATGCGCGTAGCTGGTGTTTTGCGGGAAGAAATCGTGCCGCCCCATTGCATACATGACACGCGCGCCTGCGTTCATACAGGACGATGCCAGTGCGAAGAAGCTCACCATCGCTCCGATCGAAAGGATCGGCGCCAGAAAAGGCACGCCGTACATGGTGGACAGGACGTTCAACGGAGCGTCAATTTTGTCCAAGGTGGTCGAATAGCCCGCCGTTCCCTGCACTTCTACATAAGTGATAAAGATGAAGAACGTGGCAGTAATGACGAGACTCCAAATGATGGAACGCGGAATGGTTTTGAGCGGGTTGACCGCTTCTTCACCGAAGGCGGTCGAACTTTCAAAGCCGACCAGACTGAAGATTGCCACGACGGCGCCCATGCCCAGGGTCAACATCGATGTGCCCTTGAAATTGAATTGGCTCGTATCTATCGCAAAGTGGTGATGGCCCAGGACGATAAATGCCAGCAACATGATGAAGGTGCATGAAAATACCTCGAGTCCCAGCGTCACCAGAGTGGAGATTTTGATGTCCTTGTAGGCGATATAAAAGCACGACGCCAAACAAAATGCGAACAAGATGACTGGATAGACATGAATGTGAACCATTCCCAGCAACGTGCTCGCAAAAATCGTGAACCCCGTCGTGCCGGCAAGGCCAATGAACAAATACGCCCAAAGGCAACACCATCCGCACAGAGCTCCCCCGCCGAATCCCAGGCCGGACATGGCGTAACTATACATCGAGCCGGAATTGGTGGTGCGCCTGGCGAATTCGTTGAGACTGAACGCGACAAATAATACGAGTACCGCGCCAACGGCATACGACAGCCAGCTAATGCTGCCAGTCGTGCCGAACATGGTGGGCACAATCAGCGCCGCGGTCATCGTGGGCGATATCAGCGCGATATTTTGCGCCAGAAGTTCTTTGAAGTTTAAGCAATTAGCTCGGAGTTTGTTCATGTTAATTCTTGGTTAAATGGTGGTTCGATCAAATTTTTCACGCGCGGCGCGCGCCACCACGCGCGCGCCCGCGCGCCGGTATGCCGCAGGAAGACGCTTTCCCGTTGGCAGCGCCATAAAGCCGATATCCGGGATGGCCCGGTGTTGGTTAATGTGAGGGTTGGCAGGAGGCGTCAAAACCGGTCCGGCTACGACCAAAAGTTCGGCGTCAGACGGGCCGCGCGCAATCAACCGATGCGGCAGGCGCGAATCGAAATGCGCGGCGTCGCCAGGCTCTAAATCGTGCTTCCTGCCCGAAAGCGATAACGTGAGCCTGCCCGAAAGCACATAAACCCACTCCTCGCCGTCATGATGAAAATGTTCATTGCCGCGGCGCCGCGGAGAAACTCGCACGCGCAACGGCTGCAAATTGAAGCGCTGGCCGGCCTGGGACAATGGCACATATTTCAACCCGTTGGCCGACCTTTCAGACGCCTCGGCAGCGCGCACGATCACGCAGGGAGTTTCGCTAACGGGCGATTCGAAAAGCGACGCGACCGAGACATCAAAAATTCGTGAAAGTGTCAAGGCCGCGGCAATGGACGCCTGGCGATTTCCCGATTCGAGCCGTGACAGAAAGGCCCGGGACAACCCGCTCCGGGCGGCGAGTTCCTGCAGGGTCCAACCGCGTCGCGCGCGCAATTGCTTAAGCCGCGCCCCGAACGCTGACAGTTGCGATTGTATTTCCTCCACGGCCGATTGCCTCGCAGGTAACTTTGTTGTCATACAGGCAACACGCCCAAAGCACGGTCGATGCCAAAGCACTTATTTGATTGAACCCTTGAAAAAGCGCGAAAATAATTTTTCAGGAAGTTTTATTGCTGTAGCAATTTGAACAGAGCGAACAAAAAAAGCTCCCGCGATTTACGCCATCCGTCCCATGCGTCGTTTTGAATCAACCGAACCTAAGGGCATCCCCAATACGCAATTGTTTCCCGGCTTCGCTTGAAGGGACCGAAGTATTGATTGCGAAGCGATAAAAATGATTGAACCGCAGCGCATTGGCCCAGGGCGGAAGGCTTTGTTTGCGCAATTCCATAAATTTCTTTTGAAATTTGGGAATCGGCTGCGCGCTCTCCGGGTCGCGCGTCGGCACCACACAACGTTGGCAGGGATTATGGCCAAAAAACCTGACATCACCCATTTGAAATGGTTTTAGTTCGCCAGGCGTGCCAAACAAGGCGTCTTCGCAAAAGGGTTTCTTGTCCAGCAATTCCAAATTGGCCCGGAACCGCCGGCGCGTGCTTTCGATGGTCAATTCAGGAAACCAGCTTTGAATCGCGCGCAGGCTCGCTTCGCTCACGATCGTTGGCCCAAAGGCTTCGCGATCGTCGGGAAAACCTTTTTTTGTTTCATGCCGCAGCACGACGGGAAAGCCAAAAAACTCGCCCAGCCATTTTTCGATTGGCGCCGGGTTGTCCAATTGAAACTGTTGGGGCGTTTGGCCGTTTGGCCAGAGGCGCACCTCCCGGAACAACGGATCGAAGACGCTACGCAATTCGTGGACTCGTGGCATGCGCTTTCCGTTTACGACTTTTCCAGAGGTGTCATAAATGGCAAAGACGCGGTCGTTTTCCAGAATCCCGCCGGCGGTCAAACGCGCGGATTCAACCAAAACACCATCAAGCGCTTTAATCGGGAAAATAATAATGCGGCCCAACTGCATTAGCGCGCAAGCAATACTGGAATCGTTGCCCTCGTGGCAACTAAATTTTTTGAAATGAATTTGAGTTCAAACCCCTGCTCTGGCAGTTTCCGCCGAATGAACCCGGTGTTCATCTATGTCCTCGTCGGCGCTTTTATCGCGTGGAGAGTTTATCGCCGCGTCCGGCGCAACATTGGACGGCAAAAATTGCAGCCGCGGCGTATCATCACCCGCTTTGTCGTGATTTGTCTTGTCAGCGTTTGTGTTATTCTCGCCGGACTCCAATACCCGCTGGTGCTGGCCGGATTCGGCGCCGGAATTGTGACCGGCGCTATTTTGGGATTTGTCGGTCTGCGGCTGACCCGGTTCGAAAACACCGGGGAAGGCCATTTCTATACGCCTGATACGCGTATTGGTGTGGGACTTTCATTGCTGGTCATTGGACGAATCATTTATCGCATGGCAGTGCTAAAGGATGCTGCCGCGAATATGACACCGGGCCAACCGCCACCAATGGGAAGTCCGTTGACGTTCTTCATCGTCGGCCTCTCTGTCGGCTATTCCATGGTCTATTACATTGGGCTTTTGGTTCACACCCACGACAAGACCCCGGCAGTCGGGCCTTCATCCTCCTCCCCTCCATCACTCGCCGCGCCGAAGCCGAGCGAAAGCGAAACCCCATCCTTATAATTTACGATATACGATATACGATTTACGCGCCATAGCAGCCGACGAAAGGGGGATCTGATTAATTTGGGATTCACCTGTTCGGCCGCCCGTACCATTCAGACGGCCCGAACAGTGACCGAATCAAAACCGCTTCACCGCTTTATTGCAGGTGGCGCTGCTACCGCTTCAACGCAACCAAAGTGACCGTCCTCGAAACCATCCAAAAAAGCACGGAATTTCTTTCAAAAAAAGGAATCAAATCGCCGCGCCTGCAGGCCGAGTTGCTTCTGGCACATTTATTGAAAATGCCGCGCATGAAATTATATTTGAATTTCGAGCGCGCCCTTACCGAACAGGAAACCAACACGCTCCGCGAATTTGTTAAACGGCGCGGCCAACGCGAGCCGCTCCAGCACATCACCGGTTCCACGTCATTTTGCGGATTCGAAATTGCCGTGGACCGCCGGGCGCTTGTGCCGCGGCCGGAAACGGAAATCCTCGCCGAATTGGGCTGGACTTTCCTCTCCACGCTGAGTCCTGGAAAAACCGCGCTGGACCTGGGCACCGGGACCGGCTGCATTGCCATTGCGCTGGCCGCCAAATGTCCGGATGCGCGCATTACCGCCAGCGACGCTTCCGCGGACGCGCTCGCCCTGGCCGCGGAGAATGCGCGAACAACTAAAATGGCCACGCGAATAGAATTCTTAAACGGAAACGGCTTTGGAGCTTTGCCCGGCGATGCCCGGTTCAATCTAATCATCAGCAACCCGCCTTATATACCCACGGCCGAAATCGAATCGCTCGAACCGGAAGTGCGCGATTTCGACCCACGTGCCGCGCTGGACGGCGGCGCGGATGGGCTGAATTTTTACCGAATGTTGGCCGGTCAGGCACGACAGTTGCTAAAATCGGGCGGAAAGATCATGGTCGAATTTGGCGATGGCCAGGCGTCCGCTATCCAGAATTTATTTGAAAATGAGAACTGGATTGTCGAGGCGATAAAAGACGATTACAGTCAGCGCGCCAGAATTTTAATTGCAACATGGAAAGTTTCTTAATCAAAGGCGGCCGGCCACTCCGAGGCGAAGTCACCATTAGCGGAAGCAAAAACGCGGCGCTGCCAATTATGGCGGCCACTCTGCTCACCGACGAACCGTGTGTTATCCGGGGTGTCCCGGATCTCAGCGACACGCAGTTTATGGCCCAGATTCTCAAATCGCTTGGCGCTGAGGCCAAACTGGAAGACGGGACGCTGTCCGTGCGGGCGAAAAAAATCCATGGTCACGCCGATTACGATCTGGTGCGCAAAATGCGCGGTTCGATTTGTGTGGCGGGACCGTTGCTGGGACGTTTGCATAAGGCGCAGATTTCGCTGCCCGGCGGATGCGTCATCGGCGCCCGGCCCATCAATCTGCATCTCAAAGGATTCGAATCGTTGGGAGCAAAAATTGAAATCGCCAGCGGGTATGTCAATGCCTCGGCAAAAAGGTTAGTCGGAGGCACAACGTTTCTCGGCGGTCGCGCCGGCTCGACCGTGCTGGGCACAGCGAATGTGATGATGGCGGCGACTTTGGCGGACGGCGTGACCGTGATCGAGAGCGCCGCTTGCGAGCCGGAGGTGGTCGATCTGGCAAATTTTCTGAACGCCCTGGGCGCAAAAATTGCTGGAGCGGGCAGCCCCACCATCACCATTACCGGTGTTGAAAAATTGCACGGCGCTGAACACAAAATCATTCCCGATCGAATTGAAACTGCCACATTTGCGATGGCCGCAGCGGCGACGAATGGCGACGTCACGATTAAGAATTGTCGGCCAGATCATTTGCGCGCCGTGCTGGATAAGTTGAGCGAAGCCGGTGTGGTCGTGGAATCACGCGGCGAGACTATGACCGTCCGTCGCGGAAAACAGTTGAAGGCCGCGGACGTGACCACCCTGCCCTATTCAGGCTATCCGACGGACGCACAGGCTCAGATGATGTCGCTGCTCTCGCTGGCACCCGGCATCAGCATCATCACGGAAAGAATATTCGAATCGCGCTTCATGCACGTGAGCGAATTGGCACGGCTTGGCGCCGAAATCGAGATTGAAGGCCCCAGCGCCATTGTCAAAGGTGGCAGGCCCTTGAGCGGGGCACCTGTGATGGCGAGTGATTTGCGCGCCAGCGCGGCGCTGGTCATTGCCGGTTTAGCGGCACGCGGCCAGACCCAGGTCAACCGTATCTATCACCTGGACCGCGGTTATGAGAAAATGGATGCGAAGTTAAAGAAGCTGGGGGCGAAGATTCAACGCGTTGAGGGACAATGAATTAATTGCCGTTTGCTTCCCGAAATTTAAGAGTTAATATAGGTTATGAGCATTGAAGCTTTAAAGCGGGAATTGCGCGGTCTGAATGCGGATGAACAACGTCAATTGACGGCCTTTCTTGTGTCGCTGGAAGACGCGCGCGATGACGCTTACCGCAAAAAGCTTGCCGAGAAGATTGACAGGCCCGTTTCGGACTTTGCCACGCTTGAAGAATTGGATCGTCGGTTGGGCATCTCCGGCGATTGAAAATGACTTACCGTCTCCTTGTTGACTACGAAGTCATCGAGTTCCTTGAAACACTTCCCCGCCGCGATCAATGGCGATTAAGGAATCGATTCGTCGCCATTCGCGATGATCCCCAAAAGTTTTCTGATTACGCGGAATCCGACCGCACAGGCCGCCGTGTGGATATCCACATCTGTGGCAAACACGCAATTAAATATTGGCAGGACCACGCCGACCAGCACATAAAGTTCCTCTATCTGCACTTTGCGGATCGCGCGCCGTCAAAATGAACTAAGGAATTTGACGATTTTTCGCCCGGCTTGCCGGTTGCGGCCACACCCAGTCGAGGGCGTGTGGATTCAGCCAGGACATACTTTTAGTTGTGGCACCCTTCTCAAATGCAGAGTTTCACCCATCGTCGCGACCATTCGGACTGACCGAATAAGGCAGGTAAGTCCCATCCCCGTTTCGGCGATACCGTAACGGTTTGCCGTCCACTGGATCGAGTGGAATCGCGGGCAAGTAGGCCGGAACCAATGCAGTCAAAGTGATTTGTAGTGGCACATTGTCTGGAGCAACCCCGCCTAAATTCCGTCGAATCTTATTAGAATCATTGGTTTGAAGTAATTGAGTTCAGCTCATGCAGACGACGATTCCAATCAAAACGCGCAGCCGTCGGCGGTGGCGACACATTCTGTTGGGCATTTTATTCGAAATCGCGTTGTTCGCCATTGTCTGCATCCCGCCTGCGACGTGGCTCGCTTCGGAAATTCGTAATCTGATTTTTTTCGTTCACCTGCCGATTTTTTTCTTCTTAGGTGCTGTCTCTGAAACCATGGTTTCTGGCGGCATGGTCATTGTTCTTTTGCTCCTGGGTTTGATTGCGATGGGACTGTTTTGGGGCCTTGTTTTTAATTGGATTTTGAGCCTAAACGCACGGCTTTGGGCCGGCGTTTTTGTCTCACAACGGCAGAGGCTTCTTGCCAGGCGTTTATTTGGTCTGATAATAGTCCTGGCGTTCATTGTGGCGATTTCGGACTATTTGCCGGCAAAACCGCGGCCATTCACAATGTCTCCCGACGTTCAGTCAGTCGTCAAGGCCAACAACGGCTTTGCCATTGACCTCTACCAAAAACTGCGCGACAACCAGGGTAATCTGTTCCTCTCGCCGTTTAGCATTTCCGCCGCCCTGGCAATGACGTATGCGGGCGCTGATGGACCGACCAAAAGTGAAATGGCCAGCGTACTGCATTTTGATTCCGTGCAGACGAATATCCCGGCGGCCTTTCAAAAGTTGAATAACCGAATACGCCAGGTCCAGCGCTGGAACCGTATTACACTAATGACCGCCAATTCCATCTGGTGCCAGCAGAACCATTCTTTTGCCGCAAGGTTTTTAGAGTTAATTCACGAATACTATTCTGGCGACGCGGAATCCGTGGATTTCATTAATGCTCCGGAAGCCGCTCAGAGCAAGATCAACTCATGGGTAGCCCGCGCAACTGACGAAAAAATCGAAAATTTGATTGGATCCGGCAAATTTTCGGCTTTGACGCGACTTGTCTTATGCAACGCTATTTATTTCAAAGGCAAATGGCAGACCCAATTCAAGGCCAGCGAAACCCGACCCGCTCCCTTTTACGTTTCCACAAATCAAATTGTTACCGTAGCGATGATGTGGCAGGAATTTGAATTCAAAACGATGCATAGCGACTTCAATGCCGTCGAACTTCTTGAGTTGCCATACACTGGCAGGAACCTTTCCATGATCATCATTCTGCCGGCCGGTCAACCTCAATTCGATCCGGACGGTTCCTATTCCTTGTCCGATGTCGAACGGCAACTGACTGCTCAAACCTTGCGTTCCTGGGTGACCAACCTCGACCAGCGCGAGCCACATAAGACGGATGTTTCAATTCCACGTTTCACAATAGTCCAGGATTTCGACATTTCCGACGAGTTGAAGTCTTTGGGCATGGCTTCTGCCTTTGATGAAAACCGCGCGAACTTTTCCGGGATAGATGGAACGAACGACCTTTTTTTATCCGGCGTGATCCATAAAGCTTTCGTTGATGTCAATGAATCAGGCACAGAAGCGGTGGCCGCCAGTTGGTTTCTGGTAAAAATCAGGGGAAATGGCGGAGCGGTTCATCGCAAACCACCCCTTTATCTTTCTCATTCGCGACAACGCCACCGGTGCAATCTTATTTCTTGGCAGAATCGTTGACCCGACAAAATGATCGGAAGATTGGGCGGCGGTGGCAGCGCCACTGGCATGCAGCGCCGGCCCTACCGCTAAAGAAAAAACGCGCGCCTTTTCGGGCGCGCGTTGTGTTCCCCACTTCCACCTGGGCGTCTATGCGGCAAGAAGTTCGCGGCTCTTTTTGAGAATCCGCGCCTGCCGCCGGTTTTGTAAAACGGCGGCGGCGGCTTTTTCCTCGAAAAGCACGGGAAAAACCAGTAACGGCGCGGGCGTGGTCCATGCCAGCGCGGCGGCTTCGTTGGCAGCGTCGCGCAAAGGCGCCTCCCATTTGGCACCGGCTTCCTGCTGCCGGATGGCCAGCAACCTGGCTTTAAGCCGCTCAAATTCATTTTCATGAATAGCGCGAAATGTATCCACCGGCTGCAATTCGAACCGCGTCTCGGCGCCGAATTCAGCCTCCAGGGCTATCTTTTTCGTGTTCATGTTGTTCCTTTCGTTCTTTTTTAAAGCGAAAAACCCGCGATTGACTGGCAATCGCGGGTTTTA
>DASYYL010000060.1:0-38761 GCA_035933915.1 Verrucomicrobiia bacterium
GTGTCGTTTGCTCATAGGCCCAAAGTTTTCCATGCGCCCGCGCCCACGGTTCAGATGCGCGACAAAAACTCCTTTTTGCCTCACTATCGGTCATTGGGTAATTGAAGACCTTCTTCTCTTGCCCTGTGACCTTCCGATACAATTCACCCAAGTATGGGCGGCGGCAACTGGACTTTAGGCCAGCGAAAAAAAATCTTTAAATGTTCAAACTTGCGGCGACGCGGACCAGTTCCGCCACGGATGCCACTTTCATTTTCTGCATGACGTGAGCGCGATGAAATTTAATGGTTTTTTCCACGGTATTTAATTCGGCGGCAATCTGTTTGTTGAGTTTGCCGGCCACGACCAGCGCCAACACCTGGCGCTCGCGCGGCGTCAACGATTCGTAACGCTCGCGCAGTTTCTGTAACCGGGCCTGTTCCCGGCGAACAGCGCGGTCGTGTTGAACGGCCTGTTCGACCGCATTGAGCAGGTCCCGCTCGCGAAAGGGTTTGGTGAGAAATTCAATCGCTCCCGCCTTCATTGCCCGAACGGACGTTCGGATATCGCCGTGGCCGGTGATAAAAATGAGAGGAATCTCGATGCCTGCTTTGGCAAGTTTCTGCTGCAATTCAAGCCCGCTCAAGCCGGGCAGGCACACGTCGAGCACGATGCAACTGGTGGTTTCCGGATGTTTCAACTTGAGAAATTCGATGGCGCTGGCAAACGTCTGAACCCAATGGCCCGCAGTGCGAAGCAGGCGGGACGTCGAGCGACGGAACGATGGGTCATCGTCAATGATGGTTACAATGCAATCGCTTCCGGTCATGGCTGTTTTGAAGGGGTGGGGGGCAGCAAATACCCGGGCAGCCTGGCGCGGGCATCAATGATGTATGCGAATGCCTCTGCCATGACGATGACAGTCATGATGGGATTTGCGCGCCAGCAATCCATACGTGCCTTTCGCCGCCTTTTACGAGTCGGTGAGGTATCTTGAGCGGCGGCCAATCCGAAAGCCCGGTAGAGGTTTAAGCCATTCCAATCCAACAATCCGCGTATTCATATGCCCTTAAAATTTAGTTCCTGCCGATAATGTCTCTTAATAGACACTGTTACCGTACCCGCGTGCGCTCAAAACGCAAGCGATTTTAATTGTCATGCCTGAATGAATAAACATGAATAATTTGTGTTGTGCAAACGATTGAACGCTAAACATCTTCTCGGGCATTGACTTCGCCCACCAAACTTCAGATTTTTAAGGTAGAATGAGTATTTTTCAGAAATCAAACCGGCGCATCGCCGTTTTGGCGTTCGTCATTTTTGGGCTGGACCAATTGACTAAATGGCTCGTTATGCGGTCTCTTGAGCCGGGGGACGAAAAGGTCGTCATCCCTGGCTTTTTCAAATTCGTGCATTGGGGCAACACGGGAGCGGCCTGGAGCCTCTTCAGCGGCAACAACGGCGCGCTCGTCCTGGTTGCCTTGCTGGCCGGCGTGGCGCTGTTCCTGACGCGCCATCATTTTGATTCACACCGGCTGATCGGCCAGGTTGCCTTTGGCCTGATCTTTGGGGGCATCGCGGGAAATCTATTCGACCGTCTCGTGCGCCATGAAGTCGTGGATTTTCTCCGGTTTTACCTCCTTCAGCGCCCATGGGACACGGAAATCGGGTTTCCGGCGTTCAACATTGCGGACAGCGCCATTTGCACCGGCGTGGGACTCATTTTTCTAATAACTTGGAAAAATGAGCAACGGCCCCAAAATGCGACCAGCTAGTCGTTTCATGGATTCAGCCAGCCGCAGCGAACAGTTTGTCATCGAAAAATCCGCGCCGGATCAGCGGCTGGACCAGTATTTGGGCGGACGATTCCCGGCTGCGTCGCGCGGCACGCTCAAGCGTCTCATCGAAGGGGGGCATATTCTCGTGGACGGCAAGCTGGTTAAGGCCACTCATTCGCCGCGCGCTGGCGAGGAGGTTCGCGTACATTGGCCGGAGCCAAAGTCAGCCGAAGCGCAACCGGAAGAAATGCCGCTGGACATTCTGTTTGAAGACAACTCGCTCCTCGTCTTGAATAAGCTGGCGGGCCTGGTTGTGCACCCATCCGCCGGGCATGATGAGCACACGCTCGTCAATGCGTTGTTGCATCATTGCCGCGGCTCTTTGAGCGGGGTCGGCGGCGTTGCCCGGCCCGGCATCGTTCACCGCCTGGACAAGGAAACCAGCGGTTGCCTGGTCGTGGCAAAAGACGACGAAACGCACCTGGCGCTCTCGAAACAATTTTCAGACCGCCATGTGGAAAAGATTTATAATGCCGTTGTCTGCGGCGAAATCGTGCGTGACGGTGGCGAAATCCGCGCGGCGATCGCGCGGCATCCGTCTCATCGCAAGCGCATGGCCGCGTGCGACGACGATGCTGGACGCGCCGCGCACACACGATGGGCTGTTCTGGAACGGCTGAACGGTGCGACATTTGTCGAGGCCCATATCTTCACCGGGCGCACCCATCAGATCCGCGTGCATTTTCAGTTTCTTGGCTATCCGCTGGCTGGCGATAAGACCTACGGCGCGCGCCAAAACACGCGGCTGGCCGGCGCCACCGGCTACGAAGCTCCGCGCGTGATGTTGCACGCGCTGAAACTTTCCTTTGCGCATCCGAAGTCTGGAAAGAAAATGGAGTTTAAAGCGCCATTGCCGGATGATTTTCGCCGGGCGCTGGCCACGTTAAAACGTTGAAAAGTTAAATCGCTACGCCTCGTTTCAACGTTTTAACATTTCAACGCATCCAAGGATTTTCCATCCTTGAATTTCACGCATTTGAAGGTAAATTTCCCGCCGCTCAATGATGAATTATAAAATCTCTCAAGGTGCGGCTTCGCTGTCGCCCTCGCTTACTCTGGCCATAGACGCTAAAGCCAAGGCAATGAAGGCCGCCGGCGAAGACGTCGTGGGTTTTGGCGCCGGCGAACCCGATTTTGACACGCCGCAACATATCAAAGATGCCGCAGCCAGGGCGCTCGCCGCCGGTTTTACGAAATATACTCCGAGCAGCGGCATTCCCGAATTGCGCGAAGCGATTGCGGAAAAGTTCAAGCGCGAAAACGGCCTGTCGTTCAAGCCATCGCAAATCATTGTCTCCTGCGGAGGTAAACACTCGTGTTACAACGTCATTCTGGCCACCTGCGGCGTGGGCGATGAAGTCATGATTCCCGCCCCGTATTGGCTGAGCTATCCGGAAATGGCCAAGCTTGCTGGCGCAAAACCGGTCATCGTTCAGACCACGGACAAAACCGAATTCAAAGTCACGCCGGAACAATTGCGCAAAGCGATTACTCCCAACACGCGTCTGTTCATCCTCAATTCGCCGAGCAATCCCACGGGCTCAGTTTATACACCTGATGAAATCAAGGCGTTGGGCGACGTCTGTGTTGAAAAAAACGTCCTCATTATGAGCGACGAAATCTACGAGCATTTGCTTTACGATGGAGCGAAACACCGGAGCGTCGCCAGTTTTTCGCCCGAGCACTTGGCGCATACGATCATCGTCCACGGATTTGCCAAGGCGTGGAGCATGACCGGTTGGCGGCTGGGATTTCTGGCCGCGCCGGAACCGATCGCCAAGGCCATCGACGCGGTGCAGTCGCACAGCACGAGCAATCCCTGTTCATTTGCTCAGAAAGGCGGCGTGGCCGCGTTAACCGGGCCGCAGGACCATCTTGTCTCATGGCTTGCGGAGTTCGATAAACGCCGGCGTTTCGCGCATTCGAAATTGAATTCAATCCCCGGCGTTTCCTGCGTGAATGCCAAAGGAGCATTTTATTTGTTCCCAAATATTTCGGGCACCGGCCTTAAGTCATCTGATTTCTGCGCGAAGCTGCTGGAAGCCGAAAAAGTCGCCGCCGTCCCGGGGATAGCCTTCGGCGCGGACGATTATATACGCCTCAGCTACGCGACGAGCATGGCGAATATTGAAAAAGGCCTCGAACGGATTGATAAATTCTGCCGCACGTTGAGACGCTGAATCTCGGTCCAGAGTCCGAAGTCCTGGATCGGACGAAGGCAGCGACTGTGGGATCGGGACTCTGGACTGTGGACTAAGCACTGGCGGCTTCCCGCTTTTTTTCCTGCCTGTCCCAATACCACGCAATCCAGACAGTGATTTCGTAGAGTAATTGGAGGGGGACAAACATGACAAGCTGGGTAATCACTTCGGGTGTGGTTAACACGGCGCCCAGGATCAAATTGATGACAATCATGTAACGCCGCGCGCCGGCGAGTGTGGAATAGCTCAATACCCCGATCTTCACGAGGGTTAGCACGACGACCGGCAGCTCAAATCCCAGGCCCATGCCGAGCATGAATCGGCAGACGAAGCTGATGTAATCCTCAGCGCGCCATTGGAATGCGCCAAAACCGAGCCAATTGGAATACATTTGCGACGCCGCCAAAGCCACGGGCATTAAAACAAAATAACAAAACGAAACGCCGGTGATGAATAAACCGCCTCCGAAGAATAAAGCGCGATAGACGTGTTTGCGCTCGTGCATACGCAACGCCGGAAAAACGAAGGAGGCGATGAAGTACAAAATGAAGGGCGATGCGAGCACCATGCCGCCATAAAAAGCAACCTGGAAGGCGACAAAAAATGCGCCAGCGGGACTTAAATTAATCAGGTCTATGTTGAGCCCTTTCGCATCGGCGACCGCATTGGTATCTGGGCCCGCCTGCCAGCCCAGCACAAGGTTAGTGCCGATAAGCCGGGGCTGAATGCGCACGGAGATGAATTGATTAGTGCCCAGGCCGAATGCATCGCGTTCGTTTGTGGAGATCTGAAAGCTGCCTAACTGATTCGTACCAAAGCTAACAATCGCGAGTTGGCCGGGTTCCTCGTGGTGAGTGGTGGCCCAGGGAACCGTCCATTTGTATGTTTGGGCCAATGATCGAAGCAAATTGTGCGTTAACGGCCATTTGAGAATCCCGACGACATGGTTTGCCGCCATCAGGCAGATGAGCATCGCCAGGCCCAGGCAAACGAGACTTTTGATTAAAACCCAGCGGAAGTCTTCGAGATGTTCGAGAAAACTTTTGACAGGGCCGCCTTCGGCTTCGTCGGAGGGTTCCGTCTCGTAGTAGGGGGCCATGTGTGACCCGCTTAGACTTTAGGCGGATTGGACGATTGCGAAACGGTCTGCGCCGGCTGTGAGGGCACGTTGGCGATGGATTTGGGCTGCTGCGGCTGCGGCTTGTCTTCCGTCGCGTTTTGGATTTCCTCCGTCACTTCACGGGTCGCTTTCTTAAATTCTTTAATTCCCGTGCCGAGGCCGCGGGCCAGTTCGGGGATTTTCTTCGCCCCAAAAAGCAGCAGTACGGCAAGGACCACTACGATCCATTCCCAACCGCCTAAGAACGCTGCAAACATGGTATTCATAACTATTTCGAGCCAACCAAAGCGTACGCCTGTTTCGAATGCTTGTAAAGGGCAGAATTAGCGCTCAGCCGCGGGTCATAAGCCCATTTGTTTTAGACTTTAGACCGAAATGACCGCAGTTAAGTTACGCCAAATTGGCCGTTTAACACATTCCGCAATCCCCAATCGGCACTCCGCAATTTGTTTACGCCCCCGTCTTTGGATGCAACAGCACGAAATCGTCCCGCCGGTTCTTTGACCAGGCCGCTTCGTCGTGTCCGCTGTCCACGGGTTTGTCCTTGCCGTAGCTCATCGTGTGAACGCGGTCGGCGCTAATGCCCATTCCCACGAGCGCTTCGCGGGCGGCTTCGGCGCGGCGTTCGCCGAGTGAGCGGTTGTATTCTTCCGTGCCGCGTTCGTCGCAATCGCCTTCAATCATCAGGTTCGCGCTCGCGTCCGATTGAAGCTTCGCGGCCACGGCCTGGAGATTGGCGGTATCGCTGTCCCGAATAACCGCGCTGTCAAAGGCAAAATGAATGGAGTTGGCGGCCAGCGCGTCGCGGTCCTGATTCCATTTGCTCATGTCGAAATTATTGTTTTCGGCGAGAGGTTGGGAACCGACCCCGTTGCCATTGGGCAAGGGCTGGCTATTCGGTATTGTGTTTGGATTTTGATCGCCGCCGATGGGAGCGGCGGGAAGTGGTGTGATGGGTGGGGTCCTATGACGGCAGCCTGTCGACGCCATCAAAACTGCCAACGCAGTCACGGTTGGAAGAATTAATTTGTTCATCATAATTGGCGCGTGGTTGCCTGGAACGCTTTAAAGTTTCCTAGGCGCCCGTCTTTGGATGTAATAGTACAAAATCGTCGCGGCGGTTTTTCGACCATGCGGCTTCGTTGTGGCCGTACTCTGCCGGTTTGTCTTTGCCGTAACTCACCGTGTGAATGCGGTTGACGTCAATGCCCATTCCCACGAGCGCTTCGCGCGCGGCTTCAGCGCGGCGTTCGCCGAGCGAGCGATTGTATTCTTCCGTCCCCCGTTCGTCGCAATTGCCTTCAACCATCAAATTCAGGTTTTTGTCCGAATTAAGGGTTGCGGCGACGGCCTGAAGATTGGCCGTTTCACTGTCGCGAACGACCGCGCTGTCGAAGGCAAAATGAATGGTGTTGGCAGCCAGAGCGTTGCGGTCCGGAGTCCATTTACTGGGGTCAAAGGGGCCGTTTTCGGCGAGCGGTTGCGAGGTCACCGACTGGTTGGCGAGCGGTTGCTGAGGCATAGTCTGCGGGTTTTGGTCGCCGATGTAGCCTTCAGGCCTTGGCGGGATGGGTGTGACGCCGACCGGTTTATGTGCGCAACCTGTCGCGACGATGGCTGCGGCCATCGCAATCGCTCCTGAATAAATGAGTTTTTTAATCATAACTTTTTTCCAAGTTAAATAAGGTTAAATTTATGTTAAAACTGGCGGACAGGTAAAATCATTTTTCCCAGGCCGGTTCGGAATCTTCGCCTGCAACATTGTGGGCATTTTTGTGTTGTTTGGTAAATACGTCAAGCACAGACAACACCGGGTGATAATGAATCAGGTCATTATAGACCAGCGTGCGCGAATTGGGTGACCATGACGGGTGCTCGCCGGATACGAGTACGACCGGTTCGCCGCCTTCGGCGGACATCACGCAAATGTTGAAGAAGTCCCCGGATTGCGAGCAGAACGCTATCCATTTTCCGTCGGGAGACCAATCGGGCTCCGTTGGGTCGGGAGCGCCGGTCGTGGAGAGCGCTTCGGGTTCGCCGCCATCCGCGGAAATTTTGGCCAGCCGGCGGCGCGAATGGATTTTTGTCGCGTAACAGATCCAGCGCCCATCCGGCGACCAGCAGGGGCAGGAATCGTCCGCGCGCGTATGGGTGAGTTGCCTCAGGCCAGAGCCATCTGTGTTACAAATCCAGATGTTGGGATCACCGCTCCGGCTTAAAACCATGGCGACCCGTTGGCCGTCCGGCGAAACGGCTGCGCTGGTGTTTAATCCTCCGAAAGCGGCAAAGACCCGGCGTTGTCCGGTGGATAGATCGCTGTAGAAAATGTCCGGGTTACCCAATTTATAGGACGTATAAAAAAGCGCGAGCCTGCCGGGCACCCACGCAGGCGCGGCCACAATGGCGCCGTCCGCGGTGACGGCCTGCGCGTTGTGTCCGTCGAAATCTGAAACATAGATTTCGCCGCTACCACCGGCTTCTTCGGCTTTGAATGCGATTTTTGTCTGGCCGATTCCTTTTTTCCCGGTAACGGCCAGAACGACGTCGTCGGCGAAAGCGTGTGCTTCCCTGCGAATGCTCGCGCCATTGTAACTGCGCGAGAATTTCTGCGGACCTGATAGGCGTCCGATAATATTGCCGCCCTCGCTGCCGCTGATGTGATATTGCGCCTGACTCTCGGGAACGATACTGAAGCCCTGGACGTAGAGATCAAATTCCAGAACGCTTAGAGCCTCGCCTTCAAAGCCTTCAATTGAAATCGGTATGGGCGGGGTGAGACCGATTTGGATCGTCGGATTAATTGTAATCGCGCTTTGACCCGGGGCGGATGCGGATATTGCGAATATTGCGATAGTCGTCGTGAAACCGAATATGCAGAGACGGCCAAATAAATTTTTAATCATATTTTTCATTGAAATTCTTTTGCGACCTGCGGGTTAAAATCGAGCGAGAAGGTTCGCTGCTGTTCGGTCCAGCTATCCGGGAATGCATGGACGAAAGTGACCTGATCGAGGGTACGCTGCACAGCATTATCCCAGGCCGAATCGCCGGAGGGCGAAGAAACGGTGGACGATATGACGGTTCCATCCCTGGCGATAGTGACTTTTACCAGCGTATGTTCGTCATTGTGGGAAACTTCCGCCGGCAGATTTGCCACAACGGCTCGAAGGTATATGCTCCGAAGGACCGTGTCGTAGCTGGCGCTGGCTTCAGTTCCGATGCCCGGCATGTCAATTCTCGTCGATGATGACAAACTGTGGCTCAAGCTTCTGAGTTCGCTGTTGATCGCCTTTGCGTTGGAGGTGTTATTGGGATTCGTATGGTGTGAAGAATTTGTGTGCCGAACCGGCGTTAGATTCACCTTGATGTTGTCGTCGTGGCTTTTTTGCGTCTTTTCGGTGTGCTTCAAATCTGGCGTCACCGGCTGGGGAGTTGGATTCGCCGGCTTAAACATTTCTCTGAATTTCTCCAAAAGCGAGGGTGTCGGGACCTCAGCGGGTTGCTGCGGCTGAACGACTTTGGGCTCCGGAGCAGGTGCCGGAAGGGGAGGCGGTGGCTGCAATAAGGACGGCGGAATGACTGCGGGCGCGGGCGGCGGGGCCTGGGCATCCCGAACGCCGCTGTTCAGCGCGGCATCCACGACGTTTGCCGGAATGACATTGAGCACTGTGTTATCCGTTTTGGGCGGACGATTGAAAAATGCCGGGCCAAAAATTAAAATGGTCAGCAACAGCAGGTGAATGCCTGCCGTGCCAATGACGCATTTTTTTTGCAACCGATTCATCGTTCAGGTTCGGTGCGCAGCGAATAGCGCGTTATGCCCGCGCGCTGGCAGCCGCCCAGAAGCTGCGCGACCAGGTCGTAGCGGCTTTCCTTGTCCGCCCGGATGTAGACAATCAAATTCGGATTGTCCCGGAAATCATAATCAAGCCGTCTGAGAATTTCGTTCAGGCTCATTGGCTTCCGGTCCAGGGCATAGACGCCGGTATTACTGATTTCGACCGTGCGGATATTGCGCTTGTCAATGCGCTGGTCCGGTTGCCCCGCTCCCCGGGGCAGCTTCAAACTGATGCTTTGTTCCAGCAACGGCGTCGTAATGACGAAGATAATGAGCAGCACAAATGCCAAATCCAGGAGCGGAGTAATATTGATCTCCGCCACGGTGACCAAATGGCTGCGTTGTGAGAAACGTCTCATAGCACTTTCTCATCGTCTTCATCCAAAAGATATTCGGTTTCCATCTTTGAAACCAATTCCTGCGCAAAATTGTCCAGGCCCACGGTAAACGTTCGCAGGTTATGCACCAGCCCATTGTATCCGAACATGGAAGGGATGGCCACGACGAGACCGGCGACGGTGGTGATGAGGGCGGCGGCGACGCCCGGCGCCATGGCCGCCAGCGTGGCTGAACCGGCCTGGGCAATGCCCGCGAACGCGCTCATGACGCCCCAGACTGTGCCAAGCAATCCGATAAACGGCGCGCCACTGGCTGCCACCGAGAGCCAGATCAGGCCTGATTCCAGTTTCAACGATTCCTGGGCCACGACGTTTTCGATCGCGCGTTTGATGTGCTCCATGTTTTTGATGGAAACACTCTGCTTTCGTCGCTCGCCGCCGGGGCCTTTGAGCCGCGCATCCAGTTGCGAACACCCGGTCTCGTACACTTCGTAAAGCGGGCAGCCCTCGACCTGCAACTTGCGATCAAAGATGTCCATCACGGCCTTTTGGGCGCGAAATTCCTCATTGAAATAAGAATTCAATCGCTTGGCGCGGTGCATTTGGAAGGCTTTGTAAAGAATGACCGACCACGCGACGATTGAGAAAGCGATGAGACAGACAATAATCGCCTTAGCTTCAATCGTAGCTTGTTTCCAAACGTAGGGGAGATCGGATTGACCGTACGCTGCCCCCACGACGACACAAAATATTCCGTGCATCATGTTTCAACCTGGTCGTGAGGAGCCGAATACCGAGCCAAGTAGGGAAATTGTTATGCGATCGGCCAAAGGATGCAATAACTTTTTGCAAAATTTTTGTTTTCGTTTTTTTGCCGGTGCCGTCAGTTTTGTTGGCTCAGTTTCACCGGCTACTGCGGTGTTCACGGCGAAATGACTTCGTAAAACCTGGCGTGGATCGTTGCGGGTGTGTCGGTAAATTGAAATTGTTCGGGAAAATATTGCGTGGCGTTGCCCAACACGCTCCATTCGGCAAGCGGCGACGCCAGGTTCGTCGATGCGAACACGGTAAAATCCGCGTTAGCGGCGTTGGTGAAGGTAAATCGGAAACTGCCGTTTCCGCCGACAGGAACCCAGGAGGGGCTCAGTACCGGACGGTTTTTAGGGGCCGCGAATTGCGCTTCGACAGCTCCAATATCCACATGCGCGCCGGCCCGGCGGGGAAAGCCGCGCTGGTCGGTCGCCAAAAAGTTCGTAACCCAATCTGTTCCGGCATCAATCACTGCCGAGCCGAATAGAGGCGGCATGGTCAGGGTGGGCCCGCCATAATTTCCCAGGGCTGCAAGTTCCGGATTCCCGCCAATAAAATTCGCCGCACCCAAGTACGAGCCCGACACGTCTGTACCAGTCGCAGCGGCGTTGCCTGCCACGATTGTGTTGGTCAGCGCAACGATGCCGGGGGCGTTGATGTAAATTCCGCCGCCGATGCCGCCTGCCGCGGAATTGCTGCAAATGGTGCAATTGATAATGGTGTTTGTCGTAACTGGCTCGACGTAAATGCCGGCGCCGTTACCGTTGGCGGCGGAATTGCCCGACAAGGTGCAGTTGTTCATCGTCAATATTCCGCTGTTGAGAAGAGCGCCACCCTGGCCTTTATTGCTCACAATATTCCCTGAAAAAGCGCAATGATTGAGCGTCAGGGTGTCGTAGTTGGCAATGCCGCCACCCGCGCTGTTGGTCGAGATGTTGTTGGAAAAAGCGCAATTGTCGAGAATTGACGGTGATTGGGTGGAAAGAGCTCCTGCGGTTCCGCTGAGATTGCCCGTTAACGTGCAATTTGTGGCTGCAAGGCTGCTCCCATTCTCGGAATCAATCCCGCCACCGAAAATAGACGCAACATTGTTGGAGAAAACGCAGTTATTGAGTATCAGTGCGCCGAATTCGTTCTCTATGCCGCCGCCCCCTCCGCTGGAAACCGAGTTCCTGGCGATTGTGCAATGATTGAGCGTGACCAGGCCTCCGTCAGCAAAAATCCCGCCTCCAAACACGGTCGCGGAATTACCTGAAACAATACAATCGTTGAGCATCAATGGGCCATTGGCGCAAATGGCACCGCCACTCTCTGACGTATTACCGCAGAACGCGCAGGCGCTCGCGGTAAGTGAACTTGTGGCGTCATCCAGCAATGCCCCATCGCCGCCCAATTCGTCAGTGGCGTACCCGTTGGTCACCGTGAGCCCATCAAGAATTACAGAAGCTCCACTGCCAATTTCCAGCACACGGAAATTTCCGCTCCCGCTAATCATGATGCCCTTAACGAGCGCCGAAGCGTCTATCGTCAGGTTTTGCCCAATCAGAAGCTCGCCGCTGGTCAAATAGACGGTGTCGCCGGCGAGCGCGGGGGAAAAGACGATGGTGTCACCGGAGCCGGAGGCAGCGATCGAATTGCGCAAGGAACCGGGGCCGCTGTCGGCCGTGGTGGTAACGGTATCCACGGCTGCACGCCCCGACGGCGCTGCGAACAAGAGTACGCCGGCGGCGGCGGATAATAGACGGAAAAGCGGGTTGGGAAACCGTTTCATAACTAATTAAAGGTCCTTGAGCGGCAATCGGGCTGCACATCGCCATCATATCAGGGCGGTTAAAACTTTATATAATAAAAGTTCGATTGTCAATCCGAAACGGTCAATGTTACAGGGGCCGGAGCGATACCTGGCAGGGACGTCGTTACAACCGCCCAGCCGTATAGACTTTCAAATCATGAAATTCAAATTTGGCATTTGCGGTCTTCGATTGCGTGTAAACGCCGATTTTGTCCAAGAGAGTTTCGGGCCGATTGACAGGCCAGGAACCGACGTACCGTCCGTCAAGGTAATAGCTGAAATTGGCGCGATGGCCGTCTGCGGAATCAAAACGGACACCAATGGTATGACGCGCATTCCAATCAAATTCCAGAGGCGCGCTCTTTTTGTCGAAGGCAATGGGCACCCAGGTTATGCCGTTCCAGGCCATCAACGCGGATGCACCGCGGACAAGATCGCTGCCGACGCGCAATTGATCCGAGTCGAACAACTCGACGCCCAGGCTGCCTTCCTGGCTTTGGCGGCGCAGGGTCACTTCAAAATAGTCGCCGGGACGCAAGCCGTGCCCGAGAATGTAAGAATTCGTCAAATCCAGCGTCGCCGAACCCCATGGAATATCGTGGCCGCTGGGAATTTCAAAATACAGTCGATGATGCGAAATTTGTTCATTGACCAAGCCATAGTGCGCGGCTCGAGTCCAACCGACTCCTAAATCCCCTCCCACAGGGGCATTGAAGCGTTCCGTAAAAGCCAGGATCAGACCGGATTTAACGGCTCTGGAGGTCGCCATGGCCGGCGGCCCATCGGCTGTTGCTTCGGATGCAGCCAACAAAATAATTCCAACGGCGGAAGAAAAAATAACGTCGCGAAAGAATGAACAGAACCGCAATTTCAAAATCATCGCGTCACACTAACGGCAGGCAAGCACGAAATCAATATGTCCGATTAATATTTCGCGTGATATCAGCTTGATATGGTAACAATTTGCGTGCAACTCGAAGTCAAGGCATAGTGCCGTCGTCTTTCGATTCCTGCTTTTTCGCCGTCGCCAAGAAAAATTTTTGGTACGCAAATGACGCGAGCATGGCGACGCCGGCGACGCAGACAAATGCGGCGATTCGATAGAGTTGTCCAATTTGGGCGAGGTCGTGAAAAAAGAGTTTAAGCAAGGTCACGCAAAGCAATCCCATGGCTGAATAACGCGTGCCGGCGCTGTTTTTGAAAATTCCGAACATTAGCAATAAGAGGGCAAACAACGCCCAGGCAATGGAATAGGTCATGTCCCGGGCGAAATTGCCGCTGAATTCAAATGTGAGTGTCGAGCCAGGCGCGCTGAAGTAGTCGGCGATTTCTATGTTCATCAGCAAAAATGCCAGCACGGTGCCCAGTGCGGCGAGGATGGGCCGCGCATTTGTCTTCACGATCGTATTACGCGGCGGCGCCAGCAGCCGCGCGCCGATAAATAATGCAACGGTCACGATGCCGTAGGAGTAAAGATACCAATTGAAGATTGGCGCGTTGGAACGCGCATGATAGTCGAGCACTGCGGGATTGACGGCCAGTCGAACAAAGGCGGCAACGAGCAGACAGAATCCAACCAGGCGCAGGCCCGGATGCGGGACGCGATGGAAGAGCCAGAGCAGCGCCGCACCTTCAAGGGCCCAGCCGAGCGTGATCCATTCCCTTTCAAACTGGATCGGGAAAATGAGCGTAATAAAAAATAGAGCAACACCGCCGAACCATGCGAGTTGAGCCAGGCGCGCCTTGTTTTCTGAAGGGATGCGCTTCAAGACGACGGTCAGGCCCAACAATCCGGGAATTGCAAACGCCGCCGGCACTAATCCCATGACCTGATTTGGCCATACGACCTTGATAAAGCGATGGATCAAAGAGAACTGTGGCAGCCCGGCCATGGCCGACGTCGCCCACGGAATGACTTTGTTTTGAAATTGCCGCAAAAATAAAAACGGGAACACCGAGAACAGGGCGAAGAAGAGCAGATACCACGCGAGGACCAAATCGAGCGGCTGGTTTGGATTTTCCGGGTCAAAGTGATTGAAATGCCAGGCGCATTCCACCGCGGTCAGGGAGACAAGGCCAATGGCCGGCATCCAATCCAACGAAAACAATTTGGTGGCGCCCAGAAGCAGGACGACAAGGAGCAGCGCGAGACCGAAAACCGGCGTGGGGTTGCTCAACGGCAATCGTAGCGTAGCCATAATGAGAAGCAGAAACGGCAGAATAATCGAGCACGCCGGAAGAATGGCTGCCACATCGGCAGGAGACGCGAGATCCTTTCCGAATTGGATTCCGCCTTTCAAGGCGGCTGGCATGAATTTTTTAACAAGCCATAGGCTCGCGCAAACGAAGAAGATAATAAATGCCGCAAAAAGGGAAAAGGAAATGGGAAGGCCCATGAGGTCGGCGGGAATTTTGAATATTAACGCGCCGATTGCCGCAAGCGTCAACAACAACACGGCCAGGACTGGAAGAAGTGTCGCGGTGAGGACCGCAAGCAGGATGGCAAGCAAATCCACGAGCAAAATGAATGGCCAGACAATAAAAGATAGTTCCTCAAATCTGAAAATCGGCACGAGCACCAGCGAGAGCGAGAAAATTGGAAACAGATGCGTCCCCCAACCTTGTGTCGAAGCGGGATTCGCAACGCCTCGCCGCCATTGTAGCAGCGTCGGCAATGCGGAATGCAGCGTGGCAAAGATGAAATAAAATATGAGCGCGGGGATCAGCAATTGGTCGGACAATGACGTTTGGGTCCACATTCCGAGCAGGACAAAAACCGCGAAGCCGGAAATCGTATGTCCAATGGATACGTTTTCATCCAGGAACGCTATGGCAACGGCGGCCAGGTCAACCAGAAAAATAAAACTGAACATGAGCCACGGCCGGCCGGCAAGGGAAGGAAAATTCAGAAACCAGGCGGCGAATATGAACGTGCCGGCGACCAGGCCGAGCGCCGACCCGGAAAGCCACGGATTGATTTGATTGCGACTTTTCGACCAAACCTGCGCCGCGAGCCAAAGCGCGTTAAAACCCAGCAAGACGGCAAAGGCCTCAAAAATTTTGTTCCCTTCAAAATATTGCTCCGGCACAAAAAATTCCGAGGCCCAGCCCAATTCCATTAGTGCGGTGCCGAGCGCGGCCAACCCCACGAGAAAATGCCAGCGTTTATGCAACGCAATGACAATCAATCCTGTATCAAGAATGGCGATATAACCGAAAAGTCCGGGCGGATTGTCCTGTCCTGTCGAAAGCAAAATCGGCGTCAGAAAACCTCCGAGCATTCCGAGGATCGCCACGACGAGCGCATCCAGCCGCACCGCCAGGAGAAACGCGGCGGTGGTAATGACCGCCATGAGCGCAAACGTCGGTAACAGGCTGAAAAATGGAAAATGATAAATCGAATGGCATGCAAAAGTTACGGCGTAAAGTATGACAACACCGGTTGCGCAGAGCGTTTGCGAGAGTGCCGGGAATTTCCTTCGCGACATCACAACGCCTCCAACGACCAGCCCGAGCCCGGCAACAAAACCGATGGCCACGCGAAGCGTCGGCGGCACGAGATTGTTATCGAAGGAGTATTTGATGAACAGCGCGACGCCCAGGAACAACGCAAAACCGCCAAGCCACGCAAAACCTTTGACGCCCATGAATTGCTCCCAATTGATTGCCGTTGCGGGCTTGTGTGTCGGTTCGGGCGTTGGGCCGATTAGCGGTGGAATTTCCGCGGACGTGGCCGCTTTCTCTCCTGCCCGGCTCTGCCCGGCAATTCGCTCCGCTTGCTCACGCTTGCGGCTCAGTTCCGCAAACACGGACGGCCTGGCGGCAGGCGGGATCCGTGGCGGGACATCCGGTGGGCTGGCGAGTGGCGCGATCGCTTGTGGGACTATGATCAGTGTGGGCGGTGTGACTGGGGCGGTTGGGACGGGTTCCCGCCTGGCTGCTGGTGGCGGTTGAGGTGCACCCGCAGTTTCGCGTTCCTGCCGTTGTCGCAGACGCAATGTTTCTGATTCAAGAGTGCTGAGCCGGCGCGAAAGTTCGTCAATCTGCTCGCCAGTTCGGATTAGCCTGGCAATCACCCAAATGGCAATTGCAATGGGAACACAAACAACGACCAATATGATGAAGCCGACTGTCTGTTCCATAATTATTTGATTCTCTGACGGAACGACGGTTTCCTGGAATAATGCGATTTACAGTCGGCATGGGGCAAGCTCCGAATACGAACGCGAAGGCTCAGGCCTGGCACAAATCCGTGAGCGCATCGGGAAGTTCCGGATACTCAAACTCAAACTTGGCCTCCGTAAACCGTGCCGGCAAAACGCGACAGCCTTCCAGCGCCAGCGAGGGTTCCGTCCCTGTGAACCGCGCGCCAATTTTGATGGCCCAGCCGGGCGCGGACGGACTCCACGGACGCCGCAACACCCGGCGCAATTGATGCATAAACTCTTTGTTCGTCACGGGACCGGGCGCCACGGCATTGAATGTTCCCGCCAAATCCGCGCGGCGGGAGCTCTCCAAGAACATCCGCGTCAAATCCTTAAGATGAATCCAACTCACGAACTGCTTTCCGTTTCCGGCCCGTCCGCCGAGAAACCGGCGCGTCAACCGCGCCAGCACTGGCAAAGCGCCTCCGTCCCGGCCCAGGACCACGCCGATCCGCAGCAAAACTTTCCGGGTTCGGGGAACACTCTCGGACTCAAAGGCTCTCTCCCATTGTTGGCAAATTCCGGCGAGCGTGCCGGCGCCGCTCGGTGAGCGTTCATCCAAAACCGCGTCGCCGGTATTTCCGTAAAATCCAATGGCGCCGGCCTGGATCCATACACCTGGCGGTTTTGTCATATGCCGGATGCCGGCGGCAATCGTTTGAACTGCGCTAATTCGGGACTCCGCCAATTCCCGGACCGCTTCGGATGTGTGCCGGCAATTTATGTTCTTTCCGGCAAGACAGACGACCGCTTCCGCGCGATCCAGGTATTGGATCCATTCGCCGATATGGACAGCGTCCCACTGGACTTCAGTCGCGCCGTCGTCCCGCTGCCGCGGCGAACGCGTGAGCACGATGGCTTCGCCGCCCAGAGCCAGCCAATCCGCCGCGAGCGCGGAGCCGATGAATCCGCTGCCTCCCGCAATGACCATGCGCCTCTTCATGCCTCGAGCGCCAGTCTCGGCGCGTTTTTGTCGTTTAACGGATTGACTTCAAAGTTTTTCAATTCCAATTCGGCCAGCCAATACCCGATCACGGCGTGGACGGCTATTAAATTCAGCCGGTCGTGAAGGTCTGGATATTTCTCGAGATTGGTCCTGGCGAGCTTGAACAGGGCAGCGGCCGGACGTAGACGATTTTTCTGCAAGTGCACAAAGGCACCCGCCAGTTGGATGAGTCCTTTGTAAAAAGCGCCATTCACGCCGTGCTTGTCCGCCAGCCAGAGATTCTCCAAAACATCGTGTGCCTCGTAAAAAAGCTGGCGGTTGAAGCAATGGAAGTAGCCCGCATAGTGCGGGTCCACTCCCTGGCCGCGATGCGATTCAATCATCGTCGTGATGCGCGCGCTTTTGCGAGTGGCCATGAAAACCAAGCTACAACAAAAGAGACACAACGTCATAAATTTTTTATTGAACGTGGTAGGGCGGCGCTCCCGCGCCGCCAGGCCCGCGCCACGAAAGCCGGTACGGCTTGCCATCCAAATTTCGGTATTCGATATTCGAGGTTCAATGCCGGTATTGAAATTTCTTTGTCGCCGCACTAGCTTCTCTGCCATGACTCTTGAGGACCATTTGGGCGACATCATCCGCAAGTCCCGCGACATGACGAATGTCTCGGCCGCCGCGGCGGCAAAGGCGGCGGGCATTTCTGAAAACGAACTCTCGGCGCTGGAAGAAAGCAATCCCGGCGGTCGCGCGATAAATTTTGCCGCGCTCGCAAAAGCCACTGGCCTGAATTATCACAAGCTTGAAACCATCGCCAATGGCTGGCTGCCGTCTGAAAAAGACCTGAGCCTTTGGCGCGAATTGCGCGCATTTACGACTGAGGAAGATGGCACAACGGTCAACTGCTACCTGGTTTGGGATGAAGTCACGCGCGACGCCGCGCTATTCGATTCCGGCCTCGATGCCCGCCCCGTGTTGGATTGCATCAAAGAAAACAGACTGACTCTTCGGCATATTTTTATTACCCATTCACATTGGGACCATGTTGAAGCGCTGCCCAAATACCGCGAAGCCTGGCCCAAAGCCAGACTGCATTCCGGCTCCAAAAGCGCGCCGGTGGACCAGCGCAATAAGCCCAGCGAAATCATCCACCTCGGGGGCCTGCGCATCACCCATCGCGAAACCCCCGGCCATGCTGAGGACGGCGTCACTTATATCGTCGGAAATTGGCAGGAGGATGCCCCGCATGTGGCGATTGTGGGCGACACGATTTTTGCGGGCTCGATGGGCCGCGGCAATCAATCATGGGACATTGCCCGGCAAAAAGTGCGCGAGCAGATTTTATCTCTTCCGCCCGAAACGCTCCTCTGTCCCGGCCACGGCCCAATGACGACCGTGGCCGAGGAGCGCGAACACAACCCATTCTTCTAACCCGCAATTCAAATTGACCGTCTCAATGGCGGCTATTAATCTGCATGTTCCTATGCGACATACCATTTCAGTGCTGGTTGAGAACAAGTTTGGCGTGCTCACGCGCGTTGCCGGCCTATTCAGCGGACGCGGTTACAACATCGACACTCTAAACGTCGGCCCCACGCACGATCCAAAGCTTTCACGCATGACCGTCGTTACACATGGCGACGAATCAACCCTCGAACAAATTGTCAAACAACTCAATAAACTGCCGGACGTCATTAAAGTCCAGGATTTCCGCGACGGCGAATACGTGGACCGCGAACTCGTCCTGGTCAAAGTCGCTGTGGACTCGAGGACCCGTGCCGAAGTGATGCAAATCACGGACATCTTCCGCGCCAAAATCGTGGATGTGCAGCCCAAATCGCTGACTATCGAAGTGACTGGCAACGAAAGCAAAGTGGAAAAATTTCTCGAACTTATGCACACCTTCGGCGTCACCGAATTAACCCGCACCGGCAAAGCCGCGTTGCCAAGAAAGTGAGATGATTCTCGTTTTAGACAACTACGATTCGTTTACGTACAACCTCGTACAGTATTTGGGGGAGTTGGGGGCGGAAATGGTCGTAAAACGTAACGACGAAATCTCAATCGATGAAATTCGCGCGCTCGAGCCGGAACGTATTCTTGTTTCGCCCGGGCCATGCTCGCCGCGCGAATCCGGCCTCTCAAACGAAGTCATTCGCGCCTTTTCCGCCGAAGGCGTGCCGGTCTTTGGTGTTTGCCTGGGCCATCAGTGTATTGGTCATGTGTTTGGGGCGAACGTGGCCGTCAACTATCGCATGATGCATGGTAAGACGTCGCCGATTAAACATAACGGCAAGGACTTGTTTGCGGGCATGGCCAACCCGTTTATGGCCACGCGCTATCATTCGCTCGTCATCCAGCGCGATTCCATGCCCGATTGCCTCGAAATCACCGCTGAAAGCGACGAAGGCGAAATCATGGGCGTGCGGCACAAAGCCCTGCCCATCTGGGGCGTCCAGTTCCATCCCGAAAGCATCCTCACCGAAAATGGCCGGCAAATCTTGAAGAATTTTTTGAAACTTGGCAGTCAATAGTTCTGCGAGTTAGGCATCCGTCTCGTTCCGCATGAAGCCGGTGCACTCTTTTCGGAAACGAGGCTTTGGACGCCTATTTTTCACTCCACGCTTCCAACTCGCTTTCAACCTTTTCAATCGGTAAGCCGACCACGTTACTGAACGAGCCGGAAATTTCTGAAACCACCAGCTCGCCGTTTTCCTGGATGGCGTAGGCTCCGGCTTTGTCGAGAGGGTTGATCTTCGCGAGGTAATCATCCACCTGTTCCGGGGTGAGCGGGCGAAAAAGCACGTCCGTGCTGATGGCGAAGATTTTTTCGCTATGCGTGCGAAGATGGATGAGGCTGACACCGGTAACGACCTGGTGCGTCCGGCCCTGCAATTGCAGGAGCATAGTCCGGGCCTGGGTCTTGTCGGCGGGTTTGCCGAAAATTTTATGGTCCAAAAAGACCAGGGTATCGGCGCCCAGCACAAGCGCATCGGGAATTTTTTTGGCCACGGCACGGGCCTTGCGATGCGCGTTGAGTTGGCACAATTCCAGTGGCGACAAATGTTCGTCAAAGACCTCGTTCGCATCGCTCGGAACGACCTCAAACTCCAGTTTCAATTGGCGGAGCAGTTCCGCGCGCCGCGGCGAGGCTGACGCCAGGATGAGAGGCGGCAGTTTCACCAGCACAATTTATTCGGGAATTGAGAATTGTCGAGGGCAGGCGAAGAAAACCTTCAAATTTCAACGTCCAGACCCCAAAGAATATTCAAATACCAAGGCCGCGAAGCTGGGTGTTTAAATCCTGGAATATCTCTGGATGTTGGTCATAGATGGGTTTTGGCTTCAATTGTCCCGAAATTCCAGTTAGTCTTCGGCGTGTCACTAACGGAAAATGATGCTAAAAAAATCCCCCTGCAAAGTTAATTTATTGCTCAATATCCTGGGCCGCCGGGCGGACGGTTTTCATGATTTGGAAACCGTGATGCAGCCGGTCAATCTTTGCGATGACTTGACATTCGAGCGGGCCGAAACCGGGATCACCCTTTCGTGCAACGACAAAAGCCTGCCGGTGGACGGGAACAATCTCGTGTACCGCGCGGCGGAAAAGTTCTTTTTCGCCGCTGGAATTTCCAGCGGAGTGCGCATTCGTCTGGAAAAGAAGATTCCCCTGGCCGCCGGGCTCGGCGGCGGTAGCGGCAACGCGGCAACTGCCTTGCTGGCTCTTAATGAATTGTTTGGAGAACCGCTTGCTCTGGAAAAGCTTTCTGAAATTGCCGCCGGGCTTGGTTCAGACATTCCGTTTTTTTTGCAGCATCGACCAGCGCTGGCTGTTGGGCGGGGAGAAAAAGTTCAGTCGCTGGAAAATTTTCCCGCGCTCGCAAACAAGGCTATCCTCTTGATCCATCCAGGCTTCGGCATTTCCACGCCCTGGGCTTATCAAAACCTGGCGCGATTCCCCGGTGCCCTCAACGGCCAAAAAGGCCGCGCTCAAAAACTAATGTCCCTGTTGCAGACGAAAGATTTGATCGCGGCAGCCGGTGATTTTTACAATTCGCTTGAAGCGCCCGCGTTCGAGAAATTTCCCGTTTTGATGTTGTTTAAGGAATTTTTGGCCGCGAACGGCGCTGTCGCCCTGATGTCCGGAAGCGGTTCGACGACGTTCGCCATTTGCGAAAACCTCGCGGCGGCAGAGGTCGTTGCGGAAAAATTCAAATCCAAATTTGGTCCCAATTGCTGGATGGCAACAGTCGGATTGGATTAACGGAGCCGCGCGCGTGAGCAAGCGGTGGTTTTGGCCCATTATCCACCCATCCATAAATCCAATTATCCAATTAGAAGTTTGGCGTTTGCAGCCGGAAGAGTTGAAGGCTGTTATTTTGCGGGATCGTGACGACATTCTGGCCGTTCATGATGACGGGTCCAGGAATGCCGTTTGTGCTCCAAACGATTGGCGGCGTAAGTGTTGACGCAGAGGCGACCATGTATCGGTCCGGATAAACAGGCCAGCTCAAGAGCAAATTGGTCCCGGACTCCTTCACTTTCAAGAATTCCGAGACGATTTCCCATGCCAGCGCATAGGATTCATTGGTGCTGACGACGCTCCCGCCGGCCTTCCAAACCTGCAAATCGTAGCGGCCCTGCGGCAGTTGCCGGACATAAATGTGTTGCACGTTATCCACCACGCTGGTGCTGGCCGCCACGAGATTGCTGTTGGCGGCGTTATACAGGAAAAGTTCAAGATTATTGATGGCCGAATTGGTCTGATGCCGGTTCCAAACGAGCGTGGCTGTCAGCGTAAAACCGGACCCACTAATGCCGTTCGTCACATTAAAGAAATAATGGTTCACTCCATCCTTCGTTGAACTGCTGTTGTTGGTATTAAAATCCCAACCATTCAAAGCCGGAATCGATGAAGACATGACGGCCGGCAGGTGTGCGGCGCCAATGGGAACGTTAGTAGAAAAATTCCATGCATATTTGCCCGCCGCCAGTTGCTTGTAAGAATTGAACACGTTCAGGACGCCCGCGCCGTTGGTATAATCGAGTGGCGAAGGTGGAATATTCATCCATTGGGCCGGTTTGACCGCGCCGTTGAGCAGCAGTGCCTTGACGGTACGAAAGTCGGAAGCCGCATTGGTGTTGGAGCCGCCGTCACCGCGTCGCCCGGCCTGAATCATTACTGCCGTTGCGCCCGCGACTTGAGGCGTCGCAAAACTGGTCTCGGGTGCCGGAGCGACGATGTCCGGTTTGCAACGGCCATTATCAATGGTGGGGCCGATGCTTGAATCCCCCCCGTAGGCGCCGACGCTGATGCAGTCGTAGGACGTGCCGGGCGCGCAGACTGAAGGATTAATGGAAAAGTTACACGCGGCGGAAATGAAGAAGGTTTTAAATTTGGTCTGGAAATTATCAAAGTAGGAGTCGAGTTCCTCCTGGTTCGTGGCATCCTGAGAGCCGAAGGTGTAGCTTTGGTTTACGACCGCATCGGTAGTGCCCGGCGAAAAATCCAAAATGGGAATGACATAATTGTTGAAATAGTCGTCCGCTTCAAAGTTATCAACATGAGTGACGTTGGTTGCCATGCCGGAAGAGCCGTAAAAAAGAACGCCCACATAATCTGCGTGGCCGGACTCGGTTCCGAGCAAATTAGTGTATATGATGCTCGAAGTGCCGTTGTTGTACCAGGTGAACAAACTGGCCGGCTGAGGAATGGCCGCCGGATTGACTTCCCAATCATTGGTGCCTCCGTTGTTAATTGCTTCAGCTTGTCCGACCCGGACGCCCGCGCCATTTAAATTGGTGGTGACTGCCTGAAGAAGCGTAAATCCGGTCGTATTCAGGTTTTGCGCGTGGAGGCTTGCGCATGCAAATAGAATACACGGGAGAATCCAGGCTCCCCAGCGTTTCAACGATTCAACCGAGAGCATAAATGAGGCAGATAGTAGCATCGTTTGGGCCAATGTTCCAGTGGGGAAAACTGGATTTAACCATAATGGAACAAAGCATTTGGACCGTCGATCCTGTGACCTACCGTCGGTGGCCTCCGCCGCCGTTTAAATTCGCTGTGAAGGCGTGAAGATTTCAGCGGTTTGTGTCCGGGGTGCCATTATTCTTGATTGATGATCCCGGCAGGCTTAGGTTGGAGGAGTGACCTTCCCCGCAGTCAAGTCGAAGCGATTGTGTTTCTGCGCCGCCTTGTTACTGGTTCTTCGTTGTCCGTTAGTAGCTTTCTCGTCGCTTGCTTCGGAAGAAAATACGTTCTGCCTGACCAATGCAGCGCAGGTGCACTCGCTTTCGACGCAAGAAGCGGGGCGACGCTATCCAGTGAAATTGAACGGTGTAGTGCTGTATGCGGATCCTGTGCGTGGTGATTTGATCATCCATGACAATAGCGGCGGAATTTATGTGGGCGGTTGGCTCAAATATTTGGCCGACGCAACGAATCATTCAAAATCTTTGCGCCCCGGACTGCTCGTCCACGTGGACGGCGTATCTTCCCCCGGCGAGTATGCGCCCTGCATGACATTGAGTGACTTGGAAGTCCTCGGCCAGGGAACAATCCCTCCGCCGAAACCGGTTTCGTACGGGGATTTGGCATCGGGTTTTGAGGATGGTCAATGGGTAGAAATTCAAGGCATTGTCCACTCGGCTGTCATCGGACCGGTGTGGACCGATTTTAGTAATGCGTATCTTGTCATCCATTTGTCTGTAGGCGGGGACGATCTGATGGTGCGGGTTATGAACTTTGCGGGGGTGGACGCGGATTCGCTGCCAGACGCGGAGGTGCGGGTGAGCGGCGTGCTGGTTCCCATGTTCACAACCCGGCATCAGTTATTTGATGTGGTGATCCTAACACCTTCATTGTCGGAATTGAAAGTTGAAGTTCCTCAGCCGGCGAATTCATTTCAAGCTCCGACCGTCCCAATTAACAGTCTGTTGCAATTCTCGCCGACGCGCCGGTTGGGACACCGCGTTAAGGTGGCTGGGACGGTTTTACTCGGACGCTCCGGGCAGTTTTTCATCAAGGATCAAACACAAGCCCTTCGCGTGTTCACGGAACAAGCCATGTCCCTAGGGCCTGGTGACCAGGTGGAGGTTGTGGGTTTCCCGGCACATGGCCAGTACACGCCGATCCTCAAGGACGCAGTTTTTTACAAAACGGGACACGGTTTGCCGCCGGCGCCAACGCCGGTATCTGTCGAGGAGGCGTCGAACGGCAACCATAATGACGATTTTGTGCAGATGGATGCTTTGCTCCTGAATACTTTTCGATACGGCGGGGAGGAGATTTTGGTGCTGCAGCAAAGCAATTTTGTGTTCAACGTTCGTTTGCCGGATAATGAACAGACACGAAAACTTGAATTGCTTGCCAGGGACAGCCTTTTGCGGGTGCGAGGCATTTGCGAAATTCAATTGGACAACTGGCAGCAAACATTTCAATTGCTTTGCCAATCGCCCGAAGACGTTGCAGTGCTTCGCCCCCCGGTATGGTGGAACTTGCCTCACGCGCTGGGTTTATTGGCTATAGTCACAATTTGTTTCGCGGCCGTCCTGGGAATTGTGGTCGGCCGGTCGCGGCAAAGGATCAATGAACATCTAAGGGCGCGGCAACAGGCGGAAGCGCAATTTGCGGCAGTCAATCGGGAGCGTAATCGCCTGGCGGGAGAACTGCATGATTCCCTGGAACAGGCATTGATCGGAATCGGTCTGCAACTGGAAGCCGGACTGAAGGCGTTTCTCTCAACGCCAAAGGCCGTGATTGAGCACCTTGAACTGGCCAGGCAAATGGTGGATCAAAGCCAGGACGAAGTGCGACGTTCAGTTTGGGATTTGCGGTCGCAAATGCTGGATAATAACGATTTGCCAAGCGCCCTGGACGCCATCGGAAAATATCTATCGCACGGCACGAACGTTCGTGTGACGGTGGAAATCCTGGGCGCGAAACGGCGCCTGCCAGACGGCGTGGAAAATCATTTGCTCCGCATTGGGCAGGAGGCGGTGACCAATGCAATTAAGCACGGACAACCTCGCCACGTTGGCGTGCAACTTGCCTTTGATTCCGGCTCCGTCGCGTTAACCGTGCGCGATGATGGACGCGGTTTTGATACTTTGAAACGGCCAGTCTCAGAGCCCGGGCATTTTGGCCTGGCCGGAATGCGTGAGCGGGCAAAGGCGCTTGGCGGAACAATTGAAGTGGAAAGCAAGGCCGGCCACGGGACAACAATCACGGTGGAAGTTCCCGTTGCCGGAAAATTTGAAAGGTTACAGCCGGCTTCCAGCCTGGATGGAATTTAATAATAACGGCGATCAATGAAGAAAAACGTCATTCGCATATTGCTGATTGATGACCATGACATGGTTCGCATCGGTTTAAAGGCGATTCTGTCGCTGGAACCGGACTTGTCCGTCGCCGGCGAGGCAGAGGACGGTCTCGGCGGCCTTGATTTATTCCGTAAGTGCGTTCCCGACATTACCCTGATGGACTTGCGAATGCCCGGCATGGGCGGTGTGGAAACCACGTCTGCTATCTTGCGGGAATTTCCGGACGCAAAAATTATCATGCTGACTACGTACGATGGCGATGACGACGTTTATCGCGGATTGAAGACCGGGGCCAAAGGGTACGTGCTCAAACGAGTGCGCGGTGATGAATTGGTGCATGCCATCAAGACGGTTTACGCGGGCGGGCGTTATCTATCCGCCGAAGCCGAACGGCGGCTGGCGGAACACGCGCCGGGATCGGAATTGACCCAGAGGGAACTGGAAGTATTGCAATACGTTGCCAAGGGCTTAAACAACAAGGAAATTGGGGATTTGGTTGGATGTACGCGGTTCACTGTAAAATTTCACGTCCAAAACATTCTTCAGAAATTGGGTGTAGCCGATCGTACGGAAGCCGTGGCTGCGGCGTTACAACGTGGGATACTGCGAATGGAGTGAGAACCTGTCCAGATGGCTAGTATTCAGGTTCGATTCCTTTATGATACGCTGCTTGAAATCAAATGAAACAATTGTGTGGGTTTGTGCCGTATCTTTCTGTGTTAATGTTTGAACATAGCATTCCCGTGACGTCGGAAAAGGGGAAAAGAGCGTGACTCTCACAGTTGCGATTAGCAGCGAATTAAAACGGCGCACCGAGCTAGCTTATTGACTTAATCAATGTTGATCTGAATGAGAATATTTTGAAAACCCGCCCGTAAACACCCAAACAACCTATGAAAAAAATTCTAAATCATCTGCGTCTTATCGGCGCAGGAATGTTTATTTTGTTCTCAATCAGTGCCGCCTTGGCGCAAAACGTCGAGACACTCTACGACACGCCCACGATCTCGACATTTCGTGACAATTACAGCGGCGCCGAGGGATGTTTGTTTACCGTCGGGCCGACAAATGTTGTGGTGTCGCACCTGGGTTATTACTGCTCAAATGCCGTTTCTTTGGCGCAGGTGCAAAGCACGGCCGGTTTAATCGCAAACCACTATGTGGGCGTCTTTTTGGCCGGTTCGGTGCCCCAGCTTGTGGCGGAGGTGCATGTCCCGGCGGGCGCCGCTGCGGACTATTACACGAACCAATTTGTCTGGATGCCCTTGGATCCCCCGTTGCTCTTGATGTCCAACACGGAATATGTCGTGGCGGCCCAGCAATTCAGTGGAGACGGTGACTTGTGGGGTGACGCTTTCTATGCGACATTTAATTCTTTTTTTCTGGGCCAGAACACCAACAACCCGCTGCTGGCGCCGGAAGCGGTTTTTGGGCCCGGGAACGGTTCATGGCCATTGCCCGGTTACGGCCTTTGGAATGTAAGCAGCTCCAATTCGACCTATTGTGTTGAGGGCATGGCAAACCTGCCCATTGACCAGGCGCGGGTGGGTGTAGAATCCACAAATATCGTCGTGGGCCTTGGCCCTCAGTCTGTCGTAGGTTTTGCCAGCGGCCAGCCGCCCATCAATTATCAGTGGTGGCAGGCCGGCTCGCCTCCCACCCCCGTGGCAGGCCAAACCAGCCCGGTACTGACATTCGCCAACGCCACGTCGGCCAATAGCGGCGTTTATTTCCTGACCGCCAGCAATGCCTTGGGAGGCGAACAAAGCGCAAACGTGTTCCTCACAGTGGCAAGCAATCCGGCGAATATTCAAACGCCGCCCGCGAACACGACTGCGTTCAACTATTATTCGACCAATTTCTCCGTCGTGGTTACCGGAGCTCCGCCGATTTACGTTCAATGGTTCAGCAACAACGTTCCCGTTACGGCCACTGTGGATAGCGATGGCGATGCCTTTACCAACACGTGTTCGGTGATCGCGCAAACGGCGAATAATGGAGATGTTTATACCGTCGTAGTTTCCAACACCGTCAACTCCATCTCTTATGCCGCCGGCGCGTCTGCCACGTTGACTGTGTTGCCCAATTTTGCCTATCCACAGCACATTCTGCATCCGCCGCCAGGGACCAATATATTTTATACTGGCAGCGGGCCCAACGGCACATATGGAAACACTGGCAACGGCAGTTCGGGAGGAGACATCTTGATTGGGAACAATCCGGTGCTGATCACGCACCTGGGATACTGCGCCGTGGGCCTGCCGTTAAACGGTATTAGTGCTCTGCAAGCGAGTCATCACGTCGAAATCTTTTCATACCCCGGCCTCATTTTGCTGGGAGACGTGATCATAACCAACGGAACCCCCGCTACCAACGCCGTTGACGGATATTTGTGGGCGCCACTGAACCCGCCGCTCTTGTTAAGCAATAACACAACTTATGTCGTTTCCGGGGAAGGTTTCCTGGATCAGGACCCGTGGGGCGATACTTATGTGCCATCGGGGTGGGACACGTTCATCACCCCCGGCGGTAGTGTGAACAATGCGGTATGGGGTGGCGGGTCCGGCGGCACCTGGCCAAATCCGCCCAACAACGGGCATTATGGCAGCCAGATTTATAGTGTGTGCAACATGGGCAATCTGGTGGTTTCGAACCAAATCTTTGCGCTCAGTTCGCCCTCGCGCGCGGTCCAGGCAGCCGGTGCCAGCGTCACTCTCACCGGTTATGTGAATGGGCCGCCGCCCGTGACCGTTCAATGGTATCAAAACGGCGTGGCTTTGCCCGGCCAGACCAACATCACATTGACTTTGAACAATTTGTCTTCCGCCAACGCCGGAAACTATTCAATTCTCGCGACGAACACCCAGGCATCAATCGGGGCCTTCAGCCCCGTTTCCACTATCATCGTCTATTCCAGTCCGGTGATCCTCACCGCGCTGCCTCAGACCTATACAAACCTCGCAAATGCGAACATCATGACACTATACGCCGGCGCCAATCCCAATTTCTCAGTTCAGGTGTTGGGTTATGCTCCGCTTTCCTATCAGTGGTACACAAATGGAGTCGCTGTGGCCAAAGCGACCAACGCCAATTATTCGGTCAGCAACATCCAGGTCGGCAGCGCGACTAATTTTGTTTGCATTATCACCAATGCTGACGGTTCGGCGACGAACGCGTGGTCGGCGACAGTCCTTCCGGACCCGACCAATTCATCCGGTGGATTGGCGCTATATCCGCAGTCGGTGCTGGCTCTCAATCCCATCGGCTATTGGCGCCTGAACGAGCCTGATTGCTGCGGTGGAGAAGTTGGGCCCGACGATAACGCCATCGCCTTCGATTACGTCGGCGGCAACAACGGCGTCTATACCAACCTGTCCCTCGGCTGGCCCGGTTACAACCCCATCGCCGATCCCTCGGATGCTTCCGCCCAGTTTGGTTTGGTTGAAGAAAACGGCGATCTTGGCGACAGCGAGGCCGGCTCAATCGCTGGAATTAACTTCGCCTCGCCATCCGGCACCAGCAAGGCCTTTACGATTGAGGCTTGGGTCAACGGCTATTCGCAAACTTATGACGCCGGTATTGTAACGTTGGGCTGGGGCGGCGGCGGCGAGCAGTTCAATTTGGACTGCGGCGCCAACGATCCGACACACGACTTTCGCTTTTTTATCCGGGATGCTTCCGGCACGGTTCATACCGTGTCCAGCACCAATCAACCTTCCTATGGCACCTGGTATCATTTGGCGGCCGTCGTGGATGAAATTAGCAACCAAACGATCACACTTTATATTAATGGCCAAAGTGTCGGGTCGGCTTCCTGCCCCTCTGGAAGCGGAATTTTGTCGGCCACCAATCCGGTTGCGGGCGCGCTGAGTTTAATGAGCATCGGTTCGAGGATGGGAGCTGTGGTCGGCAACTTTAATTTGCAATTTGAGGGCAACATCGATGACGTGGCAGCGTTCAACTATGCATTGAGCCCAAGTCAGGTGCTCAACCAATACCTTGAAGGCGGCCAGATTTCACCCTACATAAACCCGGCGCCCCCGGCTAGTATTACTGCCGTTTCAGGCGGTGCCCTCGTGCTCCCGGCAATGGCGTTTGGTGGTCCCGTTCTAGGCTATCAATGGGTCAATCAGAGCACTTCAACATTCCTGGCGTCCGGCACAGGCACAGCCAATGGAACGTCGCTTGACGCAGGCTATACCAACAATGCCGTTCCGTCCAGTTGGAATGGTCAGACTTTGGAATTGACAGTGACCAATGCCTACGGTACGACCAATGTCTTTGTGGCCCTCACCGTGACTCTTGCCCCGTCAATCACTACAAACCTGCCGCCATCGATCAACGTGGGCCAGGGATATAACTACACTTATTACTTCGGCGTCGTCGGCGAGCCGCCTCTCGGATATCAATGGTATGAAAACGGCACAGGCATCCCCAACGCCACTAACGCGACCTACACGCCTTCCACCAGCAGCGGTGGCACTAACACCTTCTACGTCATTGTCACCAACGGCTTTGGCTCCGCCACCAGCGTGACTTCCACCTTCGGCGTCAACGCCGCGCCAACCAATGCCCTCGCAACGGCCATCATGAGCCTCAATCCAATCGGATATTGGCCCTTGAACGAAATAGAGCCGTTCGCGCCCGGCGACATCGAAACCAACTACGGCACCCTGGGCGCGCAGGCCAACGGGTATTATACGGATTGGAGGCAGCCTTTCAGCGGGTTCCAGCATAATTACCCATGCCCAATCGGTGGCGACAATAACAGTGTCTTCTACAGCATCACGGCTAGCGGCGGGGGCAGCATCACGAATGCCATGCTTGTTAATCCGGCCAGCCGGGCCACGGTTTTGAACCCGCCATTTACGGTGGAATGTTGGTGTTACTTTACCCAAAATACGGCTTATGGAGACATTTGGAGCCAAAACGGTTACGAGGGCATTAACGCCGGCGGCATAGGCGGCGGCGGTGGCAACGTTTGCGGCATCCGGCTTGATTGGGGAGGCAACGGAGCGAACGAGTTGACTGTGTATGGCTACGACAATAGCTCGGCCCTCAACAACATCATAATTACGCCGCAAAACCTCGCAACCAACGTATGGACGCACTGCGTTGTGACGTGCGATGCCAACACCAATTTCAATATATTCACGAATGGCGTTTTGTGCGCCACCGGCGCCGGTGTCGGCAAATATTCCCCCGATTACTGGACACCGTTCGCGGTTGGCAGCGGCCGTGGATACACCCGCAGCCTCCCGCAGACGGCGGTGGCTGACGTGGCGATTTATACGAATGTCGCGCTGTCGGCGGCGACGATATTGAACAATTACATGGTCGGCACGAATCCGAGTCCGGCCGTCAGTTACTTCCAGACCGTGACGAGCCTCAACCCGCCGGTCTTCCTGCGGATGGATTCACCGGCTTATGCGGGCTATCCGGCCTATAGCTCCTTGCCGGTGTTATACGGCTATGGCAGCGCTGCCTTGAGCGGCGTCTATACTCCCGGCACCGCGGTCGGAGTCACACCCGGCCCCAGTCACAATGGCGTGCCGTGGGCTGGAACGCCCCCAACTGTTCCCGCCATGAGCGGAGTCAGCAGCTTCGGTGACGTCCCGTATTCGCCGGCCTATAACCTCACCAACGTCTCACAACCGTTCAGCGTTGCGGTCACGTTCCGCTGCAACCCCTCCGACAATCGTTATCAATGCATCCTCGGCCGCGGGGATGGTTCGTGGCGGTTTGCCATAAGCGGTAACAACGCGAACGGCACCCCGGGCGGCCTCCAATTTGCCATGGGCGCGGGCGCGGGAACGCCGACCTCAGAAATCTATCCCTCTGCGGCAACATTGAATTGCAACGATGGCAACTGGCATCAGGCTGTCGGTGTGTTTCAGCCGGCTACCGTTCCAAATTTACCGTCCAGTGTCCTTCTCTACGTTGATGGACAGATCAGTGTCATCTCCAGCGTGAATACCACCAATAATATTAACGGCTCGCTTTATGACTTGCTCATGGGCGCGGCGCCGGATTACACAAACAACCCAGCCGGCCAGGGACGGCAATTCGACGGCCAGTTATGCAACGTTGCGTTGTTCCCCAGCGCGCTCACAGCCGCGCAAGTGCAGGCGTTGTATTACACGGCCTTCCCGGCCGCCGCGCAACTGCCGCTGGCAATCAATTATCAATTGCCGTTGTCGAACACTAACATGTCCACCCTTTACGCGGGCGCCAGCCCGACTTTCTCAGTCACGCTATCCAGTCCGCCTCAATCGTATCAGTGGTACACCAACGGCGTGGCAGTTGGCTCCGGAACCAATGCCCTCTTGACACTGCCCAATGTGCAGCCCGGTTTCCTGACCAATTATTGCATCGCATCCGATAGCGCCGGCTCGGTCACCAGCATGGTGTGGACAGCCCAAATCGTGGCCGATCCGGATCCAGCCGGCTCATTCTCGCAACTCATCATGAGCGATAATCCGGTTGACTACTGGCGCTTGAACGACGCTCACGGAAGCGCAATCGCGCTGGACTACGCCGGCGGCGCCAATGGCGTTTACGGAAGTCAGACGACCAATGGTTTGCCAGGCGTTCCCATTCTGGGTGCCTCCGATGAATTGGGAGTGGCGATGGATCCCAGCCCCAGCACCATGGCCCAGGGCACAGTCACGAATATGGGAATTAATTTGTACACAAATACAACGACGATGATTTGCTGGGTGTTGCCGACCGCTTTGGAGCCGAATCCCTCCGGCCTCTTCGAGAACCGCAGCTCGGCCAATTCGTCTGGTTTTCAGTTGGCCGGAACCACTCTCGTCACAAACAGCGTTGACTATAACTGGAGCGGGTCCAGCGCCGCATACAATTACGGCGATCCGTTTGGCATCCGGACTGGCACATGGGGCATGGCAGTGCTCGAGACCACCCCGTTGAACGCCGTGTTCTATGTCTATGGCACCAATGGCCTTGTCGGAATTGCCACGAATAACTTTGCCAGCCAGGATGAATCATTCTTCCGCGGCAACGAAATCGGCTCCGACCCGAACGGCGGCACGGGCCGTATCCTGCGTGGCCAAATGAATGAATTGGCCCTATTCAATTACAACCTGTCGGCCGCGCAGATTGCCGCTTTGTATTATGCCGCGACAAATGGGGCTTTAGTTGCGCCGTATGTTGTCTCGCAACCGCAAAATGCCACAGTCGCCCTTGGCTCGACGGGTACCTTTACCGTCGGTGCTAGCAGCTTTGTCCAGCCCCTGACGTATCAGTGGTACTACAACAGCAGTTCGAGCTACAGCGGAGCGACGGCCTTGGCGAATGGGTTGCAGGCCAATGGCACTTGGGTCACTAACGCAACGACCGCCCAGTTGACCATTACCAATATGGCGTCCGGCGCCGCGGGCTTTTACTTTGTTGCCGTAGGCAACTCTGCCGGCACGTCGGATAGCGGTATTGCCTCCTTGACGGTCGTACCGTCCACTTCGCCTGTAAATGTTGCCGTCTTGACTACCAATAGCATGGTGACGCTAAGCTGGCCCTTGAATCATATCGGTTGGCAACTTCAGGCGCAGACTAACAGCGCGTCGGTGGGTATTAGTACCAATTGGGCAAATGTCAGCGGCTCGACCGGCACAAATAAGGTGATCATTCCGATCAATTTGGCCAACGGTTGCGTATTCTATCGGCTCGTGTATCCGTAAATTGCAAAAATGGTGAAGAAACCATAGTTGCAGCGGACGCGAGGTAAATGTATATATATTTAGATGAGAAAATGGGTGTTTAAAATGACTTCATCCACGACCAAAGACGGCCACAGGGCGGATTTGTCAGGGAGGGGATGCCTGATCTATCGTGGACTGACGGCCGGCATGAAGGCGCGGAAGGGCGCCTTCACGCTCATCGAACTGCTGGTGGTTATCGCCATCATTGCTATTCTGGCGGCGATCATGTTGCCGGTGCTTTCCGCCGCCCAAAAGAAAGCCCAGGGGATACAGTGCATGAATAATGTGCGCCAAATCCTGATCGGCTGGAAGGAGTATAGCACCGAAAACACGGGCTATTTCCCCATCAATCCCACGACCACGTCCCAGGCCCTTATAGATAACCTGGATTGGGTGTGCAACGATGACGACGCATACACCGGCACAGATACCGATGACACCAATGCCGCGCTGCTGGTGGACTCCAAACATAGCCAATTGGCGGTCTATGTCACCAACCCGAAGGTGTACAGGTGTCCGGCGGACCCCAGTATGACCAAGGGGTTGAGCGGAGTGCCGCGAGTGCTCACTTATGACATGAGCCAAACTGTTGGCGCCGGTTCGGATTTCAGCCGCAATGGTCCTCCCAACCCGGGTGGGGGGGGGAGTCCGCAGGGCCAGTGGGCCATTGTGGTGGGATGTCAATCGCCGCTGGGCGGCGGGCTGGAAATATACCGTAATTATATTAAAGACGGTGACCTTATTGCTCCCGGCCCGTCAGACTTGTTTGTGTTCACCGAAGAGGACCCCGACAGCAAGAACAATCCCGATTTTGCGTTTCATATGCCGAAAAATCCTGCTGGCGGGGAATTTTATTGGGTGGATTATCCCGCTAAATTTCACGACCTGGGGTGCAGCTTTGGGTTTGCCGACGGTCACTGCGAAATTCATCGCTGGCGTGACCCCGGCCAACTTCCGGGTTTTACCGGCGTCCACGTAAACGAAGGGTTGTATCCCGGATCAAAGGACGATTGCGGCTGGTTAGCCAAGCATGTGACCGCGCCCACATCGGGAAATAAATGGCCTTTTTGAATTTGGCTGGCTTGAATTCTTGAAGGCTTCTTGTTGTTGACATGGCTTTTTTTCACTGGAGAACACCCCGCCCGATCCCTAATTTTGCCGGATGCAACTTTGCAGAGCCGGCATAGTAACCGGACTTTTTGTTTTTCTTTTGGTTTGGAGCGCGCGCGCGGACGAAGTAGATGACTTGATCAAAAGCCAGATGCGCGCACACCACGTTCCCGGCGTGGCTTGTTTGGTTTCGAAGGATGGACAGATCGCCAAAACGTTTTACGGCGGATGTGCCAATCTCGAGTGGAATGCGCCGGTCGAGGCCGACACAATATTTGAAATCGGTTCCATCTCCAAACAATTCGCCGCCGCCAGCATTTTGTTGCTGGCCGATCAAGGAAAGCTGTCCGTGGATGACAACATCAGCAAATATCTCACGAACACTCCGCCGGCCTGGGCAAACATCAAAATCCGGCATCTCCTCTCTCACACGTCCGGTATTCATAGTTACGACGACATGGACGGATTCGAACTGCGGCAGCATCTCACCCAGGCCCAATTTATCAGTCGATTGGCGCGGCATCCGCTGGACTTTCAGCCCGGCGAAAAATGGGTCTATTGCAACGCCGGCTTCAACCTTCTCGGTTATATCGTCGAAAACGTCAGCGGCGAAGATTATTTGTCATTTCTGAAAGAGTATATTTTCACGCCGCTCGGAATGACGAACACCGCCATGCGCGACCCGATTCAACTGATTCCGCATCGTGCAGCCGGCTACGTATTCGAACATGGCAGGTATTCCAACCGCGATTATGACCTGACCGACCTCTTTTCGGCTGGCTCCATCGTTTCCACCGTCTCTGATTTGGCGAAATGGGATGAAGCGCTGATGAATGGCGGTTTGCTTAGCGCATCATCAAAGCAACTCTGGTGGACGCCCGCGCGTCTGAACGACGGCCACGTCGTGCCCGTTTCACGCGATGGCTCGCGCACGTACGGTTTCGGCTGGTTCCTGCAGACATTGGACGGCCATAAAAATATCGGCCATACTGGCATCACCAGCGGATTTTCGGCTGCGAACGAGTTGTATCCCGACGATCATCTTACCGTCATTGTTTTGTCCAATACGGATGAAGGCAGATTTGCCGGCCAATTGGCCGGCAAAGTTGCGCATGTTTATTTTCAGAAACGGTAAATTTAGATGTGAAAGAGCCCGTGATCCCATTAAATCCTTCCCATATTTCAGCCGTCCCCACGGGACTTGTGGATTATTCGCGTCACGACCCGGCGTTGAAACGCCGGGCTATTTCCGGTTGTCCCTGCCGGGACAAGTTCTTCACAAACCCATCCGCTTCAATGCTTCCACGCTTCCACGCTTCAACGCTGTAATGAACGAATTTATCACAGTTATCGCGGCGGTTTTGCCTGTCTTTGGGATTATGGGCATTGGCTTTTGGCTGCGGCGCCGCGGATGGCTGACGGCGGATGCGGACCAAAGCCTGATGCGGCTTACTATCAATCTGCTTCTTCCGTCGCTGATTTTCGATTCGGTGCTCGGCAACACGGCGCTGCGCCGTCCGGAAAACCTGCTGCTGCCGCCGTTGCTGGGCTTTGGCATGGTGGCCGTTGGCATGGGCGTCGCCCGGTGTTTCACCGGACTCGCGGGTTTGGAGACAAAACCGGAGCAGAGGACTTTTGTGCTCGTGGCGGGACTGCAAAACTATTCCTACCTGACGATTCCCTTGTGCTTATCTTTGTTTGGCGCCGGTACGATGGGCGTTTTATTTGTCCACAACGTGGGAACGGATATGGCCATGTGGACGATGGGGGTCGCCGTGTTGAGCGGGCACGGCGTGGCCGGCGGTTGGAAAAAGATAGTGAACGCGCCGCTGATTGCCCTGGTATTGGCCCTCATCCTGAATTTTTTGGGAGTATGGATTCATCCGCCCGCGGCGGTCCTGGTCGTTGGTAACATTGTCCTGACAGCCATCCATTGGTTTGGACAAAGCGCGATTCCAATGGCACTCAGTTTGATTGGCGCGATTGTGGCAGACCATTTTGAAGAGGCGCGCGGTGGGCGAGCCAGGCGTGTTGTGCTGGCGTCTGCGCTGGTCCGGCTAGGTGTCATGCCGGTCTTATTTTTATTGGCGGCTAAATTTATTCCATGTTCACCGGATTTGAAACGCGTGCTAATTCTGCAAGGGGCGATGCCGTCTGCCACGTTTCCGATCGTGCTCGCCAGGCATTATGGCGGAGACGCCGGGGTCGCTGTCCAGATCGTGCTGGGCACTTCGCTGCTGGGTATTCTCACGATTCCTTTGTGGATCCGGCTGGGGGAACACTTCTTGAATTAAACACGGAAACTGCTTTACAAAACGGGTGTCCTATCTAAGGCTGGTCATTGAAGATTTTAAGTCTGCCGTTGAGGACGGCCGTATATAGTAGGCTCTCTTTTTTCAGGGATAAAATTGCTTTGAGGATGCAAGTTCAATACGACCTCAGCCGGAAATACTGCTGCGAATTTGTCGTTGGCAACGTTAAGGGCGGGCCTTCGCCCGTCATTTCGAGGTAAGGTCCAGTTACGTTCGTGGCCGTTTGGAGAGTGCCGTAGGTCCAATTTAATTCCAATCGATTGTTGCTTTGGCTTAATTCACCAAATGCGGGCGGCGCTGGAGCTGTGGCCGCAACATACGTTGACTGAACCTGTGCCGCCGTCAGTGCGTTGGTAAAGAAAGCGGCCTGGGCGATGGCCCCGGCGAAATAGCGTTCGTTGGCTCCCACAATGGTGAAATCGGGATCGCCGCCGAGGAAAAGATCGTTCGTGTTGCCCGTGATGGCGCCTGAGGCTGTGCCTGAATTGGCAAGGACGCCGTCCACATACAAATAATTATTTGCGCCGTCAAACACTCCGGCGGCATCGTGCCAGGTGCCGTCGTTGTAGACTGTGGTTGAAACGACTGAGCCGGCGCCTGAGTTCCAGACTAAGTCACCGTTTGTGCCGTTCACGGCCAGCCACCATGAATTGCTTCCACGGCCCAAAAGCGTCTGCATCCTGCGGTCAGCCGGGTTGCCTTTGAACCAAATTATTACTGAAAACGGCTGGTTGCCGGTTGGATTAAAGGCCGGGTCGTAACCGGCGTCAACGCACGAAAAGATACCGTTGATGGAAGAGCCAACCGGCGCCGGGCCCAGGCCTGACGCAGTTGGTCCGGATACTCCACCCGGCACGGTGCCTGGCAAGTACGCGCCTTCAACGGTCGTCGAACCGTAGTTAACCGCCATGGACGAAGCCGTGGCATCGGGCGGAACGTAAATGGGATTGTCCATTCTATAATAGAGCAAGGGATGATCGTTCAGTACTATCTGTTTGTAGGTAGCGGTGGGGTTGGAGTTGGTTCCCGCCGCATAATGCGTGGCGATGTCCGTCGCGCCAAGCACATTCGTGTAGACAGCCAGTTCGTCAATCGTTCCGCTCACGCCGCGAGCGGCGGTGGCGCCATTCCATTTGCCGTTGCCGATGGTCAGAGGAGACCACGTGTCCGGAACGTAAGCCAGCTTGCCGGAGGCGGCGTTGATGCCATTGATGTAGATCGTGGCATTGGACGCCGTGTCGTAGGTTGCAACGTAATGATACCAGTTGCCAACCGTGTAGCCCGAAGGAGTGTCGATTGCTGCGAAGGCATTGATTCCGTAGTGATACAGTTGCAGTTCGAAGCGGGTTTGGTTGCCGCCAGCCCAGCCGAACTGGAACCCGCCGTAGGTTGGACCGCCGTTTAAACTAGCCCCGCCGCCTTCACCGAGGATGACTCCATAGACGCTCGTTTGCGGCATGAACCACGCTTCCAGTGTGAATGGCGGCGCAATCGTCAAGGCCGGAATGGACCGAGGAACGAAGGACCAGGTTTGGCCAGCGGAATTGAAAGCCGCTGCGGAATCGCTATCGCCGGCCAGCGCACCAGGCACGCCCAGAGTGATGTAAGGCGAATTTGTACTTGGATAATACGCGTTGCCAAGGGAACCGAGCGTGCCGAGGTTGGTCTCAATCATGACTGGCGCCGGGTTGTTGGTTTCCTGCAAAGGCCAGTAGCCAGCGGGATTCAAATTGCGGATCGCCGTTGCGGATGCCGTGGATGGCTGCGCAAGAACCGTGAGCGTCGAAACAGAACTGGTCACGGTTCCGTAAGCGTTGGTCATTACCACATCAAATGTATAAACGCCCGGATTTTGGGCTGTGAGCGTGAGGCTGGAATTGGTCTGCCCCGGCAGAGCGGCCGCTCCGTTGAACCATTGATAACCGAACGGAGGAGTTGCATTCATGCCGATGGCATAGGTATAAGTTTGGCCGATTGCCAGTGTCAACTGCGACGGGATGTCGCTCGTGATTTGCGGCGTGGTTGGCCCGACTGTGAGGATGCCGTTGGCGAGTCCGTTAGTGTTCCATCCCCAACCGGATAGCGGCGGCAAAATCAGTGACGCAAAACCGCCGGAACAACTGCCTGCGTTGAACAATTTGAAACTGTCACCAGAAACGATTGTTCCCCCGAGATTTGTGACAATGAGTGTGCCGCCGTAGGTCAACGAGCCGGCCGTTTGCAACTGAT
>DASYYL010000097.1:0-3409 GCA_035933915.1 Verrucomicrobiia bacterium
CGGCCCTTGCGGGAGCACAGGGCGTTTTGGGCGCTTACGCCAACCAGATTTTCGACTCGATCCAGCGCGATGGTTTTTATGTCCGCGTTCCCGCTGGAAAAGAGTTTTATCTTTATGTCACCCAAACGATTGACCGAAGCGACGCCGCCATTGGCGAGTCACGTTCCGATTCAAACGGCATCAATGATCCGTTGCCACAACCTCAGGCTCCGCATATCCCAATCATTTCAACCACATCACCCATAGTAACGACCCCGCCATGAAAGCCTATTTTCTCATCCCCATTATCATTTTAATCGGGTGCAGTTCGCCGCGCGTTTTCCAAATGTCGCCGCAACCAAGCACAGCATTATCGCCCGAACAGGCAGAATCCGTTCGCTACGCGGAAACCGTCAAAGCCTATCCCGTTGGGCGCTACATTGACCCCAACAATGGTTTAATCATGCACGAAGCGCATACGATTTATCGCGTCGAAACAACCGCCAGATGGAACCTGCATCCAGACGCATTAGCTGACACTTCGTTTGGCCCGCCTGTGGCGTTAATTGATTCGGCCAAATACAACGCGCCCGTCAACGCTGAAATTATCGCCGAAGTGAACAAGCAAAAGATGGCAACCGAGGCGTTGCTGGAACGCAATGGAGAATTCAACCAGTCCCTTTCGCAAATGGCCAGGGCAGTTCAGGTCATTCAACAGGTGGATGAACAAAACCACGAATTACAGCAGGAATTGTCCATGACCGAAAAACGGCTGGATGCTCTCGAAGACCAGTTGCGGAACAAACAAGCCGATTCATTCGGCATCAATGAAAACATAAATACAAACCAATGGTGATACCATGAGTGGAAAGGAAAATATGCCAATCAAACGTCCAGACGCCGCCGCCGGCAATGCTGCGGCCCAGCAATCACCGCCGAATGGCGACGATCATACGGAATTTGAGCTTCGGGAAAATCCCCGTATCAACGCTCAAATTGACGCTTATAAAAAGCAGTTCCCAAAAAAATGGGCTTTCATCAAGTCCATGCCCCGCGAACGGCTGGAACGCGCCCTTGTTTTGGCGAAAATCCGCAGCCAGGATCAGCGTCAAAAACTCAATCAAGGATTGCTTCGCAAGGTTGAGAACGACGAGGCATTCAATAAAGATTGCGAAGCCGTCCTTAAACACTTTCCCGAAAGCGAGCGGGAACACGCTCGGGTCAACATGGCCAGGAATTATGTTCTTTCGCAGTCAAGGCAGCAAAGGCGAGGCGTGGCAGTTGCTAACTAACCACAGCGGCCTCAAAGACTTCGCGGCTTTGTGCGCCGATGCCTTCTTCCCCAACCCCCTTGAAGGCTCGCGACGCAAACCGCGAAGACTTTTCGGCCAGCCAAGTTCTCCAGGGATGTCGCCGCTCGTGCCTCGCGGCCACATCATTTTTGGAAGATTGGAAATCTAACCAGACGTGCGGTAGAGTCTTATGGCAATAAAACGGCCAAGGTCACGAAACGACGATGGACAGCTAAACCTGTTTTCATACTATGGAAACCACACTGACACAATACGGAATGATGGCGGAGAAACATTGGCGCGAATTTCGCCCGAAAATGGTCGCGGAGATGGAAGCCAAGGGGATTCTCGAAGAAATGCTTCTGGAAGCCGAACGCAGCACCAAGAACGAAATGTACGACCTCACGATGAAGTTTATGAAGCAGGGATTGACGGCACAGCAGGCCCACGACCGGGCTTGGGAAATGGTCCGGGAAGAATACATCCTCCTGCCGCCGGAAGAACAGGCCGCTTAGAACCGCAAAACCGTGCCAATTATCGAATCGGGGAAAAGGACGAGGTTGGCAAAGGCTCTCTTCGCAAAAAATGTTGGAACAATATCGAGGCCATCCGGCTTTTGCGGCAGCTTGAATCGGAAAAGCGGAACGCCACCGATGAGGAAAAATCGTCATTGGTGCGCTATGTCGGTTGGGGCGGATTGCCGCAGGTCTTTAATCCCGCAAGCGACTGGCAGAATGAGGCCAAGGAACTGGCCGCCCTCCTTTCCAAAAACGAGTTTAAATTGGCACGGGCATCCACACTCAATGCCCATTACACCTCTGGCGAAGTCATCGGCGGAATGTATTCCGCCTTGGAGCGGCTTGGCTTCAAGGGCGGGCGCATCCTGGAACCCGCTTGCGGTATCGGCCATTTTATCGGCTATATGCCAGAAACGATTCAGTCCCGTTCCATCATCACCGGCATCGAGATTGATCCCATTTCGGCGCAAATCGCCAAAATTCTTTATCCAGATGCCGACATCCGAAACGAGGCTTTTGAAAGCGCCAAACTGACGGACGAATTCTTCGATGTTGCTGTTTCCAATATCCCATTTGGAGATTACAAGCCATATGACGCGAAATTCATCAAACACGGCTTCTTAATCCACGATTATTTCTTCGCGGCATCACTCGAAAAAGTCCGACCCGGCGGCATTGTCATGTTCATCACGTCAATGGGGACAATGGACAAGAACAGTTCGACCTTGCGAAAATATCTGAACGAACGCGCCGACCTGGTTGGCGCAATCCGACTCCCGAATACGGCTTTCAAACAGAACGCCAATACCCAAGTCACCACAGACTTTTTGATTCTGAAAAAGCGACGACTGCGTGAAGCCGCTAAAAAAGTTAGATGGGACAAGGTGGTCCCTTACACCAGCACTAAAGGGGTGGTCATTCCCATCAACGAGTATTATTTCAACAATACTCACATGATGCTTGGCGAAATGAGCCTGGCCGGGCGCATGTATGCTCGAAACGAGCCGACGCTTGAGGCCAACGGGAAGGAAATCAAAACGGCGCTGGCCGAGGCAATTAGGCGTCTGCCGGAGAACATTTATGAGGCCATTGACCAACCGTTAGAAATCACCACACAGCAAACCATTCCCGCCCTCGGCCACGTCAAACCCAATGGCTATACCATTCACGATGACGAAATCGCCATCCGTCATGGCGACAAATTGGTTCCGCTGCCACATTTGCCGATTCAGACCAAGCTCCGCATTCGCGGAATGATCCGCGTCCGTGACGCTGTGCGGGAATGTCTCCGAACCCAACTGGAAGACGCGCCGGAAGACGAAATTCAACTGGCGCGGGCCTTGCTCAACCAGGCTTACGACCGCTTTATTTCACAATTTGGCCCGCTTTCAGACCGCGTGAACGCCAATGCGTTTGAGAGCGACCCGGATTTGCCATTGCTGTTTTCACTCGAAAACTACGATTCAGAGAAAAAGAAGGCAACCAAGACGGCAATTTTCCGAGAGAGGACTATTCAGAAGCAAAAGCCCGTTACATCCGTCAATTCGCCGAAGGTGGCATTGCTCGTCTCATTGAACGAAAAAGGGCGCGTGGATTTAGAACACATGGAAAGCCTAATCC
>DASYYL010000138.1:0-2673 GCA_035933915.1 Verrucomicrobiia bacterium
GGGCTGGTTTTACTTACGGTAATACGGGTTAGTGCATTTTCTATAAAACTGTGGCCGCCGATGTGAGGAGGCAGACCTGAGTTACCGGCCAAATAATGAATTCGCCTCGTCACCTCGGCGGCTACGAGATTTGTTGAACCGCTCCAGAACTTCCGCGAACAGTGGCCCCAATAAATACAGTCGCTCATCGGCTCGACACCTCCTGGAGGCCACTGATGAACAGATGACAAATGGCGAGCGACGAAGGAAGTTACTGGAGCAGTACACCACCGGTGACGTTCGCGAGCCACGCGGCATCCTGCACGCCCGACGCATCGGCAGTGAATGAAACCGCCCGCCCTGACTGCCAGGTTTGGTATAAGACCGGCACAATGGTGCATACTTTGCTTTTCCACATGTGGACCTCAGAGTGTCCATCCGCAAATGAAAAACCACAGGCGCCGCCGTGATATGACGCCGGCAAATCAGCCCACTGCTCCGGGCTCCACTGCGAAACATCTGTATGAGGATCGGTTTGGAAAAAGCCGTCGTTGATGCTGTCCGGGTGTTCATCCAACAATACAAAGACTTTTGACGGATGCAAAATACTGCTCTGGGTCATATATTGGCGAAACGCAGGGTAGTTATTGTTGGCAGAGATGACGGTTCCCGGAGGGAGACTTTCTGGAGGTGCATAGGCGCCGAAGAATCCGTTCATCGAGTAGGAGCGCGGGCGGGCTGTAATGCCGGCCGCCCTTTGCGTTGATTTGACATAATTGTCGGCCGGGCATTTGTAAACCTTGAGATTATTGACGTATTGAAAAAAAGGCGCCTTGGTGATGCCGTCTGTCGCATCGACCCGATTGCGACCCGAAGGGTCGTTTACGCCCCAACCCATAACGTTATTTACCCAACTGCGGTAAGTCTTGTTCGCTTGCTCAATCGACGGAAACGGCTGACCGTAATTATTTACGAGATGGTCGTTGTTGTCGCCGGCGTATTGAATCCAACCCAGCATCAGTTGCCGGGAATTGCTCATGCACCCGATGGCCTGCGCCCTGACTTTGGCCGCGTTCAGCGCGGGCAACAACATGGCGGCCAGAATGGCAATGATGGCAATCACCACCAGGAGTTCAATCAAAGTGAATCCGGGGCGCAGGGCGGACGGGGATTTGATCCGCTCGAAGCCGGCTTCACGGTTACAGTCGGGTGAATTTGTCAGCATAAATGATTTATTGCTGGAGCCGGAAATACTGCTGGGTCCCGGCGATGGGATTGGTCACGACGTTTTGGCGATTGACAACGACGGGCGAGGGCAGGTTTGTGCTCCAGTTCGCCCCCGTGCCGAGAACTGGACTGGACGCCAAAGTAAAACCAGCCACATTCGGCCACGACAAGACCGAATTCGTCCCCGCCAACTGGATGTTCAACGCCAGCCCCACGATGGTCATGCTGCTGATTTCCAAATTGTCAGCGAAATCAGTTGGCCCGGTGCTTGGGCCAAACCACAACCGGAAATTGACGTAATTGATGGGCAAATTGGTGGCGACGAGCGGTCCGGTTTGCGAGTAAGCTGCTGCCGGATTGCTCAACGGCGTCAGGGTGGCCACATAGGTGTTCGTCGAAGTCAGGGTAAAATCGTACTTCATGCCTGCGGTAGCAGTGGTGCCTGCAGCGAGAGGCGTCAGCGTGGAGCCATTGTCATCAACGATGTTCCAGTCTGTGGTATAATAATCAAAGACAAGCGTCCTGATTGCGTGCACATCAACGCCGGCAGGTTCGTTGTTCGTACCATTGTAGTAGAGGAAGTCCCATCCGCGATAAAAATGGTAGGCGGTTGGGTTCTGTATAATCACTTCGAGGGTCTGGCCGGGCTGCAAGCCGCCGTTTGCGGTAATGGCCCGCCCGGCCTCGCTCATGCCTGGACCTGCCGGAGGCGGCGATGCCGTAAGGTTGAATAAAGTCCAAGCCGTCCCAATCGCCGACCCACTGCTGATCGCTTGTTGAACGCCCGGGTTGGGCCCGTTCGTACCTGCAGTGCCATCAAAACTCCAAGGTCCGAATCCGTATCCACCGTTCTGCCCGGCTGACCAACCGCTGGCGTAGGCGGGATTGGTGGCATAGTCGGCGGCGACAAAAGTTCCGGCAGAACAGTTGCCGTTCAATACGGCTGTGGCGCCCGCAACGGCACATGCCGTTGTGACGCGCCGGGGAAGGATAAAATGACTTCTCATAGTTTATTCGGATTGGTTGTCTGGCTGAACTGGTTGGTACGGATCTTCATGGAACGCATTAAAGTTATCAAACGCCAACGCCTGCCGCTATTGCTCAATTGGACTATGCACAGGGAGGTGGGCTGGACCGGGCATTACAAGTCCGTACGGCTCATATACATAATGTCAGACCGGTCAGCGCTCTTCCCCACCCAGTTGGGACGTCACGGAGGTTGAGGACTTCAAATATTTTCTCACCGCCTCGGTACGCCCCCGGACGTGAAGTTTTTCGTAAATGTGCCGCAGGTGCGCCCGCACGGTGTCGTAACTGATTTTGACACGATCGGCGATCTCCTTGTTGCTCAAACCTTCGGAGAGCAGAACCAGGATTTCGGATTCGCGCTGGGTGAGTCCGTCGCCGGACACCACGCTGGCCGGTTTCTTCTGGAACGCCTCCACCAACATGCGGGCAATTTCACTG
>DASYYL010000148.1:0-1640 GCA_035933915.1 Verrucomicrobiia bacterium
CATGGGCGTTGAGACGAATAAAAGTTAATGCGACGGTCTTCAGTCGCTAATTGCGAAGCCGCGCGTTGGCGCAAATCGGATTTGCTGCGTCCTGTTCTCCAAATGAAGGCCTCCAACCTTTTTGAACGTTCATTTTTCCAGGGAACAGAGCCCCGACCCTGAGAGAGGACAACCTGGCAGCTTTCCCTGTCCGGCGCAGCGTTTGGCGCCGGTGCGCGCGGGAGGCTGCCCGGAGGCGGCGCGATTGGAGCGAACGCGGAAGGGCGGCTTGGCAAAGTGCAGTGCTCCAAATACCAAATCTTGCAAAGTTGCCGGCATGCTCTGCCGGCGAATCACATGCAAACAATTGTAAATTTATAGATTCTTGCTTTTAACGATAAATTTCCGCCATATGTTGGATTGCCTCTTTTCGGTCTCCGGAATGCTATGAAACAAGCCTCAACGCCTATGGAAGAACACACCTTCCCATTGCCAGTGCAGCAGGTAAACGCCCTGGACGAAATAAAAGACCGCATCGTTCACCGACGAGGACACTTTCTTCTCTCCAATCCGTGGGCACTTCTTGCCCTCGGTCTGGCCGTCGCCGCGCTGATAGCAAGACGCACCAGGGCCCATCGCTAAAAGGTCAGATATATGCAAACAACCGTTACACAGAATAAGCCCCACTTCAGTATTCCCTCGCTCATCGCCATCGCCGCCGCCATCGCCACCTTCTTCGTCAGGCCAGGCGCCGGATTCGCGCTCGCCATTCTCGCCATCATTTTCGGCGTGTTCGGTTTCATTCTTTCTTTGGCTCCGAGCATCCGTGGCGGGGTGACGAGCGTCCTTTCTGTCATCCTCGCTGCAGCCGGTATCGTCATCGCCGTCATAAGAGCGATCCTATAAAAATGGCGCCTGCGCCGGAAACGGCGAAAGGCATTGCTGCTTGGCGGGGGGACAGTTCTCTTTTCCAGGCCGTGCAAGTTCCTGGCAGTAATACGGCCGTTCCTGAGCGCGACATGCGCGATGATGCCATCCTGATAGATTGCGATCTCCTGCCAGGGCCAAAATCAGTAACAGCGTTCAAATGTGGCCCATAAAACCCGCAACTTCGCAGAGTGCTTGACAATTCGAATTGCAATGGTTAAACTTCTTCCGCCCGAATAAAACATTCAGTATCACTTTACCGGTATGGCTATGAAGGTCCCCGTGAACTCCAATGGCAACTCACCGCAGCGTCAAGGGCGTCTTCCGCGGTCGTTGCGTACCTTAACTGTAACGGCTTTTACCCTCACCGTCCTGTCCGCGCTTTTTCATCAGGGCGCCGTTGAAGCGGCAATATATTACGTCAATGCCGCCAATCCCGCCCCGGTTTCGCCGTACACCAGTTGGCTGACGGCGGCGACCAACATCCAGGATGCCATTACCATGACGGTAGACGGCGATACGGTGCTGGTGACAAACGGTGTTTATAACTATAGCGGCGCGTTGGTCGGCGGCCTCAATCGTATTGCAGTAACCAATGCAATCACGGTGGAAAGCGTCAACGGCCCCTGGGTGACCACGATCGTGGGTGCGAATGGAGGCTCACTGGTCCGGTGCGCGTGGTTGACCAATGGGGCTGTGCTTGCAGGATTCACCCTGACTGGGGGTGCAAGCTC
>DASYYL010000165.1:0-20778 GCA_035933915.1 Verrucomicrobiia bacterium
CGGTCGTCTTCGCATCCACCCAGGCTTGCAAGGTCTGTCGTTGTTCGTCGGTCATGGCCAAAGGCTCGGTTGGTCGCCACATGCCTGCGAGGATACCATACCCCAGCCAATTGTATAGTTATTATTGTAACACTACACTAGCTCGGTGTCCCGGCTTTAGCCGGTTCCCGGGCCTCAGTACGCCACCGGTTGCCCATCTTTATCCGTATTGAAACTAAATTCAAAACGGGCCGCATTCCTGCCTCCATTCTCGACCCATCCGGAAATCTGATATACCGAAAACGCTTCCAGGGACAGGTTCGTCGGGCATGGGTAAATCCGCTCGAAGGAAGATTTTCCCGAAAATGAAATCGCTGGTCTGACATTATAGCCCTGCTCATGCAAAACGGACGGCTGCAAGCTGACCGGATCCGGACCGGTATCGGCTGACGCACCGGAAAGTTTTTCGATGGACGCATGCAGGCTATCATCCCCGGCAAGGGCCAAATCTGGAGACCAAACCCGGAGGAAAACTTGATTGCCCGGCAGCGATTTATAATTCCAATCAAAAGCGTCGCGCTTGATTCGCGCCCTGGATTGCTCGGGTTTGTTCACCCATTCGGCTCCGTTTTCTTCGGCCCGATAGTCGCGTAACCCGGGAAAATTGCCAAAATATCCGGCCACGCGATCAGATGACGTGTCGTGCGTGGGAGTAAAATTGCTCAGGACAATTCCCAGCGAATTGATATCATCCAGCGCGCCGTGAGTGCTTCCCGTTGACTCCAGTTTGCTCCCGGCATTGATGAGCGCGGCGGCGTGGACATAATGATTATCCAGGCTCACCAGAATGGTCGCCGGATTCAGTGTGACCCGGGTCAGCCCGCGGACAATCCGTTGCAACGCCAAAGGATAATGATTGGTCATCGTCGCCTTCATCCAGTTGTCCGCCGTCCCAAATCCGCGCGCGTCCAATTTGCCTTCGCGGCCCAGCGTCTGCGCCACCGGACCGTACCGCAGCGGGTCTCCGTTCACGGTTGAATAGCGGAACGCGGTGTTCGTTGGGTCCCAGTCAATGACCGCGCGCTCATTCTGCGAATTCAGGACGAGAAAGCGATCAGGCTCAAGGCGCGCCGTGATCACGTCTGCGCCCTTTAAATGCGCGAGTTCCTCAGCCAGCCTTTCCGTTTCAGATGGCGCATTGTGAATCTCGATCCAATCTTCGATTCCGGATGTCGGCAAAACAACATCGTTTGACTGTTGTATGGACAAAGACACGCGATAACCCGCTTGTTCCAAAAATGGCCGCACCTGAACACGTTCGCCGCGTCCGGCGTGGTTGTGGCCGTGGTCGGAGATAATCAGAATTTGCAAATCATGGCCCTCAACGGCCCGGTAACGCGCCCGCAGTTCCTGCAGCTTTTGGTCCATATAGCACAGCAGGGTAAAGACGTCCCGGTCCATGTGCTGCGCGTCGTCGGAGGAACGGACATACGCGTAAAAGTTGGCGCCGGTTGCTTTCCAAAAATTATTCACCATGTCGCGCACTTCATACTCATAGACATGCACGGAATAGATGTAACCCATGGAACGCACCATATCGCTTTCCGACTGCCACTGCATTTGCCGTTCATGTTCCATCGTTGAGGTCAGGCCGTTCACCGCAATTTCTGAATTCGCCGCCGTGCTGTAGTACGTGCGTTGATAGCCGGGCAGGGGACGGTTCCCGAAAATATCCGTCCAGGCCACGTCGCTGGTCGAGGGAAACGTTGAAACCATGCGGCTGACCGGAAAATACCCCTCATCCAGGCCGAATCCATGGCGCCGTACGACGCCCCAAAAGTTCGTATAGACGACACCCTCCTGCAGCGCTTTCACGTCCCGGTACGAAATCCCATCCATGCCGATAATGAGCCTTTGAGGCAGCGCTCGGACTGTCGAGGCCGCGACGGAGAACAGCAATAAAAAAATGATGACCGATTTCCCTAATGTCACCAGATTAGGTTAGCTGAAATTCTTGAAAAAACAAACCCTGCCTTCCGAACCTTGTAGAGGTCATTGCCAGCGTTCGCCAATACCATCATCTTCCAGCGCCGTTTCAACGTTTCAACTTTTGAACGTTTCAACGTCTTCAAAACTGCCTTAGAAACCTCGCGTCATTCTCGTAGAAAAGCCGAATATCATTAATCCCATACCGAAGCATCGCGATGCGTTCGATCCCAAACCCAAACGCCCACCCGCTCCAGACATTCGCGTCATAACCGACATTTTCAAACACCTGCGGATGCACCATGCCGCACCCGGCGATTTCCAGCCACTCCTTGCCCAGCTTTTTCACGAGCGCATTGCTGAAATCAATTTCGAAGCTCGGTTCCGTGTAACTGAAATAGTGCGGACGAAACCGGATCTTCGTCTCCGCGCCAAGCAATTGCTTGAAGACAAATTCCACCGTGCCCTTGAGGTCGCCCACGGTCACTCCCTTGTCCACATAAAGCCCTTCGATTTGATGAAACGTCGGATTGTGCGTGGCATCCGCGTTATCGCGGCGATACACCCGCCCGGGCACAATGATGCGCACCGGCGGCGGCTGCGATTTCATCACCCGGATTTGCACCGAACTCGTGTGCGTGCGCAGCAGCCACTTCGAATTTTTCGCATCCGGCTGCATATAAAAAGTGTCCTGCGCATCGCGCGCCGGATGGTCGGCCGGCGTGTTGAGGGCGTCAAAACAATGGTATTCATCCTCGATCTCCGGTCCATCGGCCACTACGAAACCAATTTTGCGAAAAGCGCGAACGATGTCATCCGTGACCTGTGTGAGCGGATGCAATTTGCCGACGGCGCGGCGGCGTCCGGGCAGCGTGAAATCCACCGGCTCTTTGGGCAGGGCCGCGGCCAGCGCCAGTTCCTCGCGCCGGGCGGCCAGTGCAGTTTCGAGTTCGGTCTTCGCCGCGTTGATCGCCTTGCCCGCCGCCGGTTTTTCGTCCTTCGGCAGCGAACCCATTTGTTTCATCAACGCCGTAAACTTGCCATTGGGCCCGACCCATGATCCTTTGGTCTGTTCCAAGGCGGCCAGGTCGGCCGCATTCTTAAACTCCGCCAACGCTGACTGCTTCAACGGCTCAATTTCTGCAATCAAAGACATTTAAATAGTTTTACGGTTTACAGTGCCTCTTTCAAGGGCAAAGAGGAATCCTCCTCATGCTCATCGTCACCCTCGTCTTCAAATTCACGCTTTCTGTAGGCCGGCGGCACGCTTAACAATGCCACCGCTGGCAACGCCAACTCCGCCTGCCTCGACGGTTCAGAGCTCGACCTGGACGGCACTGAAAGTTTTGGATTGTTCCCGGCGGGCCTTATCAGCACCAATACGAGTGTCAGTATCGAATTCTGGGCGTCCTACAGCCCTACCAATGTTGTCTGGACTCGCACGTTTGCCTTCGGCGACCAAACCGGGGCTGGCGGCGAAAATACCGGTTTCGATTATACCCACTACGCCGGCGGCAATATTATGTTCCTCGACGGTCACGTCGATTGGCGGAATTTCCGGGAAATGACCAATGTGTCACTGCCTTCAGGAGGACACCCCGGATTCATGTTTTAATTTCGCGAATGTCAGTTGTATGCTCGGGGCCTGCGCCGGCTATTGCGCTCATCACCAATATGCGATATTCCTCTATTATCCGTATTGCCATTCATAGCCTTTTTCTTTTTAGCGTCATCGTTATGGCGGTTGCCCAAAACCCGCCGTCGTTGCCTCCCTTGCGCGGATATTTGAGCGCCCACGATCCCTCCACTCTCACTCTGTGCAACGGCCGATATTACCAGTTCTGGACCGGGCAGGGCATTTTGAGCAAATCTTCCGCGGACAAAGTTTTTTGGACACCGGGGCCGCCGGTGTTTACCAATGCGCCGGCGTGGACCACCAATGCCGTGCCGGGGTTCACCGGTTTGTTCTGGGCGCCGGACGTCCTTTATTTTAACGGTACGTATCATCTGTACTACGCCGTTTCCACTTTCGGCAGCCAGGTTTCCGCCATCGGTCTTGCGACCAACCCGACTCTGGATCCATCCAGCCCGGGCTACCAGTGGACCGACCAGGGTCCGGTCATTACTTCCACCAACGGCTCTCTTTACAACACCATCGACCCGAGTCTTTGCCGGGACAATTCAGGTAATTTATGGATGAGTTTCGGTTCATACTGGAATGGCATCTATTTGATACAATTGAATACCACTAACGGCCTCCGGATTTCGCCCGGTTCTCCCGCGTACCACCTCGCCTATAACAGCTCCATCGAGGCTTCCTACCTTTGGCGCCGCGGCGGCTACTATTATCTCTTCGTCAACTGGGGTTCCTGCTGTTCCGGGGTAAATAGCACCTACAACATCCGTGTCGGCCGCAGCACGAGCATCACCGGCCCATATCTCGATCAAAACGGCGTGGATATGGTCAATAACGGCGGCACTCTGTTCATGCGGGGCAATGGCAAATATACCGGCCCCGGCCAGGTCGGCATCCTCGATGAAGGCGGCGTCCTTTCGTTGACTCATCATTATTACGATGCCAATTCCTACGACCGGGGATATGGCGCATATGGCTCGCCCGATTTTGCCCTCCTGCCTTTGACCTGGACGGCCGACGATTGGCCGATGGTGAATAACAACTGGAGCGCAATCTATAATTTTCAAGGCGATGCGCGCGACAATTACGGCCAGTATTCCGGGCTCCAGGAAAATGGCGCTTCCATCGTCCCTGACCCGACATACGGGCATGTGCTCAATCTCAACGGCGCCAATCAGTACGTCTGGCTGCCCCCCGGTGTTGGCTACGGTGAAACCTTCGCTGCGGTCGTTGAATGGAATGGTGGCGCGGAGTGGCAGCGGATTTTCGACTTCGGATTTGACACCACTCGCACCGTCATGATGACTGCGGCTTCGAGTGACAATGTCCTGCGTTGCGACATCAATCCCGGCGGCAATCTCCAGACAATCCAATGGAACCAGCCGCTTCCGACCAATGTCTGGACCCATGTCGCCGTCACACTGGACGGTACGCAGGGCGTTCTCTACGTGAACGGGACGCCGGTAGTCACCAACTCCAGCATGAACCTGTTGCCTTTGTATGTCGCGCCGCAGACCAACCACCTCGGCCGCAGCAAATTCACCGCCGATCCTTATTTCAGCGGCAAATACGCTTGCTTCCGCGCTTATGGCCGTGCCCTCTCGCCTGAGGAAATCGTCGCGCCGCTGCCGGCCATTGCGCAGCCGGCAGATGGCTCGACATATCAGCCGGGCGCCCCGATTCAATTTGCCGGGTCCGCCGTGGATTTTATGAATCGTCCCCTGGGCGTGTCCAATCTCACCTGGCAAATCAGCTACGCCCAGTATGGCCATACCAACATCGTCTTCGGCCCCGTAAGCGGTATCGCCAACGGCATCTTCACCGTCCCGGCCACGAACACTGGCGCTGGCAGTTACATTGTCACCCTCACGGCCATGGACAACACTGGCAATGTCGCGTCAGTTTCTTCAACTTTGACCGCCGCCAATCCGCCTGCGAGTTGGACCGCTTATTATCCACTGACTTCCAACGCCAATGACGCCAACGGCAACTTCAATGGCGCGCTCGAGGGTGGCGCGACTTTTGTCTCCGATGCGCAGCGCGGCAATGTGCTCTCGTTGAATGGCGTCAATCAATTCGTGAGCCTGCCTTCGGGTCTGGCCGGAATGAAAACCTTCATGGCCTGGGTAAAATGGAACGGTGGCGCGGCGTGGCAGCGAATCTATGACTTCGGCAACGACACCAACCGCTACACCATCCTCACTCCCTCCAACAGCGATACGGGGAATTTCCGGTTTAATATCAGCATTGATAGCCGCCCCGGCGAACAGATCGTGGACGCGCCGGCGGCCTTGCCGGTCAACGTCTGGACCCATGTCGCCGTCGTCTTCAATGGCGGCGGGGTTGTTCTCTATACCAATGGCATTCCGGTCGGCACCAATCTGTTTGCCAATTTGCTGCCCACCGATCTCAACGCCGCCAATTTTTATCTCGGTAAAAGCCAATGGCCCGCTGATCCATATTTCAATGGCGAGCTCAGTTCCGTTCGGATTTTTTCCGCGCCCCTCTCTTCCAATCAGATTGTCTCCCCGCAAATCACCATCTCGCAGCCCGCTCAAGGCGCCACTTATCAGCCGGGGGCCACCGTCAATTTCGCCGGCAGCGCATATGACTTCTCTGACATGTCGATTGCCGGCGGCAGCCTGACCTGGACCGTCACCTACATGGGTGCGGGTGTCACGAATGTCGTCTACGGACCCGCCCATGGTTCCAGCGGTTCATTCACCATTCCGGCAAGCGGCGCGCAGGCCACAAATGGTTTCTATCAGGTCCAGCTTTCCGCCGTGGACCTGGCCGGCCGCGCCGCCACCAACAGTGTAAACGTGTACCCGCTTACAACGACGCTCTCCGCAACCTGGGCTTCATTTTATCCGTTCACCAGCGGCGCGCAGGACGCGAGCAACAACTTCAATGGCGCCCTTAAGAATGGCGCTTCCATCGTGAACGATCCGCAGCGCGGCAATGTCCTCAACCTTTCGCCTCTTCCTTCGGAATACGTCAGCCTGCCCGCCGGCGCCGGTAACGCCGAGACTGTTTCCGGTTGGGTTAAGTGGTCAGGCGGCAATGCGTGGCAGCGGATTTTTGACTTCGGCCGGAACACCGCCTCCTTTTTCTATCTCACCGCCGCGGACAACACCGGTTATCCGCAGTGCGCGATCACTCCCGATCTCCCCGTCTATAACCAGGTCATCGAATCGCCCCTCGCCCTTCCCGTCAATCAGTGGGTCCCGTTTGCCGTGGTCATGAATGGAAAAGAGGGAATCCTTTATCTCAACGGCGTTGCTGTCGCCGTCAACAACAGCGTCAACCTGCTTCCCTCGGACCTTGCCTCAACCAATGTGAACCTGGGCAAAAGTGAATTTCCCGCCGACCCGTATTTCAACGGCCGGCTAAGCGATGTGCGGCTCAATTCTACGGCCGTGCCGTTCGCGCAAATGCTCGCGCCTCTGCCGGCCATCCTCAAGCCGGCCCCTTTATCGCTTTTCGCAGGCGGTTCGCCAATCGTTTTCGCCGGCGCGGCGATGGATTATACCGGCGCGCCGCTCTCGACCAACGCCTTCTCCTGGTCCGGCAATTTCTATTCCAATGGTGTCGTCTATGCTGCCTTTGGTCCGCTGGCGGGCATCATGAACGGCGCTTATGTTGTCCCGAACAACGCTGCCACCATCACGAACATCTTCTACCGCATCTACCTCACGGTGACAGACACCAACGGGTATCAACAAAGCGTTTCGAGCGATGTGCAGCCGCAGACCAGCCAATTGGCCTTCGCCACCGTGCCTCCCGGACTGCCTCTCTCGCTCGATGGCCAGTCCTTGAGCACCCCGGCATCCCTCACCGCCGTCGTCGGCATGAGCCGGCAAATTTCCGCGCCATCGCCGCAATCTGACTTCGGCACGAATCTTTCTTTCGTCCTTTGGTCCGACGGCGGCGCGGCGACGCATGAGATTCTCGTCCCGCCAACCAATGCGGTTTTTACTGCCAGCTATGTTCAGCCCGGCATCGGCATCACGTCCGGCGGCGCCGGCATGGTCACCTTGACCTGGCCCCAATGGGCGTCCAGCCTGGCGCTGTATTCGGCCACCAACCTGGCGCCGCCCGTATTATGGTTACCCGTTAGCAACACCCCGGTGAACAGCAATGGATGGGTCACCTTGTCCGTGCCCCTCACCAACGCCAATTGTTTTTATCGACTGCAGTCTCCCTGACGATCTCTTCTTCGTCCTCGTCCTCGAAATACGCCTGCAGTCACTGTGATTTCTCATCGTCATCCTCATCCCCAAATTTTTGCCTGCGTAGCAGCGTCACGTCAGTGCGCTCTAACTGATTCGTGATTCCTAACCCCAAAACCGGTAACTGCCGATCATTTTCCGAATGACCTAAAGTGTTAGGTTGCTGTTCCCTCTCCGCTCCCATCGGATGGGAGGGGAGAGGGTCAGGGTGAGGTGAGGGAATGGGTAATGGGGGGGGGGAATCATATTCATCGTCATCCTCTTCGTCAATTTGGCCTCCTGTAGGCCATTGGCCTGTGGCGCTGCCACTGCCCTCACCCGGCGGCCGCGCGGGCCATTCCGCGTTCGAAAAGAACGAGCTTGAAATAACCTTCAGCGACGCGACAATCACAGAAAACCCATGCCTAACTTTCTCTGGAGCGGCATAGCCCCGTCAGGCCGGGATGAGGCTGAAGAAGTCACCGCAGAAACGCCGGCAGAAGCCAGGAGAATCCTCGAAGCCCGCGGCTGGACAGAATTGCGCCAGCACACAACCGACATTGCCGACTTTATCCGCCAGCGACAATCATTGATCTCCAGAAACCGTCGCAAGCTCACACCGAAAGAGAAATTGCAATATCACCCGGGGACCAGGCGGGGCTTTTGGCTCAATTGGCTTAAGAATATAAGCAAGGATGCAGTTGTAATTCTTGTAATCGCGGGGCTTTTGACTTTGATCGTAAACCGGCAAGCGCCGAGTCAAGATCTCTGGATTGTCACATGTGCGATTTGTTTGGCATTCATAGTGTTCCGGTATCCGGTACGGCGTTGGTGGTTCCAGCAAACCAAACGCCTGTATGTCAAAATGCATAAAGCCAGGGTTTGGCATCGCTGGAATGAAGTCCTGAGCTGCCTCGACAAGCTGGTTAAGTCCCAACAGGCAACCCATATTGGCATCAATGATTACTCAATGGCCTGGTACCGTGCCCTTGCCCTGGCCGGATTGGGCAGGCTCGACGAGGCCATAGCCGGCTTCCGCACCACCGCGGAAAAGGCGAATACACCACCGGGACTCTACTACTCAACCCTGGCCGGGATCTACACAATTGCCGGGCAATACGACCAAGCCCTGGAGAGCTATCGCACCGCCCTTGAGCAGGCAACGGATAAATCCCTCATTCTCATAGACATGGGTATGTATCTTGTCAAACGGTTCAATCGTCCCCAGGAGGCCAGGCAGCTTCTGGACCAGGCGGAAAAAATGCAGCTTTCGGAATCGGCAATCAGCCATCTGCCCCTTGTGCGGGGCATCATCGCATTTCGCGAAAAGGACTTTTCAGCTATGGACAAACATATGCGCGAAGCGCTGGCCAATTTCGAGAAACGCCCTCGTAATAAGCGCTATCTCTACGAAGCCTCAATTCTGAATTGCAAAAGCTACCTTGCCGTCAGCAGCGCCGCGCTGGGCCGGAAAAGCGAAGCGCGCAAATATTTTGCGCAGACCGAAAAATACCTCCAATTGGACAAACAGAAAGACATTATCCAGGAATATGAGAATTGGATAAGTCGCGGCTCATAAATCAAATCCTTCCACTTGCCGCGCCGTATCATAGCGAAGGCGGGTCCGCATTCCGCAATAAGGTATCCCATCCGTCCCATGGGTCCTATACGTCTGATATTTTTTGCGTAAGTGCCTTCCGCGAATAAAGCCCCATCAGCGCCGCTCCAATCGCCTGCGACAAATCGCCAAGCGCCGCCGGAACAAATTTGATCCCGCGTTGCGAAGGAAAGAAATATTTCCGCGCGCTTTCCTGGACGATGCCGATATACCGCTCCCGAAATTCCGGCGTGGTACATTCCGGATCCATCAGGCCGCCGCCGATGACCACGATGCCCGCGTCCAGCGCGAGCGTGAGATTGGCGGTATGAATGCCGAGCGCGCGCGCCTGAAAATCAAAAATTTCCAGCGCCAGCGCGTCGCCCTTTTGGGCGCGGGTGCGAAGCGACAACGCCTTCTCCTTCGGCGTGGCTGTCGATTTCGCCAGCTCATGGTCGGGATACTTCAAGAGCTTTTCTTCCAGCAATCGCGGCAATCCGGAAATGGTCGTGTAAGCCTCGATGCAACCCCAGTCGCGGCCGCAGCCGCATGGGAACGGTTTGCCGCTGACGCCCAGCAGATGCAACGGCGCGGGCATATGCGCGGTCTCCATTCCGGAAAGCGTATCGCCTTCGAGCGGCAATCCGTCCGCTCCGATAAACGCCGAGCCCAGGCCGGAACCCGGCATCAGCATCAGCACCGACGCCCGGGAATTCCCGCGCGCCAGGCGCGCTTCGGCCACGCCGCCGCACATGCCGTCGTTGCCGACGACCAGTGGCACTTCATGGCCGGCTTCCTTTGAGAGCGCGCGGCTGTAATCAGCGTGGACGTTCCATCCGGCAAAGCTCGCCGGCAGGTTCGCCGCTTTGCCCAGCACACCATAAGATTCATACGGCCCGGGAATCGCCAGGCCCACGCCGTGGATCTGCGGCCATGACAAATTATTTTCCGCCAGAAACTCGGTGATGGATGAAATCCAACTGGCGACGACCGTTTCGCGGCCCTTCTCGGAGTGCGTGGCACACTGGCGCAATTTTGTGGTGACCGCTTCGCCATTTTCCCATACCGCGGCCGTCTTACACGTCGTCCCTCCATTATCCGTGCCGATGAAAATTTTCTTAAGACTCATGAGTGTGCAAAAATTGCGGACACCAGCCCGCAAACGCAAGAATTATTCGGTGGAGAGATGAAACTGAATTAACCGCAAATCGCAAAGAACTCAAAGAGTTGGGGCTCACGCAAAGGGCGCAAAGTCCGCAAAGGAATTTTATTCTTCCGGCGCGCGGCACCTTTGTCAGCGGCTTGTTTTGGTGGGCGTTTTACCCAGGGCGTCGTGCTCGCGGACTCGCACTTTGCCCTGGGCTGTTATGAATGTTCTAAAGCCATTTCGATTCCGGTTTCCAGCATGGGTGGATTGGTTCGCACTACCACTGATGGCCATTGCTTCGCCGTTAGATGCCGCTTTGATTCATTCGTATTGCGTATATGAGAGCGGCATCCGATTTTACAACGCCCAAATTGGGGGGACGGACGTTGGTGCCATTGTTCATCTTATCAACATCTGTAGTGTCGCTGCGGTTCCGACATTTTTGATTCTCTTGCCATTTCGTAGGCACGCCGTGCTTCGGTGGGTGGTTTGGGCGGGCTCAATCTTTTTCTGGACGGCGATGCTTTTCCATTTGGAGGTAGCAATTCGTTGAAAATTCTAAAATTCTGGCCTGACTTGCAAACGCAAGAATTATTCGCCATGCGATCACCCATCTCCGACCCCATCGCGTTTTCGAAATTTGAGCAGGAGCTTCTTCGCGCCAAACAAAAGCAGCAAAAGAAGCAACCCCAGCAGAACAATGGCCGCCACCGGCGCAATCACTGCCAGAACACTGATCAAAACGGAACTGCCAAGTTCAATCGTTGCAAGAATTGGATTCGCGAGTCCCGCGGTCGTCGCCGTTGAGGCGCCGCGCGTGACGGCGGTTGCTCCCTTAACCACGCCCGCCGCGCCGCCTCCAGCGATAACGGCCAGGGTCCATTTCAGATACGGACTCATGCCGCCAACCATCGATGAGGTGATGATGATGCCTGCGACGATGGCCGCAGGCGTGGCGATGACATCGAGCAGGTTATCCACCCACGGAATATAGTAAGCGCCGATCTCAAGAATCGTTGCGATGGCGAACGTCCAAAGCGCAATGTCGCTGCCGATCCATTGAAACGCCGGCACGAGCGTCAAGTGCCCGGCTTTTGCGGCGATGCTCATGGTCAATAACGGTACGAAAACACGAAAGCCACACGCGGCGCTCAGGCCGACTCCGATGCAAAGGCTAAGTAAGAGTTCCATATTGATTCCTGTTGCAACACCACGTTAGCACAAAAAATGGTCGCGCGTGTGTTGGAAGTGTTCTTTTGCGTGAAGTCGGTATATGCATTTGGTGTATGAGGTGTGAAAACCCGTAACAGGCGTAACAGCGTTGAATATCAACGACTTAGAGCGTAACAAATCCGCAACAAAGGCGTAACAGGGGCGCAACAACGGATTTGGGTTAATTGAAAAAGTGATCCAGGATAAGACACCTCATTCCCCTCCAAATTCAATATGACAAATTGGTGTTCATTTCATCCGTCTTCCAGGATGAGGGATAGGGTGTCGGGATACCTAAATTAGGGCCGTGCCACTCCGATTCATCGGTGCTAAACGGACTGAACCATTTCTCCATATTGTCCGCCAAATTCCCGGGGTTCCTCACGAACTGAGTGTCGCCCCTTCGAATTGCATCCTCCAACGCCCGATCAACTTTGGCCCTGGGCTCGTGACTAAAAGGATCAGGTGCGTTTGTCGCTTCAGCTTGCTTCATCAGATCGAGAGCGGCGGATTGCATCCCATTCAGCAGCATCACCGCCGCCTTGAGTCTCAATGCCTGCTCCTTAAATGCCCCGGCATCATAGCTATCATTGGGCAGCATTTTACCGCACATCGAGACGCAAAGATCAAAATCGCCGCCAGCATAGGCAATCATCGCCCCATTGTAGCCAAGATAGAATACATTCGCCCCTTCATCGGGCGATTCCACTAGCGGCTGGCTAAGGGACTTCCGGACGGCTTGCATGGCGTCATTCGTCAGCCCTTCACGAAAATTGAAAAGGGCCAGATAAATGTCATTGCCGAAGGTTTGGTGGGCGTTTACCCAATCCCGAAACTGGGCGGCAGCCGCTTGAGTTTCCCCGAGTCGGCATCCAATATGGGCGTATGTGAAGCGAGGCAGCCACGAATTTGGCCTCGCCTTTATCCAGTCCTGGCAGTTAATAGCCGCCTTCGATGTCCGTCCGAATCGCAACTGTGCCATCACTTTACCTTGGTAACCGTCAGACTGGCCTTCCCTGATTTCTTCGTCGAAATACGCACACAGCAAATTTTCAAGGTCCACAGCGGATACGCGTTGGGCGGACGCCAATGGAAAAGTTATTAGAAGCTTTTCCGGCTGTTCCTCACGAACCAAATACAAGTTCCAAATATTCGTCGTAGGGACGAAGGCCTCGTTCGTCACGGGGATGAAGGCCGTTGTATCACGTTCAAGGCTGTAGCCAAAATGATAAAACCCTCCGCCGAACTCGACATGAGCAAAATTGGATGAAACTTGGCACCATGGGTGGCCCAGGCTTGAAATTTCCTGCGGCAACCACGCATAACTCAGAATCTGCGGGAAGAGGCTTTGGTCCGATTGGCAATACGTGGCCAGCGTCACAGCCGCAGGTTTGTAAACTTCAGGTTTTTGCAATTTTGCCTCGACGGACTCGATCCCAAGCTGCCCTGCGAGAACCGAAATAAATATAAGACTTGCCGGATTGAAAACCAGGACTGCAAGAACAACGCAAGCCGCCAGAATCCATAAATTCCGCATCTTGAAGAGGGATCGCACGACCAAATTTCTAGGCCGACTGAGACGAAGCGTCAAACTCAAATGCGGTCAGGTTCTTTTCGAGGGTTGGACCGCATTTGTCCAACCCCCCATGCCAAAATCGGGCGATGAAAATTCAAACTCAAAATCAGACGAACAATTCCGGGCTGACTTTGAAGTGTGCTGCGAGTTTGCGAATGTGCGCCAATGTGAGATTGCGGTCGCCGCGCAGAATCATCGAGCCCAGGTTGCGGCTGCCGCCGATAATGCGCGAAAGGTCTGCCGCCGCGAGGTCGTTTTCATCCATCAGGTGTTTCAGCACGTCCACGCCTTTGACGCGCGGCCATTTCACATTTTCCGCGTCGTATTCCTCAATGAGCGTGCAAAGCAGGTCAAAATAATCGGCCTGATCACGGCTGAAATCATCCTGCCACAAGGCCATCGCATCGGCCACTTCCGCCACGTTCGCGTAATCTACCGCATCGTGAATCGGCTGCGGCAGCAACACGCGGCAGAGCCCGCCTCTGTTTCGCTGGACAAGTGGACTTTGGATTTAGAACCCTCATCGGTCAAGTCCGGGCTGCCGCCCCCTGGCGTTTGGCTTGGCGCCGCACGCGTGCGGCCTCGAGCTTGCGATTCTTCATAAGGAACACCGGAAAGCGGATTCCCGCCTCCTGCGCGGTCGCGGTTACGTCAACTTGGAAACCGTCAGCGACGGCTTGCTTGCGGGTGTAGGCGTATATTACTTCGCCAAAAAGTGATTCGTTGTTCATAGAAAAGCTCCTTTCATGCGGGTTTAACATCGGCAGCGAAGTAGCTGCCGTACCGCCTACGTGGGTCATACGTCGCGGCTTCAAACAGGGCCGTGCCGCACGGATGGGCGACCAATTCCGCGGAGCTTTGGAACCGGGTGGAAGCCGGTGAGAAAAGAGCCGATGCACAACTGGCACGCGAATTTGTGCTGGCACTTTTTTCTCGCAGATTGGTGCCGCGTTTCTGCGGCACGCGGTGATTTTTTACAGAATGTATCCAGATAGCAACAAGTGAATACGTTTAGTAAAAAGCAGTCGCTTGGATTTCGCCAGTGTTGAACGGTGCTTGGGCAACCATTTATTCCGTTTGCATAACGAAGCGTATGATGCTACAGTGTGCAGACAACAAAATGAAGCAATCCAAATCCAAATCCCGGATGGTCGGAGCGGCTGACGCTTTCCTTGACCAGCGGCTGGCCTTGGGGCGCGTGGCTTTCCCGCTGGCGGATTTGGTCAAAGCAACCGGGCTGTCGGTGACGGCAGCCCGAAATCAGTTGTTGCGGTTGAAAAACCGGGTGACGAGAGTTTCGCCGCGCCATCAGTTTTTTCTGATCGTCAGTCCTGAACACAGTGCGGTGGGGGCGCCGCCGGTGGCGTGGTGGCTGCACGATTATTTTCAATGGTTGGGTGAGCCATATTATCTTGCGCTTCAGTCGGCGGCCGGTTCACTCGGCTCCAATCCGCAGGCATTGCAGGTGACACAGGTGATGACCAGGATTTCGCGGCGTGCCGTCGAAGTAGGCCGCATCCGCATCCAGTTTTTCGTAAAGCGCACCGTGGAACAGACGCCGGCGCAGCCATTGGCAAATGCGTTTGCACCGCTGCAAGTCAGCACGCCAGAGGCGACCGCTTTTGATTTGATCCGATACGCTGCGCGCATCGGCGGCATTGGCCGGGCGGTGGAAACCATCGCTCCGCTGCTGCCGCTCATGCGCCCGGCTGAATTGCGGCGGGTGCTGAAAATCGAAGACGAGCCGGCCACCGCCCGGCGCCTGGGGTTTGTGCTGGAAAAATTGAGGGCAACCGATCTGGCCAGGGTCGTTGAAAATTGGTTGCCGGCGTATTTGGCATTTGTGCCGCTGGTTCCAGGTGTGCCCGGTGCCGCTCCTGAAATCAAACGGTGGCGGATTCTTAACAACGCCGGGGAGTTTGAACGATGACCACGTCCATCACCCGCCGGGATGTCATCGCCCATCAGGCGGTCGTTCCGTGGCCGAGCCGGATTCAAGTCGAGCAGGATTTATTGTTGTGCCGGGCGATGGTCGCGTTGTTTAACGATGCTTTTTTGCAGAACCAGATTGCCATGCGCGGCGGCACGTTGCTGCACAAGGTTTATCTCGCGCCGCCATCCCGATACAGCGAGGACATTGATCTGGTCGTGGTGGGTGATCGCCCGGAGGGTCACATTCGCAAGGCGCTCAACCGCGTTTTGAAGGGCGTGCTGGGAACTCCGAAGCAGTCCGCGTGGGCCGATCTCAAACTGGCCATTCGCAACACGGTGAAACCGTCGCGGGTGCTGCGGATGACTTACGCCATTCCGTCCCTGATGGAGCCGGGAACGAACATGGAAATCGTGGTGGAGGCCAACGTCACCGAGCGCAAGCCACATCGCCCGGTGATCAAAATCCCGTTTGAATTTCCATTTCGGGATGCGACGGTCAGCACCCAGGTCGGCGGCTATGACATCCATGAAATGCTGGGAACAAAAATGCGGGCATTGTTTCAGCGGCGGCGCGGGCGGGATTTGTTTGACCTGTATTGGGCGCTGACGCTGGCCAAACCAGCGGTGTCGCCCGCCAAGATCATCGAGTCATTTCAGCATTATCTGAAATTGGAAGGCAGCGTCGCCGGACGGGCGGAGTTTATATCGCTGCTGGACGCGCATGTGGCCGACCGTGGATTTTGTTCGGATATGAATCCATTGCTTCGCGTGGGAATTACCTACGACCCGCGGCAGGCCGGGGATTATGTGAAATCCAAACTGCTCGCCTTGCTGCCGGTGCGCTGATGTCCGAGCCGATTTGCTCCAAACGCAGCGCTCAACCTGTTAAAAAACCATCCCGATTTTTTAACGGACAATGTTTAGATTTGGGCGTGTAGTTAAAGCCATGCTTGAACAATTGCGCCTAAACTAAGCAGATGGCGGCCTCGGCAATGGTACTGATGATATGAGGGTCACCGATGACCTATGGTTCTGCCATTCGCAAGGTGGTGCTTGGGACATATACTTTAATCCTAATGTGATTCTGGACGTTTTGGACCTGGCGGGCCAATTATCCGGCAAAGCAACCTTCCATGAGTTCTATTCCAAAACCCTGAGGTTGCTGCATCGAAGGAAGTTTCCGGCTATCGACCATTAAAATTCCCCTCCTCATCAGCCCCTTTCGTTCTTCTGGCTTCTATTCTGGTTGCGCGGTAATCCAATCCATCAATCTTTGTTCCTTGATTCTGAGGCGTTTGGAGGCCAGCCAGATTTTTGGAAGCATTTATCTAAAACTACCGTCAAATATTGTATGCGCGTGTTCTATTTTATCGTCGCTCTGTTTACAGTGACATTGTCAGGTTATTCGCAGCAAATACCAGCAGCAGCAGGGCGGAATTTGGCGACATATTTCTTCACCAATGAGACTGTCGTTGCCAATAGTCGCACGGTCTTGCTTGCGGTCTATTCCGGCAGCGGCCATAGCAGGGCAGAGGTTCAGACTCTGATTGGCTCACAGGTTGCATATGGCGGCTACGCAGCATTGGCGGCGGAGGCAGGCGGGCATCCCGCCAGCCTCATGCTATCGGGCAACGTGGTTCTAAATGTTGACATACAGCCACCGAAGGATGTGCGTCCACAAGCCGCCACTTGGTATGCGCAGGTTATGGGCACGCTTAAGAGGGTAGATTTTCAAAAGCGAATCATTTACATCCAAGCGAAGCCAGAAAATTGGAGATTAATGCTTACGTATTGACTCGCCGCCTGTTACCGCGCTGGAGCCAACGCCCATCACTCCTTAAATTTTGGATTGAACAAATCCTATCCCCTTCAGACCCGTTCGCTTGTCCTGGTTCCTGTTCTGGTACGATGGTGATTTTGACCCATTCAATTTTGTTCCTTGATTTTGGGGCGGTTGGGGAGCAGTTTCTGGAGCGACACAAGAATGGCAAGGCAACCGTCCGTATTATGGGAAAGTTCTTACAAATATCCGCCATTGCAATGCTACTGGCGATAGGCTGTAGCAGCATCAAAACTTCCAAGAGGCTGAATGGCCTGCCGCTTTGCTATCACAATCGGCAATTCAACCTCACATTTTATTTGCCAGCCAGTTGGCGAGGATATTCAATGGTAAGCCAGGAATGGACTGGGTATCCGGGCACAGAGCGTGGGCCAATAATTGTCCTTCGGAATCCACGATGGAAAACCAATGATTTGTACCAGGATATTCCAATCATGGTTTTCACGCGCAAGCAATGGGATGAGGAGGAACACGGCAAATTCTTTCCGTATGCCGGTGGGGTCATCTCTGAAATGTGGCATAATGACCAATACGTATTCGGAAATTACAGTCGTTACAATGCTTACGATGAAGTTAAAGGCTGGAAAGAAGCGGAAGACATCATCGAGCAAAATTGCGACGGGAATAAAATGCAACCTTTATACCCAACCCCTTAAATTCTGGATTAAGCCATGAATTTTAAAAGTCCAGATTGGAAACGAGCGGCAGATGGCAATGGCCATGACGAAAATTTTGGTTGCAAGACCTGCTGGCTACCATGTCTGTTGATGCTTGTCACAATGTTTAGCGGCTGCTCTGTTACCCCTCGTAATCCATACGATGTTCGGACGGCATTGCTGGATTCAGCCAAGAAAAGCGAGCCCAATTTCCCCGATGGACATGAATTGTTGCTAACACATTTTTCTTACCTTGGACGTCTTGTGACTTCACAAGGGGATGTCATTTACGTTGTTGACCAGCGCGGAGTGGTTGCCGACCAACCGGCACCACACGGACAAAATTTCATCGCCTTCTTTGACAGGCATTTTCGCTATCTAGGAAAGATTAGTTATGTCCAAAGTCGTCCGCTATGGTGCGAGGGGAGCCGATTATATTTATTCGGCAACCTTGACGGCTTTCCACAGTCCGGTCAGAGCTTTCTGCCGGGCGGCAACGTTATTGATGTTGCACGTGGGTATCAAAGCATCAGGTCATATCACGCTAAAGTTTACGGCAGTTCAGGAGGCACGGATGATTGAGTGTCCACCCCCATTCCTTTTACCCATCAGCTCTCCTTCGCTTGTTCTGGTTCCTGTTCTGGTGCGAGGGTGATTTTGAACCATCAATTTTGTTCCTTGATTTTGGAGTGGGCCAAGAGCACTTTTTGGGGCGATACACGAACCGGCGGTAGTGTTAACCGCCGTCAATTTTTGTTCCTTGATTTTGGGGTGGTTTGGAGAATCAATCGCCGGAATTAAGCGGCGGACGAATATGCGAAATGGCGACAACTATTTTAGGCGTTTGGTGTTTCACTTTTTGTGAAAACGAGTCATAAATTTTTTATTTTCGCGTTGCTCCTTTCTTTGAATTTCACCAGTTCGGCCTCAGGTAATAACACTAACATAATCCAGACTGTTGCAGTCGCAGAAATCACATTTGACAATAACGATACCGCTCTTCCTCTGACTGTGGGCGTTTTGAAAAAACACAGCATTGTAGCCGGTGGTGGAGGGCTGAGCGGATGGATGACCATTAGCGTTCCGGCAAATCAGGGGAAACAGGCACACAAGATATTGCAGGATGAGTTGGCGGGCCTCAGCCAGAAACAGCGTGATTCGTTCCAAATCGTTTGGGATTGGCAAAAAGGAAATGGCCGTGCTTTGGACTTTCTAAAAGATATTCCGTCCTTGAGGCGAGTCACGCCCAATATGTCCGAGCGCGACTTTGTGGGCATTCTCAAACGTCAAAAGGTTGATTACAAAAAGCTGACCCCGGATGCATGGACGAGCTATTGGACAAAACCCGCGCCGCGTGAACACGTTTTCGTTACCTTTAAAGACAGCCAATGTATCCGAGTGGCCCGAATTTCAGGTTACATGGCTAAACCATAATTTTGGAATTCGATTGCCGCCGTGAAAAGCAACGTTGAGCTTGTTTTGGACTCTCTTGTAAGACCTGCAATGAAAGTCGGATTCATCCTGTGCCTCGTTCTGATTCTAAACGGCAGTCGGATTGCCCTCCCCAATGTCGTCCGCGCGGACGAGGCGTCAACCAACTCGGTTGCGCAGACAAAATCTCTGCCGGGTTTTGATTCGCTATCGAAGCTAGCTCGACAAAGGCAGTTTTCCATTTTTTTCAATTCAAATGTAGTTGATTCGCTTACGCCTGAGCAATGCAACCAAATCGCTATTATCGCCACAAAATCGCTTGTGGCAACCAATGAAACCAGTGGCGCTAATTCCGCCCAATATGATGCCTTGATGCTTCTGCAGGCCCTAAACGACCATAGACTCATCCAAACCCCCGAAGTGATTCCATATCTGATTGACAGACTAAGTGTGACAACAAGGGAGGACCCCAACTTTATAAATTATGACCTTTTATATTTGTTAAACAACCTCACTGGACGAAACGTTGGTTTTGACTCACATGGTGATGTAACAAACCAACTCGCTATTGCCGACTGGTGGAAAAATTGGTGGCAGGAAAATAAGGACCTCCATCCCCTGTACGACAAACAATTGGAAGCCATTTTGCGGAACGAAATCTTTGCCACTGACGCAAAAATTACTGAGGCCAAACCAACGCCGGATTTTGCATGGGATTCCTCCACTCATTTTCTGCTTCAAAATAATGGCCGGGTTGGCCAAGGCGGAGAAAGGAACGGCGGCCCCAGGGACACGCTCTTTACTTTTTATTACGGTCATTCGCCAGGCGGCGGCTTTAAAAGTGGCGGCTATTTTCCCCCGAGTGACGATGTACTCTGCCTTTGCGGCGAATTTTTAACCAAAAACCCTGGCGAGACAGACGAACCGCTCTATGGAGTCACCTCGGGAAACAAAACATTTCTCATGCAGGAGGTTTCCTCTCGAACGGTTCCGGCCACGGGCATAGCCATCAAGGTTGAAATTGCGACGACCAACGTGGCGCTGGTGAACTTTCTTCGCGAACAAAACCTCGGAATCCATTTTTGAGTGACGGCTGTTATAGGCCATTTCGATGCGCCATACCCTCCTGGCCCCGACTTCCTTCCCCAGACCGTATCAACCCACCCCAAACGCCAGAACGCTAGGCCAGACAGTCAAAACCCCATCTCATTCAGTTCCGGTTCGGTTGTTCTACTTTTGTTCTGGTACGAGGGTGATTTTGACCCATTTCCATGCCAACATGACCATGCCAATGGAATGTGACTCGAAGCCATCGGAGTCAATTGTGAGCACCATGCTGCTGAAGGTATTCGGCCATCGTGAAGTTTGCGCGGGAGTACCCGCTGGAAGGGTATCGGCGACTGACTTTCATGATGCTGGACCGGGACATTGTGGCGGTCAGTCCGGCCAGCGTTTATCGGGTCTTGCGGGAAGCGGGCCTGATCCAGGGTTGGGCCAAGCCCACGCGCAAAGGCACTGGTTTTATCCAGCCGCTGCAACCGCACGATCACTGGCACATTGACTTCTCCTACGTTA
>DASYYL010000217.1:0-3603 GCA_035933915.1 Verrucomicrobiia bacterium
GTAATTCTAGTGGAGGAATTAATTAAACGGGACAAATTAAGGAAAACAGTCCTGTCAGTCAGCGCGGAAGCTGTTCCAGGAGTAAAGATGCTCGGGGTAAAGCCAGTTTCAATGAGGACTTCTTCAGTCGATGAGTTTGCAGCTGTTCTTGACGGATCATATTTTGGGAATAAGTTCAATGCGCTTCAAGCATACGCATATGTCAAGTATGCAGAAACCATGTGGACGTTATCCATGGCAAGGAAATATCCCAACCTCAAGTTTGTTGTTGTGAGTCCAGGGAACACAAAAGGCACTCAGGCACCGAATGCCCTTCCCCCGCCAATGCGGATTATGTTGAAGTTTGTGATGATGCCTATTGTATTCCCATTGATGGGCGAAATGGTTCATAAGCTCGAAGTGGGCGCAAAACGCTTTGTAGATGGCATTTCGGATGAGCGGTATAAAAGCGGTGTTTTTTATGCCAGCAAAGAAGGCAAGTTATCAGGGGACATGGTTGACCAGAGCACGTTTTTTACCGCTTTGAAAAATACTTCATTTCAGGATAACGCAAACGAGGCAATTCACCGTTTCATAAAATAGGCTATTGAAAAAAAAGATCGCCATCGTCACGGGTGGTAGCAGTGGTATTGGCCTCGCAACTGCCAAGAGGTTCGTTAAAGAGGGCGCTTACGGGCAGTTGGTCTGGCCGAACGCATGGGGCACTAGGCCATATTGCATTCATTTTGTTTGAGTGCAAGTAGTGCAGGAAACGCCCTGCAACTCTATTGAAAAACCCAATGAATTAGGCCATTCTAAACCACTCGAAACCACTATGGCGGACACGAGGGTTCGATTCCCTTCACCCGCTCCATTGATTATCAACGACTTACAAATCAGTGCAGTAAGGTGGAAGCAGTTTTTCTCGAATTCGCAGTCTGCCACTCGGCAAATTTGTTCTTTCGCGCGGGAAAACTTGAGTGACATCACCCTTCATCACCAGCGGAGAGGTCGCTTTAAAATAAATCGCCTTTTCACTTTGGATGATGCGCATTATCGTTTCTGAAAAAAAGCGTCCGGGAAAATAATATTACAATTCATGAGCACCATTGATAAACAATTTTCTCCCAATTGCGAATCGTCAAATGAGAGTTATCAGACGTGCCCGCATTGCGCCGATGGCATAAATCCCGATCTGGCACGCCGCAAACGGGTATTGCAGCTCCTCGCTTTGATTGAGCATCCGACCGCGCTACCGGCAGAATCAGCATTACGCATCGCTCAAGAACTCCTGACATGGTGCGAGCAAGAAGGCGCCAACTACCAGCGTGAACCTGCCGTCGCGGCTGAAATCCGGCTAGCGGCGGTTGCCTGACAAAAGACCCCTATGTCTACCGGCCCGCACATCCCGTCCGCCCTGCCTGGACCCTCCGGCGATCTTCTTGCGAAGCTCCAAGGCATCTATCAAGACATTCATGCCAATCCAGAACTGTCCATGCAAGAGCACCGCACGGCCGGCATTGCCGCTACGTGGCTCCGTGAGCAGGGATACGAAGTGACGGAGAATGTTGGCAGAACGGGCGTCGTTGGATTGCTTCGCAACGGTGATGGACCGGTCGTGCTGCTTCGTGCTGATATGGATGCGCTCCCGATCAAGGAAAGAACAGGTCTCCCATACGCGAGCAGCAAAACGGGAACCGACCGGTTCGGTCAACCGACATCAATTGCCCATTCCTGCGGGCACGACATGCATGTTGCCTGGCTGATGGGGGCGACGCATATTCTGGCCGAGAATCGGAAGTTGTGGCGCGGAACGGTGATGGCCGTGTTCCAGCCGGGAGAGGAAACGGGCCAAGGTGCCCGTGCCATGATTGAGGACGGCATGATTAAGCGCTTCCCCAAGCCGGATGTTACCATGGGCCAGCACGTGATGCCGCTGTCGGCAGGACAGGTCGGCTGGCGCGTTGGGACGATACTATCGGCTGGTGATAGTTGGGAGGTGACGTTATTTGGCCGGGGTGCGCACGGCTCAATGCCGCAAAAAAGCGTTGACCCCGTGGTGATGGCAGCGTCAGCCGTGATGCGTTTGCAGACCGTGGTGTCGCGGGAAGTAGCGATGACCGACTCTGCGGTCGTCACGGTCGGCACCATGAGTGCCGGCATGAATGAAAACATCATTCCAGACCGGGCACTGCTTCGCCTGAATATTCGCACCTTCAAGGATGAAGTCCGCAAACGGGTGCTCGCGGCGGTCAAGCGAATACTCTTGGCAGAAGCGGAAGCGTCGGGCGCGCCCAAGCCGCCGGAATTCTCCGTTCTCAGCGAGTTTCCGTTGACCCGCAACGATGACGCCGCTACCCGAAAAGTGGTAGAAGCTTTCCAACATCGGTTTGGCGTTGACCGGGTGACGGAAATATCCCCGGCCACGGCGAGCGAAGATTTTGGACTTTTTGGAACGGCTTGGGATGTGCCATCCGTTTTTTGGATAGTCGGCGGCATTGATCCCACCAGCTACGCCAACGCCCAAAAGGCGGGCAAGGTGGACGAATTGCCAGCCAATCATGCTCCCAATTTTGCTCCAGTGCTTGACCCCACTTTAAAAACAGGCGTCGAAGCAATGCTGGCCGCAGCCGGTGCTTGGATATGCGCGCCTGTCACGAGAAAAGTTTGATGGCGGCTCCGCCTGGAGAGTTTTAGTCTCAATTATGCACAGCACATTCGTGCAATATGTGATGATTATCCTCGACTGGGTCGGAACATTTGTGTTCGCCCTGAGCGGCGGAATGCTGGGCGTTCACAAACGGTTCGATTTGTTCGGGATTCTCTTTCTCTCATTCGTGGTGGCGGTTGCTGGCGGCATTTTGCGTGATGTTCTGGTCGGCGCAGTCCCCCCTGTCGCCATCACCGAAATCCATTACTTTGCCATCTCGATGATCGGTGGCCTAATAACGTTCAGCTGGTCTTCCAAAGTAGAATCGCGCCAACGCCAGATTCTGCTGCTCGATGCGGTAGGGTTGGGTTTGTTTGCAGTAATCGGTGCACAGAAAGCGATAGACCACGGCATCAATCCTCTAATGGCGGCGATTTTAGGCATGATGACCGGAATCGGCGGCGGAATGGCCCGTGACGTTCTGGCCGGAGAAGTCCCGTTTGTTCTGCGAGCCGATCTTTACGCGCTGGCGGCACTTGCAGGCGGGGCGATTGTATCGGTCGGGGCGATTATGGGCGTGAAACCGGCTTATCCGATGTTGTTGGGCGCCGCCGTCTGCATCTTCCTTCGCCTGATGGCAATCTATTACAATTGGCGCGCGCCTCTACCTCGCAGGCGCGAGGACAAGTCAACCTGAAAGAAACTCCGTGCGCTTTGCCGCTGCGGACAGTCGGCCAACAAACCCTTTTGCGATGGCACGCACGCGAAGATTCAGTTCGATGGCATCGAAACGGCCAGCCATCAGTCTTACGTGGAGCAAGCCGGGACGATAGAAGGACCGGCGATGATCTTAACCGACCAGGAAAACCTGTGCGCATTCGCCCGCTTTTGTGACCTTAAAGGCAGAATATGGAATTTGGTCAAGCAGTCGGATACTCCCCAAGCCCACACTTGACGGAGTATGAGGCCCGGCA
>DASYYL010000040.1:0-7194 GCA_035933915.1 Verrucomicrobiia bacterium
GGCGAAAGAGGCGATCTGGTCAACCCCCTGTATCCGTTGGTTGAACTGGTCAAATTCGTCGCATTTCTCGTAATAGGACATTCCAGCCAGATACATCAATTCTCCCTCATACACGTCCGACGAAACGCTATTGGTTTGCGACGGGGTCTTACGCAGCGTTTGTTCCATTTGCCATAGGCTCTGCGCATCAGCATTGAGCATTTCAGGTGAAACCTGGCCATAATCCATGCAGATGGCCGCTTGATCTCCCACCAACAAGGGGCGGGTGAAATCGATTTCTTCCTGGGCACCGTAATCTGGAATCAATCCGCCAAAATTTAAAAAGGTCGAGCCTTGCGGGTAGGACGCAGCAATGGCCTTATGTCGCTTATAGCGGAAATTGATATTGAGCAACCCGTCATATTCATCGAACTTGAGAGAAAGAACTTCCTTGTCCAGCAAAGTCGCATCATTGGTGAAGGCGGCTACGGTGGTAATGTTCGTGCGGAACGGCATAAGCACAAGATTCAATTGAACATTCCCATTAGTCACAAACTGATTAACGTAAAATTCCCGGTTCTCCAACAGCACCAGCGGCATGTCTCCGGTCTTGATGTCCTTCGTCGGGTCCTGAACGCTTTGGATTTCCACGCTCACCGTATCAAAGACATTGGTAAGCTGCGGGTCCACGTTGGTAACGGTACTGGAGGAAAGACTTTCAATCGCCGTGCTTGTGTTTGTCACCCATGTTGGAGTCGGGAATTGCGACCAACTGGCGTAATAATGCTGCCGGTCGATAACTTGGTCGCCGATGTCATCCACCGACACGCCAGGATGGTTTTGCAGCAATGTTTGTTGCAGATAGGCCGGGAAAATCACTCGCAACGTATTGTCGCCATCTTGCGCCAGCGACAATAGATTGGTATTGCCATAGATGTAATCCCGAATCCATTGGTAAGCATCCGTGTAATTGCTGGGCATTTCTCCCCACAGGTTGAGTCCTTGGGTGATTTCCGTGTCTTTAATCCATGGAAAAATATGAACCCAATTCGTTCCGATGTAGGCCGCAACCCATGGATAATTGACGGGAATCATCGTATTGGTGGTGAACGGCACCCCCGCATCATTCAGGTCGCCGTGGACCTGGAATTTGAACATCTGGCTTAACCGCGAATCCAGCATCATCAACCCGTTATGTGGCGCAAATTCATAAACTGCCGGCACTCCGGCCTGCCGCAGCAGGTAAATCAATAGGGCGCACTGGTCGTAAGGTGAACCCTGCCTTTCTTGAAACGTACCCAAAGCGCCGCGTGTGATGCCGCCCAGATTGATGGATTGTTCTGAGACGCTTCCGCTTTCGTTGTAATCAATCGGGTCCGTGAGGCCGATTTGGTTAATCACAAAATTGGCCAGTGCAATCGGATCATTGTTCATACTGGCGACAAAACTGTCCAATATCGGGCTGCGCCGTAGTTCGGGACTATCATCTAGATTAGTGGCTGACGAGGGAGTGAAACTGACGGTGTTGGTCACAGCCGGGGAATTGGTCATCATTTCTGCCAGCGTCATTCCGTCGTAGAATGACGGCAATGGTTTGCCATCAAAGTGCGGGTTATCGATGAACGTTGAACGCCACGGCGGCAGAGATTCAAATTCTAAAGAGTAAAGCAACGATGGTTGGATATTATCGCCACTGTCCACGGCCATCGGATAATTGCCGTCAGCCGGATACCCCGCGATTCCAACAACATAATAATAATTGGTCGATTGTGCAGTCGCGGTGTGGGTCAAAACCAACGCCCCCCACGATTCTGCGCCATAATACAAACTCGACGAACCGGATACGATGGTTGTCAGCCCGTAAGCATTGGTCGTAAATTGAAAACCATTGGTCGTATAATTCACCCAGGCATTGCTGTTGCTATTGTAAATGCTCGGCGCGTAGATGTTGACCGTTCCTGCCAGTTGATAGTTCGTACGGTAATACGCCTGAATCAAAATGGGCTGGTTGGACAACACTGAATCACCCGCATAAATTCCGTATTGATACGTTTGTCCGAAATACAATGGCGTTCCGCCAACGCGCTCCCCAAAGGCAACAATTGGGTTATTGAAGGCGATTCGATTGCCCGGAACATTTTGCGGTGCGGAATTTGAGGCATTGTAATGGTAGTAGGTCGTGCTGCTCCATGAGGTCAGACCAGGATACAAACTCGAACAGTTTCCATTGAGGTTGCTGTAAACGGTTCCGGTTTGCGCATTCAGAGGTACTATCATTGACCAATACGTCGGGTCGGTGCCGCTGCCGCGCCAATACCGGCCTTCGGGTGAAACGACATCGTTGGTCGTTTCGCTGTTGGGAAGCAAAGTCACCACGGCGTCGGTGGTGATCCCCGGTTCATACGCAGAATTCGTAAGGATGGATAACACCACCGTTTCATTGGTTGCCAGCGATTGGTTGAGCGTATAAACGAATAGATTGGTACTGGCCTGATTGGTTCCGAATTTTACAGACGTAGGCAACGAGGTATAATCAGTGCCAGGCGCTGTGCCGCTATAGGCCAAATTCGCAGTCACCGAGTTGCTCATCCCGCCTGTACGGGTGATGGTGAATTCCCCAACGTCATTGCTATTGGGGGAGGAATAAAGCTGTGGTGCAGTGACCGAAAATGTCGGGACATCCTGGATAATGCCAATCGTGGCGACTTGTGCGTTCGTGTTGATTTGATAGTAACCGCTGTTCAAGGTGATGGTGATAATGCGGGTGCCGATGATGTTGGTGTTGGCCACGGCTTTGATGGGAATGACCACGCCATTGGTCCCGGACGGAATGGTAACAGTATTGGCACCGCTGCTGATGCCGGTATAGTCCGTGCCGCTCACTGCATTTCCGCCCACGGTAAAGTTGACCACACGATTATTGAGGGTGTCACCGCTTCCGCGATAAATATGAATGTAGTTGGTTTGGTTGCCCTCCCCGCGAATAATGTAATCACCGCCATAATTGGTGCCGCCCACGAGAACAGCGACATCCATAATGGAGGCGGTGTTGTATATTGTTACCGAAGCTGAACTGTATCCGGTAGTTAATGAGGTGCAGTCTGATTGGATGGTGATGGTTCCGTTCTTGTCATAATCCAAGGCGGTATTCGTGCAATTTATAGTATAGCTCTCGGTTTCTGGCCCGCCGCTGCCAGGAAAATTGATATTGTTTATGTCAGGTGTCCCAAGCGGATAACTGACATCGGTTGAGGTGATGGGATGAGAACCGCTTCCCGTAAGTTCTATCGACCAGATTTGGGCTGTGCCCTCAGTGTGGCTGTTCCAAGTTGTATCAAATTCGCCATTGCAATTGATGTCCGAGTTAATCGTCGCCGAAACCGTGAATGAGCCGCCACCCGAGCCGCCGGCATAATTATTTGCCGTGAAATACGTTTCTTCCGCTGTCGCAAATACGTGATTGGTGCAAGCGGCAAGGAGCGCCGCACTCAGGATCAGCTTTAGCCGTTCCACGATGCTGAATTTCAAAAATGAGTACATAAGATGAGGGTTTAAATTTTGATTACTGAATCACCGCACCGTTAGTCGGGCTGTCGATATAGACGGCAAGGATTCCAAGGCCCGGATTATTTGGGTCGGCCAATTCCCACGGCGGAATTCCATTAGTGCTCACCAGAGCCATGAAAAATCCCATGCTGTAGCCCTCTCCATTGAAGAAAAAGTTGGTTTGGCCGTTGGTTCCAACCGTCGCCACTGTCCAGGGATAGTCTGCGTCATCCAGAATCGGCGTCCATTGGAGAGCATAGGAAGTTCCGGCAACGCTGTTGCCCACCGTGATGGAATAGGTGTTGGTGCCCAATGGCGTAATTGAAAGTGTTGGCGGTGGAACTTGTGCCAGGGATTTAACTGCGACAATGACCGTGGCAACGGCCAATACGGCAGCGAGAAATAGTTTGGTGTTTGTTTTCATAATGGTTCCTTCCAGTATTAATACGTTTGAATTTGTTTTTTTTGTCAGAAAATCTTCCGCCTGTTGAATTGTCGCCAATTCATTTTTGGTATGGTTTTAGTCTTTTCCAACCAGAACACAAGAAACAATTGGGCAACGAACTATTTTCACCGCCGCCAAGAAAGGCAAAATCCAATTCTGCCAAATTCGCAACGGCTGTCTAGTATTATACTCGATAGCAGTAACGTCTATGTTTGAAGGGGCTTTTTTCTTCCAGACTTTGCCCGCATGGACATCCAGTATCGCAGGCGGGTGGCAAAGAATGTGCGGTCTTTTCGTGAAAAAATGGCCTTGTCGCAGGAATCGCTCGCGGAACGCGCTGACATGCACTGGACATATATTAGCGGTGTTGAACGCGCCAAATACAATCTTTCTCTGTCCAGCCTCGTCCGCATCTCCAAAGCATTGGGACGCGAGCCTTACGAACTTTTGAAGTAGAGTTTGCATAATCTCATTCCCTTTCTGTGGCGACCACAAATCCGGCGGCCTTCAATTCCTCTACGATCCGCTTGTAGCGTGTGGGATGGACATAAATTTCCGTGTCGCCTTTCGCGCTGCCTGCCGCTGAATTAAAATGCTTCCGCAGCCATTCCGAAACCCGCCGATTCTGCATCTTGAAAACTGTCGTTTGGTCGGCGCGGATAATAATCACGTCAGGATTCCCTTTTACCGCCACTGTTGTTGAAGAATCATTTCTTGGATTCATACGCCTATAACGATGTTCGGCACTTTAAGGGCCATAAACAGAATGACAAGCGCAAAATACCAGCATGTTGCTGGTGTAAGCCATAAGCTGGTATCGGCAATCTTTGGGGCGTGGCCACTGGGAAGAAAAAGCCGATTCTTCGGCACCGGAAAATTATCGGCGATGCCATCCGGTTGTATCGCAAAAAAGCCGGTCTCACTCAAGAGACGTTGGCTGAAGCTGTGGATTTGAACCCGAAATATATCGGCGAGATTGAACGTGGAGAAAAAATTATCTCCATTGAAGCTTTGCTGCGCGTCGCAAAGACAGTTAAAATTCCCGTCCGGGATTTTTTTCGTGGGCTTTGAAGTTCGGATCAACATTTAATCTCCCTCATTCAATGTGAGATAAAACCCGCCTGATAAATTCGTCTGCGCGGAACGGCTTGGCGATAAAATCCAACGCACCCAGTTCATGGCTGTGCTGTTGGTTTTCTTCGGTAGGTCGTCCGCTGACAAAGACAATGGGCGTTTGGAAAAATGGATTCTCTTTCAAGCGGCGGCAGACTTCAAAGCCGGAAACATCCGGCAAATCCAAGTCGAGCGTAATCAGCGCGAAATGGCCGTCTGCCGCCATTTGTAATGCCTTTTGTCCAGTGGTTGCGGCTTCCGTTTCAATTCCAGCCCGTGCAAGTAAAGCTGTCATCAGCATAGCTACGGGTATATGATCCTCAACAATCAAAATTTTGGGCTTCTCCGTTGAAATTGAAAACCTTGCCTGTTCTGCCCCTTGCGGCAGTTTCCCAAGTTGCTGATTTTCAGGACTGCTCATAATGTCAATGAGTAGATTACGGCGCAAACGCCGTATCTGTCAACGTCGAAATTTCGGATAAATCAGATGTGCCAAGACCAAAAAACCGCTCCCCCTGGCTGAAACAACTGGGTGACAATATCCGCAGAGAACGCCTTGCCCAAGCCATGAGCCAGCAACGGCTGGCGGAAATTGCTGATTTGAATATCCGCAATGTTCAGCGAATCGAGGCCGGGGAACTGGACGTTCTGCTTACAACGATTGTCCGTGTCCGAAAGGCTTTAGATTGTCCTTTGGACCGGCTTCTTCCAAAAGACTCCTGAAAACGCCGCTGGATGTGCCTCGTTTGCGCTTCTGGTAACGCAAATTCTTCCAAAAGTGTGCTAAATTAGGCAAATGGTTGTTTCGGCAACTGTGACGGTTGGCCTGTTTGGAAAAGGAAAGATTGTGGAGTTTTCGCCACAACCTGCATTTCTAGTTCTGTTAGGATGGGCTGAAAACGAAAGGAAAGAATATGACAGTAAGCAATGAACCAGCATCAGAGGCGGAGGCTCTGACGATTGACAAATGCGCGGCTGCTTTGGGCGTTGATGAGTTTAGCCTGATTTCGCGCATTCAATCCGGCGACATCACAGCCGCAAGGCTGCATTCGGGCGAAATGGCCATTCCCGTTAGTGAAGTGGAACGCCTTTCGCGTTTATCCATAAATTCATTATCGGTTGAAGATGATACCGACAAACCGAGCGAAAGCATTTTGGGGATTAAATCCGAATGGGGAGGCTTGACGCGAAAAGGCGGCGAGCGAGCGCATTTTACGGTTCCAGACTACCGTATGCGGTTCACCGAAAGCGAAATCAACGGCTACCGCGCCGCCTTCGGAGCAATTGCCAGCGAATATGTCTCTCTCACCGGGCTAAAAGAGCAACTAGACAAGCCAAAGCGCGTTCACGCTTCGTCCGAAAAGGAAGTTTGCACGTCGGAAATTGGCGTTTGGCAGGTGCGTTCAACCCTGCTCAATCTCGGCCAAAGTGACATTCTTCTTTGCCAGCGGAAAAACGAGTTTGCGGTTATCGAGCGATTCCGCGACGACTCGCTTTTCGCCAAGGCCAACGGCAACGCCCAAATCCTGTTGGACGGCAACGATCCGATGAAGCTGGCAAATGAGTTCACGGAAAACGCGCAACTGACGCTGGAGTTCATGGCCAGCAACATGGTTGCCAAAGCGCAAAAGATTGTCTGGCAACAAAACCTCGAAGACCGTGAAGAAAAGCTCGTGGAAGCGATTTCGCAACGGTGCCGCCTCGTGGTTGCGCCGGGGGAAACCATTTCAGAGACGCCGGAAATTAGGCATTCACACGGTTACGGAATGAGTATTTAACAGGAGGGGTTATGCAGCAAGACATTGAACGATTTTTGAATTTGAGACATTTGCCGGCGTCCTGTTCGGCGGCGCAAGCGGCGGGATTTCTAGGCATTTCCCCGCATGAAGTTCCGATTCTGTTAGCCAGGGGATTGCTCAAACCGTTAGGTCATCCCGCGCCGAACGCGCCAAAGTCCTTTCTGACGGCCAAACTGAAAGAACTGGCGGAAGATGAAAAATGGTTCGGCAAAGCCAAAGACGCCATTTCTGAACACTGGCATTACAAAAACACCCGCAAGAAAAAGGGAATAGGTGAGAGTGAAAAATCTGCGACTGAGGAAGTGGCCAACG
>DASYYL010000041.1:0-14522 GCA_035933915.1 Verrucomicrobiia bacterium
TTCATCGCTGGAGGAGGCAACTTGTCCATCATGTCGCAGAATGCTTGGAAAACCCATGGCATGGCCGATGTTTGCCATGCATAACATGCCTGTCAAGCCATTGATTAGCAGTACGATGCAATTGCGAAGCCACGCAAAGGGAGAGGGCCGGGGTTTCATTCGGCCCTGCGATGATGGGGTTTGTATGCCTTCACCGAGGCGCACTGTCCGAACTTGAGACCTTCTACACGCGATTTCCAGATGCATCAGGTGTGCTCCTGATCAAAAACATTTCGAGTTATTTCAACAATCTGCTAATTTACTTTCGTGTCTTCTGACCAAAAGGTTTCAGCGCCACCGAGGGTCTCTGAACCAGCGGTTGCCTTGGAACGATTGGAACTTCCGCAGTTGCCAGCCGCGCTACGAGGGCGGTGCAGTGCGGCTTCGTTGCTCGGAGTGGACTACATTCATTTTAAGACCAACGACGGTGGAGAGTTATATCTGACGCGCTTTGGGCTTCCTTTTTGGCAGAATCTTCTGCCGGAGAATTGGTATGCGCCGGAATGGTTTGAAGCCAAGCGCGAACGGCTTGAGGGCACCAGCGTAGTTTACAAAGTGCCGACACGCATAGTAGAGGGCAGAATGCTGAATCTGGTCGTCAAATGGTCGCGCGTTGGAGAGCAGGTGCCGCTTGACACGTTTACCGTCAACAAATTCATCCACGCGGAATTTAACAGTCCATTTGAAGAATTTTCCCTGGTCATGGAATTGCGGAAAGGTGAGACCGGGCCGCAGTTCATTCGCCTCCGCACACAACAACCGCTGGCAATTTATTTGCCCAGTGGGCGGCTTCAACTTTGGCAGACGGGCCGTTCGGAGGAAAAGCTCCGTGTGAAAATCGCCCGGCATCCTGGAGTCGAAATTGATATTCTTCGGCAGTACGTTCTTCTGTATGGTTGGATAAAAGGGTTGGATGCGGTTGAGATGTCCGACCACCTTGGGATAAAGGACCCGATGCGTTCGGAGTTCCTGGCTCGCGTCACCAATTTGGTTGCTCACGAATTGTCGCAGAAAGGTTACCGGGTCATCGACATGAAACCGGCCCACGCCATACTGCGACTGAACCAAAAGGGCATGTTGTTGCGGGACCGGAACGACCAAATTGTTTATGCCTTGGTGGATTATGAGCTTTTGGAGCGGACCCCCGAACATGAGCATGCCGTCCGCAATTTTAACCGTAAATTCTACCTCAAACGGATGGCACGGCGTTTTGAATCCGACAGCAGCAAGCCAATGCCGGTTTATCTTCGGGCGACAAATATCATGGGAGTGGACTACATCTTTGGCCGCGCTGAAAGCACTGGCGGATTATTGTGGGTAGTGGGAAAAGACCCTGATTTGTCCACCTTTTTTCTCCCTGAACGGTGGCGTCGCACGCCAAAGAAAAACCTTTCATCGCGCAATCAGGTGTTTTTTACATGCACTAAAGATAACATCAATCTCGTGTGGAGAGTTTCACGAATGGGCGATCCGCCGTACTTGAACAATCCCGAAGCCAATAAAGAAGAGGCCCAACAATATGGTTTTAACAGTCCATTCGAAGAATTTGCTTTTGCCCTTCAATTGAGCCGGAACGGCGTCAAGACGATTTATCCCCGTGCCATTTATATGACGGGCAGTCAGCAAGAACTGGTTCGCACGAGCGTTGATGGGCGGCGTTACTCTACTTTGGCGAATTTGGTTACCCCGGACGGTGAGCCAGCCGTGCGCAAAGATTATGATTATATCGCTGTCTGGGGCTACTGGAACGGCCCGGATGAATTGCTGGCTGCCGAGGATGATCGCGCCTATACCTCAATAAATGCCAAACGCGCATGTGCTCATGGCCTGATCTCCCAACAGTTGATGGAGGAACTTGTGCAGGCAAAGGCTGATAAACTCCGTCGCTGCGGGCTGGAAGACCTCAATCTCAAACCTGACCACCTGCTGATTTCCTTCGACTCCCAGCAGAAACTGGTTCTCGACAATTCAGGCAAGCCTGAAGTCCGCCTCTGCAATTTTGAACTCGTTCGACCCCGGACCTGATGGTCGGGGCAACCTCACCCTTTTCATTGGATGTCCGCCCTTTGGCGCCAGTCATTTTTGTCTTCTGCCTCCAAGTCCCTGATTATCCAAGCTCGAACCGCGGTTTCCGGTGAGATCACCGGCGGGATTTGCAAAACAGTTACCAAGTGCTCCCCTTTAACCTGTTTGCCGGTCGGATGAGACCAACCATAGCATACTTTCGCCTGGTCATGGCCGTATAGATCGAAGACTTCAACTTCGCCCTTCCAGAGAGTCTGTCCGCCAGACTTTTCATGGACCGGAACCGTTTCGCGATGGTTGGCCCCACAGTCGTGTAACCGCTCGATTACGACTTGCAGGCGATCCAGATAATGTTGTTTGTTCTCCGCCACGTTCGGTCAGGTCGGTCAATGCCACAAACCCTGATTCCCCGTCCGCAACCTCTTGGGCGCCATATTCAACGAACTGCGCGCTCTGACGAAAAAATAATACTGAACATTAAGATGAGCAACTGCATAATTCCCAGCCCTTTGGCACACAAGTTTGGTCGAGTCGATGAACTGACGGCCGGCCGTTGCGGCAATTTGACTCAACAATTGCGTCTGGATTCCACTTACATACGAGTCGGCGGAGCAACAAATCATTGCCCCGCCGATTTTCTCGCTTGTTAGACGCCGTCAGATTCTGGCTTGGTGTCGGCGTTTCAACGTGAGCAGCAGCAATCCGCCGCTCAAAGCTGCCAGCATCAGGACGCTCGGTTCAGGCACATCGCTGATGATATTGTACTGAATGTTCACGCCGGTCGGCGCGGAGCCGGGTTGGCCGGGCACCGGATTCCACGTCGCTCCATTGTTCCCTTCCGGTCCCACTTCCGGTATCGGAAACGCATTCGGTGACACCGGCAATCCTGTATCGGCCAGGTCAGTATTGGGCTCTCCGGGTTCAATGTCCGAGTAAAATATGATGTCGGAAAAGTTTGCACCTGCCGGGCTAAAGAATCGCACCAGGTCTGATGGCGTTGAAGAGGTCTGGCCAGGCTCAAGCAGGGCCACATCTCCGGGCGTTACAACGAATGGCAGTTGGTAGATCAAGACATTGGCGGCAATCCCACCCGAAGGGTCCGGTGCGACTTGAAACGGCACTGGCACGGGATCAGGTCCGCCGTTCATGTTGATGTTGCCGTTCTCATCAAAGGTGAAGATTTGGGCGAACAAGGGGGTTGCAGTGATGGCATAGGTCAAGCCAAGGGTGAATAGTGTTTTTGTTAGACTTTTCATGGGAACTTCCTTTCTCTTCTGTTTTGGATTTTTGTTTTCACACCGCCGGCAGCACCAACCTTTCAGGGAATATTTCCCCCAATCAGATTGACGGCTGCCGTTTAATTTGGTCGTGGCGAAGGCCAAGAGCCTCTGAAACCTTTCCTGACGATGCACCACTTCTTTTGGGTGCTTACCACTGATTACACACCCGGCAGAGGGAAAATACAAGCGAAAGTTATCCACAGGATTAAGCCACCACATTTATATCCTGCTGCACTTCAAGGTCGCGGCAGCAGCAAAGAATCGTCGCACGATTGTCTTGCCCTCCAAATGGATGCGCAATACACCACTAAAAAATCGCAAGCCAGCGCAAGCAGAATGCCAAGGCGCCTGTCATTTTTGCCGCCATGAAAAACATTGTGATTGTCGGTTGTCTTTGCGCGTTGACGATTGAAACCAGTCATGCCGCCTTGACGAATGAACCAGCGGCCTCGGCGACATCGGCGTTATGGGCAAACACCCGTTACGGCCTGTTCAGCGGGCTGGATCATCGCAGCGAATATGGCCAAGGCGTCTTTCCCGAACCCTTTCTGGTGGATGATTCGGATTTTGAACCCAATGAGGCGCGGTTGGATTGGCTGCACACAGCAGCCGGCAGTTTCAGAGGCAATGTGATGAAGGCGGAAGTCGAGAAAGGCTTTGGCGTGACCACTTTGGAATTGGAGATTCCTTACGAGTATGACACAGAGCCAGGCACCATCACGCATGGCTTCGATAATATTAGCTTGGGTGCGCGTTCTCCGTTCTACCAATTTGTCTCGCCGAATGGCTTTGTGGATTCGACGTTCGGTGCGGCCATCGAGGCAGGCGTCCCTACCGAGTCCGAGGTCAGCAAAAATGCTGAACTGGTACCCAAACTTTTCAATGATCTGAAGGTCGGCAATTTTACCGCCCAATCCGTCCTGGGTTATTCCACACTGTTTGGTCCAGGAGACGGCGGTTTGCAGACGTTTGAATACGGCTTTGTTTTCGGATACACGATCCCACGCGATCAATTACCACTGCCGGATGTGCTGGAAACCATTCCATTTCTTGAATTAAAAGGTGAATCAGAGCTAAATAAAGATAATCCCGGCCATAACAGTCTGCTGGGCAATGCCGGATTGCGCTTCAACCTCAAGGCCATCGGCCAGGTGCAGCCCCGACCAGGCATCGGTTTTGTTTTTCCCTTGGATAGCGGCGCCCATCAAGACACTCATTGGGGTGTCATTGTGAGTCTGGTATTTCAATTTTGAAAAACGCAGAGGCATCATGCCCATCAACCGGCGCGAGTTTTTGATTTTGACTGCCACGTTTGTCGCGGGTTGCAGTTCAATGGAGAATGTCGGCGTTCCTTCTGCCGGTACAGAACGAGTGGTGGATGCCGGGCCGGTCAGCAACTACGCTGCCGACGGCGTGTATTCCGCTTTTCGCAGCCAGGGATTCTTCATTGTTCGCCGGGCCGAAAAATTATTTGCGCTGTCGGCGATTTGCACGCACAAGCGATGCAAGCTGGATGTCGAACGGAACCGTTCGTTTTACTGTCCCTGCCACGGCTCGACCTTCGACCCCGGAGGTCATGTGACCGAAGGGCCGGCTAGGCGCGATTTGCCGGTATTCGCAACTTCCGTGAATGAAAACGGCCAGTTGCTGGTTACGATTGCCACAGCGTGAAAGGCTTGTTGTACACCAGCAGTTGGAGAACTAAGCAACCAATCCGCTTCCCCTCGCTTGATCCGTCCCTTGCTCGACACCAAAACACCATCAGAAAACTCTGATGGTGTTTTCGCCTCGCGCCCCGACAGGATGAGGCAGGTTGTCGGTCTTCGCCTTTTTTCACGCCCGCCGATCTCCCACGCCGTTTGCTGCTCACTGGTCCGGCACCCAGCCGAGAGTTGGCGGTGCCTTCAAAAACCGCGCCAGCGGCTTCCCTCTTTTCCCTTTCCGCCACTGTCACGGTTTTTGCGTTCACCAAGTGTTGTATGCGCTGGCGCGCGCGACTGGTTGCCTACCCCCAAGTGAAGCGAGCAGCAAACGGCAGGGTGACGGACAGCGGTTTCAAAAAAAAGCTATGACGACAACAAATAACAACATAGAAGCGTCAGCACCGGCGAATGTCCGGCCATCGTCGGTTTCAAAAATGGCCATGAACGCGATTCCTCTTTTTTCCACGCTGGTTCAGCCGTTCAAGTTCCCCGCCAGCCCCTATGAATACAAGGTCATCCCATTGCGCGAGTGTCCCACGCCTGAATCGTTGCAGCAATGCGACACCCCCGACCAAGCCGCCGAGTATTGGAAATTGCACATTGCCACGCATCCCTATTTCAACCCGGAATGCGAATGCTTGGCCGTCCTGCTGTTGAACACCCGCCGCCGCATCAAGGGACACCAGCTTATTTCCATCGGCACGCAGGACACGCTGTTAGTCCATAGTCGCGAAGTTTTTCGGCTGGCGGTTTTGACTGCCGCCAATGCCCTGATTCTTATGCACTGCCACCCGTCGGGGGATAGCTCGCCATCGCAGGCCGACATTAAGGTAACGCGGGATTTAGTCCGTGCCGGTCAGATTTTGAAAATTGAAGTTCTCGACCATGTAATCATGGGGCAGGGCAATTTTTCATCCTTGAAATCGCTTGGCTACTTATATGCCTAAAGGCCATGACAATCTTCATTTTGCTTGGACACCTTTCAGCGAAACCTTCAGTAAAACCTTCAGTAAGAGGGTATGCAATGAGTTCGTTCGGAAAGGTCAAGAGTAGTGAAAAAACCATTGCATTTATTGGCGAAATTATGTATATTTATCTCGAAAAAACGGACTAGAACCGCCCGATTCCGACCCTCGCCTCCAGACCTAAACAGCGTAAATGTAATGGTTTGGAACACTGCCAACGGTGAGTGCCAGCAGATTTGCCAGCACGATTTAACTCTGGCCTGCTCCTCATAACTCTCACGCGCTCCTTACCGGAGTCGAGGTCAATCGTCGTAACCTCATCACTGCCAACACAGCTATGAGACAACGATACAGACTCTATAAAAGAAAAAAAGGCAGCCGGTATTACGTACACGACGACGTGACGGGCAAACAGGAAAGTCTTGGCACCAGCGACCGCGCCACCGCCGTTCGCTTGTTCCACTCGCGCCAGGAAGCCGAGCAGCAGCCCGCCGTGAATCTGCAAATCGCCCGTGCGTATCTCGCCGCCAGTGACCCGCAAATCGCCATCCGCGATTGGCAGCTTGTCATGGACGAAATGGTAAAGCTCAAAAAAGACGAAACGCAACGCCGCTGGCAGACCGCCATCAAAGACAAGGCGTTCGACTTGATCCGGCACCTGCCGATTCTGGAAACCCGGCCCGAACATTTTCTGCGCGTGCTGGAAGCCGGAAAGGTTTCAACCAACGTCTATCTGCGGCGCATCCACAACTTCGCCTTGGACATGACGTGGCTGCCGTGGCCGGTGCTGCCCAAAAAACGTTGGCCAGCCGTTGAGTTCAAGGAAAAACGCGGCATCACGCTGGCCGAACATCTGGCCATTGTCGCCCGTGAACCCAATGCCGAACGCAAGGCGTTCTATCAACTGGCGTGGCACATGGGCGCGTCACAATCCGACCTTGCTTTTCTTGAGGCGGAGAATGTGGATTGGGAAAATCATGTCTTCAGCTACGCCCGGAAGAAGACCGGCACGGTTGCCATCATGCGCTTCGATGAAGACTTGGCGGAAATCCTGCGAGACCTGCCGGGGAGCGGCCCCCTGTTTCCGTATCTACGGACGGTCCGCGCGGGCGACCGGGCGACCGAGTTTCACCAACGCTGCGTTGGTTTGGGCATCCAGGGCGTGTCCTTGCACAGCTACCGTTACGCCTGGGCGGAACGGGCGAAAGTGGCGGGTTATCCCGAACAGTTTGCGATGGAAAATTTGGGGCAAAACAGCAAACCCGTCCACCGCGCCTATTCGCGCAAGGCCAAGGTGGAACTGCCCTCGCTGGGCGAATACGAGCGGCGGCGCAAGGCGTTTGCCAACGGAAGTGGCATGGAACCTGTGGCGCAAGCCGTCATCGCGTAAAGGAGGACATCATGCAACCGTAGGAAATCAAAGCATTGAACTGGAAGAGTCAGCGTTGAAACACCTTGATGGAATCACCCACACGCCGCGCCGCTGGTCGCTACCGCGTAACGGACTCGCCGGCCTGCTTTCCTGCTGATGCCGGACCAATCAGAATTATTCTCTAACGCGGCTGGGTTTTTCCGTTTCAGCCTGAACCGCAGCAATCTCCACGCCCAAATTTCTGACTGACGACAATCTTATCTGGACAAATTTCAGGATCAGTGTTTTAATGCCATTTTAGCGGGAGCGGCCATGAAACGATTTTTGATTCTCTTGACGGCGGGCTGGCTTCTTTGCCCGATGGCCAACTACGGCTCGGAGACGGCGCGGGCACAGCTGTATTGCGAGTCCCTGCGATTCCAGGAAGGCACGACCTATGGCGGCACCTTGGATATGAGCACCATTGGCGGACCCCCGTACAACGGCGAGTTGATGCCTTACTCCGGCGACACCTGGTACAGCGGTCTTGTGCTGGTCTGGAGTGGTATGGGAGATAGCGGGACAATTTATGTGAATTTGCCGGCGTTTGTTGACGCAAATAATGACGGCTTCGACGATTTCTTTGAAGTTTCACAAGGCGTGACCAACGTGGTCACTTCGGGTGGTTCCTATTCCACCCCCACTTACTTTTCAGGCACCGTCACCGCCACATGGAATCGTGCGGCTGGTTCGGCAAACGGAACCTGTGTGCTCAACTTGAATGACGACACTTGGGGCGGCTTGGGCAATTTTACCTGTCCGTTCACACTGCTCGAATACACCGGCCCACTGGCCTACACGCCCGGCTCGAACACGATTTCGGCGGCCATCAATCTGACTCAGACCGGCAATTCGGCGAGCACGCTTAAAGGCCCCATCGTCTTCATCAAATCCTCCACCGATCCTTTCAACACGTTGACCAACCAGCCCGGCATGTGGACCAACGCCGCATTGTAAACCCTCAGTTTTGACAGCGAAGTTTTTACGCGGGGCATTCCAACCTGGCCCACCAATTACGCCGGCTACGTTTTCTTTGCCGACGGCGATCTGAGCACGGCCAGTCCAGATTACCAGTTGTGGGTGCTTTCCATTGACGACACAAACGACGCTAACGCCAACGGCATCCCGGATTTCAGCGATAACCCTGCCGTGGCTCTGCCGCGTGTGCCGCATCTTTCCCTCGCGCGTGGCCCAACCAATCTGCTGCTGACAGTCAGCGGCAGTGTCAGCCACACCAACCAAATCCAGCAGATCGGCTCGTTAAGCTCGACCAACTGGCAAACAACGCTGTCTTTCCTGCTGACCAACGATCCGCAGATGGTTTCTCTTCCGCTGCCGGCCGGAACGCCGAAATTCTGGCGTGTGGTGGCACAGTAGGCGGGAGGCCGGGATAACGAATTCGCTCGCTTCATTTCGTCGGTGCCGCCGTTTGCCCATTCAGTTGTGCCAGCTTTGCCCGCTTGTGCGCGTTTTTAATGCGCCAATGCCGGTGAATGGCCGCCCCCAGCTTGTCGAGCCAGTTCAAATCCGCAATTTGCCGGGCGAGCACGTCACGGGAATACCGTTTCACGCAGTATTTCTGCGGATGCCCCAATGGTTTGATCAATCCCGCTCGTGACAATGGCGCAATGATATGCGTGGGGAGGTTCAGCGCCTTGGCCACTTCCTCCTTGGTCATCGTGACGCCGTACTCATCCAACGGCTGTATTTTCAATGGTGAATCAGGATTCATGCAATCTCCTTGGTTAAAGTGACAGTGAGGGTGGCAATGTGGGTGTTCAGCGTGGCAGCCAAACGGCGATCCGCCGATTTCACAAATTTCAGTTCAAACTTCTGAATCGCCCGTTCCAGCGTCTTGAGGCCGCTGCCCAGGACAACCACGTCGGCGCACGCAAAACGAATCAGCATCTTTTCAGGCGGCGCATCCGGCTCCTTTTCCAGTGCTGAATTGGAATCCCGCTCGGCATACAGGAACTGTGCGTAAGGCAGCAGGTAACTGTGTCCGTCATCGGCAATCACCTTGAGCGCGGCGACGGTTGAATCGGTGTCCAGGCAAGGATTATCACGCGGGCTAGACACGGATGGATTGTCGTTGTTGTTCAACTGGTTTGATTTCATGGCTGCTCCTTTCGGTTGTTTCGATAGAAAGCGATTGTGCAATGCGTTGACGGAACCGTTTCAGAAAACGATTACCACGCTGCAAAATGGTTTGGAGAAAGTCGCCTTGCGGCATGGCTTCAACCGCCGCCAGCCGCGCACTGGAATGGGTGAGGTGCGAGCGAAGCAAGTCACTGTCATCGGTGAAAATCTGGCAACGCTCGCGGCCACGCGAAATGCTGACGTAAAATTGTTCCTGACTGACGGCAGGCAATGAACATGCCGAAGCAACGACCAGCACTTCATCCACGGTCTTGCCTTGGGCGGAGTGCGACGTGACGGCGTAGCCGTGGGTAAACGTGTGGTAGTCAGCAGGAATGAGCCGGCCATCGGCCAGCAAAACTGAATCGTCTTGAACGGCCTTGACCTCGACCAACTCACCGTTGACGAATTTCTTTTGCCAGTTCGATTGCAGAAGGAGCTTGTCACCGGCAGCCACTTTCAATTTGCGTTTCTCGCCAACATCGCAGGCAATGTTTGCACCCAAAAGAAAGACATCTTCCGAACCATTGGCGCGTTGAACTTTTAGCGAATCATCTTCTACAGCGACCACCTGCACCGTTTCACCTTTTTCAAAACCATGTCCGCGACGATGAAAATGGATGGCCATGCCGGGACGGTATTGCCGCGCATCCCGCTTTTGCGCTTCCGTCCATGACAGCGAATCGAATACTTGAAATACCTTTTCTTCCAGAGCCAGACGGCCAGCCGATTTCAATTCCGCCCGGACTTTTTCCGTCACCGCCTCGATTTCCGCCCAGGTGGGCGCGACCAGCAGCGCGGATTTGTTTTCGGCCACTGCTTTCAAATATGACTTCGCTGCCGAATCGTGAACTTCATCGCCTGAAAATTCCGCCACCACGCCCATCCGTTCCAACTGCGCGAACGCTTCCACGGTGCGTTTCTGCGCCGCCAGTTCCACCGCCTTGCGATACTCGGCCTTGCGTTGCCGCCGGATGGCCGTCAACTGGCCGGACTTGAAATCCGAATGCTGTTCCAAAATCCGCAGCGCATCCCCACGGGCAACCGAAGCGTGCTGGCCGGTGTCACCGGAAAGGACGATTCGGCAGTCCCTCCCCAAATCAAACAGCCGTTTCATATCATCCATGCCCACCGCTCCGGCTTCATCCAACACGACCAGCTTGTCCTTGAGCGATGATGGCTTGGAGAATAGCAGACTTTGCAGCGTCACCGCCGCAAATCCTTCTTTTCTTAACACGTCCGTTGCCGCCGCCGTCGGCGCGCAGAACAACGGCTCAATCTTTGCCTCTTTGCAGACGACCACCAATTCGCGTAACACCGTGGTCTTGCCACTGCCAGCCAATCCCTTGAGTCCCGTAATGCGGTCACTGGTTCGCAGGACATGATAAATCGCCCGGCGTTGATCTTCACCCCACCAGCTCGCAACTTGATAACGGGGATGCAACGGGGCCACCGAATCGCAGCCCGCATTGACCGTCTGAATCAAATCCAGTTCTGTCGCCAAAATCTGTTTAGTTGAGAGCCCACATTCCGTTTTCACCAAGTTTGGCGAATGCTTCACCGTCGCTTTCAAATTGTTCAAATCCACTTCGCCCAAGCGATGCGACAACGCCACGTTCAACAGTTCATGCTCCGGCACCACGGATTTGCGCTCGAAGACGTGTTCAACCGCATGATTCAGGGCTTGATCTTCCACCAAAGCCATCCGCGGCAGGCGGGTTGAATGAGCCGAAGCGCGGAGTATTTCGAGCGATTGCCGCTCATCTGGCGACAACTGCGCCAATTGCCGTTTCCTGACTTCAGCGGTTGAAATGCCCTTGATTTTCTTTGCCCGGCTCTGATGCACTGCATGGGAAATCTCATTGTTAGAAAGTTTGCGCCCCAGCCTTTCTTCCATTTGCTTGATCACCGCGTCCCGCTCCTGAGAGCGTTTGGAAAAGCGTTTCAGTACGGCATCGCCCACGCCCTCAATTTCAAAGCCGTGTTTGGCCGGCACTATGCGATAGCCGATTTGTTGTACTCGCTTGGCCAGTTCATTGCGATAAACCGCCGTGCCGTAACGGATGGCGTCATACATGCCACGCGCTTCCAGCGCCTTCCAGCATTTCTCGGTTTCATCGAATGTCGCGTTGAACACCGTGAAATGCGTGTGCAACAGCGGGTCCAGCGCGCGGGAACTGTCATGCAAAAATGCGGCGGCGACCAGATTGCCGGTGGTGCGGTCCTTTTGGCTGCCCTGCTTGCGCACGCGCGCGGCGGCAAACGTTTCCATTTCACGGAAGGCAATACGCGCTGATTCCTCGTGGGCTTCAATCAATCGCTGGTCATCCAGCGCGACCGCCAGCACCGAAACGGACTTGGGCGCGGAACAGGTGAAATCGTAAAGCACCCGGCGCTGGCCTTCCTTTTGGCGTCGTTGCGTCAGCCGTTCGCCATCGTTTGGATTTTGATTTTCGCAGAGCGCATGAAATTGTTCGCGCGTGACTTCATTCTTCAATCCCAAGCGTTCCGCACCCGCGCCGACCCACTGGCCGGGACGGATTTCACCGGCGGCGTAGTAATCGTTCTGCGCCAGATGCTCGTCGAAATACTTCCGGGCATCGGCCAGATTTTTATGCGCTACGGCAGTAAACATGGAACCGATTTTAACTGTTTCTCAAAAGGGATTGTGTCATTTTGAAACAAAGTGTTTTTTGCGTTTTGGCCGTTAATCCGGCCATCCAATGGGAATCCTGCCCAAAGGAAAACCGGCATGGGTGTCCCAAGGACACGAAATGCGTTTTGGTTTCCCGTGTTGCCGGTCGGACTGAAATTATTTTCATCATCGCCGGGACTCTGACGGGAAACAACGGACGGCCTTTGCAAGCTTTGCAATAAATTCGCCGCGATTCCGAAGTCACGGAAGCCACAAACCCCATCCCCGGATTTTGAGAACAATTCGCCTGGTTTCCGCCTCCGCTCAAACCACGCCTGGCCGATAATTTTTTCATGCGGCACCAGCATGGCAGAACTTTTTGACGGCGTTGCGCACCAGCTACACAAGATTGTATAGGCTGAATCCAGCCAAAACCTTTGATAAATGGTGTTTTTTTGGTAATAAATCCTTACAAGGAAAACGACGGCCCTGCCCGGCAAAGGCCGGGCGATTTTCCCGTTGATTTGTTGATCTGCCGTCAGGTTTTTATGCGCGAGGACGAAAGACAAGAAGTGTTTCAATTCATCCTCAAGCGCCACCGACCCTGTTTTTACCCTGTTTTGTTTCTTGTTTTTCATTGTCAATGGGCGAGTCTGGCGGAAATTTCCGCCTGCTTTGTTCTCCGGGTGAACAAAGTTATACCGGCGAAATACGGCAAAAACCCTTGACTTTTGGCGTTTTTCGGGTAATAAATCCTTACGATGATAAAGACGATGACCATGACCTTGACCAGCAAACGCCAGACAGTGTTCCCGCTGGAGTGGTGCGAACGGGAGGGATTGGCGCGCGGCGGCCCGTTGAACGTGTTTGACTTGGGCAAGGATGGTTTGTTGATCCGGCCCATCAAGGCCCCTGGCCAGGAGGCTGTCCGAAAACTTTTGCGACAAACCCCCGTCGGCAGACATTCGCCGCGTCAGGCGGCAGCTATTGTCAATCAGGCGTTGCGCCAGGTGCGAGATGAAGCTGGCCGTCATTGACACCGGCGTTTTCGTGTCGGGTGTCTTCTGGCGTCACGAGTCGCATTTGTGCCTCAAAGCCTGGCTGCGCGGCATCCTGACGCCGGTGATGAGCGAAGATATTCTGGCCGAATACGAGGCGGTGCTGGCGCGGGTGAAGCAGGAGCAGCAGTTCACCACGGATACTGCGTTATGGGTGAATACCCTGCGAACGTCAGCCCTATGGGTCGAGCCAATTCCGTTTGAAGAAAAGGTCTGCCGTGACCCCAAGGACAACAAATTCATCGAGGCGGCCTTGGCAGTCCAAGAATGCTACACGATCATTGCCCGTGACCGGGATTTGACGGTGTTGGAAAAACCATTCGGGATTGAGATGCTGACCCCGCGGGCTTGGCTGGGTACGCTGACCCGCCCGCAGAGAAAACGATTGCGCGGATAACCCCGACGATGACTTTGACGACCAAACGCCAGACGGTGTTTCCGTTATATTGGTGCCTCCGGGAAGGATTGGAACGCGGCGGCTCGGTGAACGTGTTTGATTTGGGGAGGGATGGCTTGTTGATCCGCCCCATCCGACCGCCCGGTAAAGAAGTTATCGCCAGACTATTGAAACAAACGCTTGTCGGCAGACAGTCATCCAAGCAGGCGACAGCCATTGTTAATCAGGCGTTGCACCGGGTGCGTGATGAAACTGACGGTCTGATTCCCCCGAATCGCGAACGTCTATTGCACTGCGTTCCCATTCAGCGCCCGGTGAAGCGTCTGGAGCAGGACCTCCGTGGGGTAAGGTTTGGGTATGAAATGCCTGGCCTTGGTGCCATTTGCCTTCGGCGTGACAAAGTTGGAATCTAGACCACTGGAACCGATGATTTTGATCTCTGGATTGATAAACTGGAGAGCGCTAATGGTGGCCTGCCCGTCCATGACGGGCATGGTGCGAACCGGAGTGATAGGTGACAAACAAACCGGGGTGATGGGTTACAGTTCCAGGCATTATGCCTTGGAAAACTGTGAACCCTATGGACGAGACGATTCGATTTGTGATGTTGGCGCAGGGCGCGCGATTCAGCGTGAGTGAACTGTGCGAGCAGTTTGGCATCAGCCGTAAGACCGGCTATAAACATTTGGAGCGCTATGCGGCCGATGGCTTGCAGGGATTGGCCGTGCGCAGTCATCGTCCGCACCAATTTCCGCAGCGCACCGATGCAGCGGTGGAAGCCTTGATTCTAGCCGAGCGTCGGCTGCATCGGACTTGGGGGCCCAAGAAGCTGCACAAGGTTTTGGAAGTCAAGCATGGCCTGGAGTCCCC
>DASYYL010000073.1:0-8235 GCA_035933915.1 Verrucomicrobiia bacterium
ACGAATAGCCTGCTTTTAGTGGATCCCCATTATTCATGCATGGGGCCTTACGTGGGCAATCCAAAGATATTTAAATGTCCCGCGGATGAAAGCACGTGGAGCACCGGGGGCGGCGCCGGGCATAATGAAACGCCCCGTGTGCGCTCGTATTCCATGAGCCAGGCAGTAGGGCCCAGTGAGAATGGCACGTTAGCCGGCAGCGGAGACGTGATGGGACATTGGCTGACCGACAATAGCCAGTACGGCAACGGCAATAATGCCAATCCGCCGGGAGGGTTTCCATTTAAGGTGTTCTATAAAGACAGCCAAATCGTGGGAATTTCCCCCTCGGATTTATTCGTGTTGTGCGACGAGCATCCGAACAGCATCAACGACGCCGCCCTGGCGGTGATGATGCCGCTCCATCCAGGACAGACTTACTTTATCGATACGCCCTCGAACGTGCATGGAAATTCAGATGGGTTCGCCTTTGCGGACTCTCATGCGGAGATTCACAGGTGGTTGGACTCCGGCCTCATTCCGCAACCCATTTTTGAGGCTGACTCGCCCGGTGCTCCCAACCTCGGCGGTACTAGAAATTCTGTAGCAAACGATCCGGACATTAATTGGCTCTGCCACCATACTACATGCCTGGCCCCGGGCGCCGCAGGTGTATACATGCCTTAATTTTCCAAGTCAAGCGCTGAGGGATAATGAAAAATTCTCACGCCATAGCCGCATTGGCTGCGGCGATTTTTTTTGGCCTTTCGGCAGCTTATGGTCAAACGCAGGCATACCGAACAATCCCTAAAAACATGCCAGGCGTGGCGCCGCAATTGACGCCCATTGCGTCACTGCCTGCGGCGCAGCAGTTGCAATTGGCCATCGGGTTGCCGTTGCGCAATCAAGAGGCACTCACGAACCTTCTCAGGCAACTCTATGATCCGACGAGCGCTCGTTTTCATTGTTGGCTGACTCCGGAACAGTTTACAGAACAGTTTGGCCCAACGGAGGCGGATTACGCAAAGGTCATTGGTTTTGCGCAGAAGCACGGCCTGGTTGTAACTCATCAGTGTTCCAACCGGTTATTGCTCGATGTGACCGCCTCAGTGAGCAACATCGAAGAGGCGTTCCACGTGAAAATGAGCGTTTTTCATCACCCCACGGAAAATCGCACGTTTTATTCTCCGAATACCGATTTATCGGTGGAATCCGATATTCCAATACTGCATGTCAGCGGCCTGGATAATTTCAGTCTACCGCGTCCTTTGTATGTTTTGGCAACCAATGGTGTTCCGGGGATGACGCCCTACAATGGCTCCGGACCGGGCGGTTTGTACATCGGCAATGATTTCCGCAATGCGTATGCCCCCGGCGTCACCAATAACGGCGCGGGGCAGTATATTGCCATCATAGATGTAGGCGGCCCTTACTACACCAACGATATTTACATGTACGAAACGAATGCCGGATTTGTTCCCGGCTCAACTGTCATCACAAATATTTTGTTGGACGGCTGGACGGGGATTCCTGCAGGCAACAATGCGGCAGACGGCGAGGAGGCATTGGACATTGACATGGCGATGTCCATGGCTCCCGGCGCGACGATTTTGAATTACGAAGGCGGCGCCGACGATGTTTTCAATCAAATTGCAATTGATGACAAAGCCAGGCAAATGACTTTGTCGTATGGATTCGGTTTGGACGCGAACAATTATCAGTCTTTTCAGGAGTTCGTTGCCCAGGGGCAAGCAATGAGTCAGGCGTCCGGTGACGGGGGGGCGGATCTCAGTGGCGGCACAGGTCTGACTGGAAATCCCTGGGCCACAATCGTCGGCGGCACTGCTTTGACGATGAGCGGCAACGGCGTGGCATGGGAATCGGAAACCACCTGGCCGGGAAGCGGCGGGGGCGTGAGTGGTTACGGGATTCCCGATTGGCAAGTGGCCATTGCCAACTCCCAAAATCTTGGTTCCAGCGTTTGGAGAAATTACCCGGATGTGGCCATGCTGGGCGAACCTGAAACGTTTATTTACATCAACAACGGATCCACTGTGGATATCGGGGGCACAAGCGAATCGTCGCCATTATGGGCCGGCTTTATGGCGTTGGTCAATCAACAGGCCGCGGCCCAGGGCAATCCGCCTGTCGGATTCATCAACCCGGCGATTTATCGAATTGGCCAGGGACCTGCCTCGGTTTACACAAATTGTTTCCACGACATCACTGTCGGAAATAATTTCAATAGCCAAAGCCCGAACAAATATCCCGCGACGACCGGGTACGATCTTTGCACCGGCTGGGGCACGCCGACAGGAAGCAATACCATTAACGCGCTTGCGGGTGTGGGCACGAATGATTTTACGCTGAGCGCAACGCCGACGATTCTGAATATCGTCCGTGGCGGGGTTGCTGTTACGACGATTTCAGTGATTCCAATGAATCATTTGAGCGGAAGCATCAGTTTATCCATTTCCAATTTGCCGCCCGGCGTTGGCGCTGTGCCTGGTTTCTTGAACACGACAAGCAATAGCCTGCTGACACTCACCGTCAGCAATAATGCGACAATCGGGACGTGCGCTCCCGTTATCACGGCGGCTTCCGGCGGGCTGAACCATTCGGTGAATCTCAATCTCACCGTTTCGATGCCGATTCCCGGCACGTCGCAGGCAAATCTGGCGTCCTATTACAATCGCGCCGGGGTATACTCGGACGGGCGGACATTTGGGCCCGGATTGGACGGAGACGGCAATGCTTTTTCGGCAAATCTCCTTGGCTCAGCGCCGGTTTGGAATGGTGTCAGCTTCAACCTCGGGACGGCTAACACCCTCGATGCGATTGTCACGGCCGGCCAAACTGTCACGTTGCCCGCGGGAAATTTTTCGTCTCTGTTGTTGTTAGGCAACGCAGTCAACGGCAGCCAAAGTGGTGTGACGTTCACCGTGAATTACACAGACGGTTCGGCGACCAGTTTCACGCAAAGCTTCAGCGACTGGGCAGGTTCGCAAAATTTTCCGGGAGAATTTCTCGTGGCCAAAATGGCCTATCGTAACACAAGCGGAGGCGCTAAAGACCTGAACACAGCAGTGAATTTGTACGGATACAGCTTTACTCTCAATCCGGCCAAAACTGTCAAAAGCATTACCTTGCCGAGCAACGGGAATCTTCTATTGTTGGCGATTGCCCTCGCCAATGATACCGTGCCAGTTTCGCTGGCTTCTTATTACAACCGTGCCGGGATGTACACGGACGGCACGACTTTCACCAATCCCGCAACCGGAGGCATAGACGGTGTGGGCAGCGCGGCCTCGGCGACGTTGCTGGGCGGTTCGTCAACATGGACGAACGCTATTTTTGATTTTGGACCGCCCAATGTTACGAATGTTATCAGCGCCGCCGGCCAGTCGGTAGCTCTGCCGCCGGGCGCCTACGCGAACTTGCGGGTGCTGGCGATGGGAGTTAATGGCGATCAGGCATCTCAACGATTCTCCATAACGTATACCAACGGAACATCCACAACCTTCATCCAAAGTCTGAGTGATTGGTACACGCCGCAAAATTATTCAGGCGAGTCTCAGGTTTCGACAATGGGACATCGCAACCTCAGCAATGGAACGGATGACAACCGGACATTCTATCTCTATGGCTATTCGTTTCCTCTGAATACTGCCAACCCGGTCCAAAGTTTTCAACTGCCTTCAAATGGAAACCTCATCGTCCTGGCCATGAGTTTGATTCCACACTGGCCTCCTGTATTTTCGGCGAATCCGTTTAGTGAACCAGGAATCCAGGCGGGCCAGTCCTATTCGGGCTCGATCGCAGGCAGCGCGGTGGACTTGAATGGCTCTTCATTAACTTATGCCAAAATCAGCGGACCAGCCTGGCTGAATGTCGCGGCCAATGGCGCGCTTTCCGGCACACCACTTTCACCCAACGTGGGCGCGGATAGCTTCGTGGTCAGCGCCACCGATCCAACAAGTTCGAGCACCAACGCCACCATGACTATCAATGTGACGCCTGCGCCGCCGATCGTTTTGAATGTTTCAATTCAGGGCGCCAACGTAGTGTTGCGTTGGACGGGTGGTATTGCGCCATATCAAATCGAAACCACGACCAACCTGATCAGTCCCAACTGGAACAATTTTGGAAGCCCGGTCAATGGCGGCAACATGACCATCGCTGCGACGAACGCTGCGATGTTCTACCAGGTCGTGGGGCAATGAGCCTGGAAAATGAAAGCTCTTGTTAAAAGCAAGTCTCAGCGGGGCCTTTGGCTTGAAGACGCGCCCAGGCCGTCCATCGGCATCAATGACGTATTGATCCGCGTGGATCGCACCGGTATTTGCGGCACCGACCTTCACATTTATAAGTGGGATGAGTGGGCGCAAAAGACGATTCCGGTTCCGATGATCGTCGGGCATGAATTTGTGGGCGAAATCGTCGAGACGGGCTCGAATGTGAAGGATTTTTTTCCCGGGCAGATTGTGAGCGGCGAAGGACACGTGGTCTGCGGACATTGCCGTAATTGCCTGGCGGGCCGCCGTCACTTGTGCGCGGACACCAAAGGCATCGGCGTCAATCGTCCCGGCGCATTCGCGGAATATTTGGCTCTACCCACGACGAATGTTTGGGTCCATAACGGAGTCGACCCGGACATCGCAGCCATTTTTGATCCGTTCGGCAACGCCGTTCATACAGCGCTTTCATTCGATGTGTTGGGTGAAGACGTGTTGATCACCGGGGCAGGGCCAATCGGGATGATGGCGGCGGCAGTTGCGCGGCATGCAGGAGCGCGCTTTGTAGTGATTACTGACGTAAACGAACACCGGCTTGAACTTGCCCGGAAAATGGGGGTGACGCTCGCGGTCAATCCGGCGACACACAGTTTGAAAGAGGTTCAAAAGCAATTGGGCATGAAGGAGGGGTTTGATGTTGGCCTGGAAATGTCCGGAAACATCAGTGCGTTTCGCGATCTCATTGATAATATGTGTCACGGCGGGAAAATCGCGATGCTGGGAATACCATCGGGGCAATTCGCGATTGATTGGACCAAGGTGGTTTTCAATATGTTGACGATCAAGGGCATTTACGGACGCGAAATGTATGAGACGTGGTACAAGATGACGGTGATGCTGCAAAGCGGATTGGACATCAAGCCGGTCATCACGCATCGCCTGCATTATACTGAGTTTGAAAAGGGATTTGAAGCGATGGAAAAGGGCGAATCGGGCAAAGTGATTTTGAAATGGAAATGAAATTGCCCGAAATGACGACGCCACTTGAACCACATCCGAAGCGCGAAAGCGCGAAAGCGATATTATCGATGATCGGCCGGACTCCGCTGGCGCGATTGTATTTTGAGCGCGAGGGGAGGACGATTCTGGCAAAGGCTGAGTTTCTTAATCCCAGCGGCAGTGTGAAAGACCGGTTTGCCCGGTGCGTGCTCCTCGACGCCGAAGCCCGCGGCCAGTTGCGACCGGGTTCGGTCATACTTGAATGCAGCAGCGGCAACACCGGCATCTCGCTGGCGATGACTGGCGCCGCCATGGGTTATCCTGTCACCATCCTGATGTCTGCGTCAGCCAGCGAAGAACGAAGACGCCTGATTCGCCAACTGGGAGCGGAACTGGTTTTGTTTGACAGCGGCGGCATGTATCAAACCGGCATCGAATTGTCCCGGCGAATGGCTGCGGCGGACCCGCGGTATTTTCTTCCCCGTCAATTTGAAAACGCCCTCAATGCGCAGGACCACGAGCAGACGACCGGCCAGGAAATCATCGAGCAGGCCGGCGGGCCTATTAGCGTGTTTATTCATGGATTCGGCACGGGCGGTACGCTGGCGGGATGCGGTTGGGCCGTAAAAAAGCGCTGGCCCACAGCGCGCGTCATTGCCATGGAACCGGCGGAGCACGCATTGCTTGCGGGAGAATGTCCCTGCTGCCATTTTATTGAAGGAGTCGCCGATGGATTTATTCCCCCGCTTTCACAGGCGGCCCCAATTGATGAACATATGGAAGTGACCAGCACGGAAGCTATGGCAATGACTCGACGCCTGCATCGGGAATTTGGGTTGCTCGTCGGCACTTCATCCGGGGCGAATGTCGCAGCGGCCCTCCGGGTCGCGATGGAGCTTGGGCCCTTGGACAAGGTGGTGACGCTGCTGGCAGACCGCGCGGAACGCTATTTCAGCACGCCGCTGTTTCAAATGATCGGCAAGGAAGATGGACCCAGAGAAGTTGAATCGTTAAGCTCCGTAAGAAGCGCTCAGTGGCGGGCGGGCACGGCGTATGGATAGCTCTGTTCAAAAACACTTTTCCCGGCAACTCGACGAAATTCGCGCGGCCGGGACCTACAAGAGCGAGCGCGTCATTACCTCCCCGCAAGGCGCGATCATTCGGGTGAGTGACGGCAGACCCGTGCTCAATCTTTGCGCCAACAATTATCTCGGCCTGGCCCAGCATCCGGCTGTGGCGGGCGCCGCACAGGCAGCGATTGAAAAATGGGGCTATGGCATGGCGAGCGTCCGATTCATTTGCGGCACCCAGGACATTCACAAACAACTCGAAAATAAACTCACTGAATTCCTGGGAACCGAGGACACGATTCTTTACTCGTCCTGCTTTGACGCCAACGGCGGCTTATTTGAAACGCTGCTCGGACCGGATGACGCCATTATCTCAGATGAGCTAAACCACGCCAGCATCATTGATGGTGTCCGGCTCTGCAAGGCGCAACGGTTTCGTTACTTAAACAATGATATGGCGGATTTGGAAGCCAGGTTGAAAGAAGCGGGCAACCGGCGCTGCAAAATCATCGCCACGGACGGTGTCTTTTCGATGGATGGCTGCCTGGCCAACCTGCCGGGGATTTGCGACGTGGCGGACAAGCACGGCGCGCTCGTCATGGTGGACGATTCGCATGCGGTCGGATTCATTGGCAAAACCGGGCGCGGCACGCATGAATATCACGGCGTGATGGGGCGCGTGGACATTATAACCGGGACCCTTGGCAAGGCCCTGGGAGGCGCCAGCGGCGGCTACACCAGCGGACGGATGGAAATCATCGAATTGTTGCGGCAACGATCACGACCCTATCTCTTTTCCAACACTCTTGCGCCGGTCATCGCGGGCGCTTCGATGCGTGTTTTAGAATTGCTCTCGGAGTCCGCGCAATTGCGCGACCAATTGGAATCCAATACAAAATTTTTTCGTCAACAAATTGCCAAAATTGGACTAAACATTCTGCCGGGCGCGCATCCAATAGTGCCCATCATGCTTGGCGACGCGGTGCTGGCTGCAAAATTTGCCGAGGCAATGCTGGCGAAAGGCGTTTACGTTATTGCCTTTTCATATCCAGTGGTGCCCAAAGACAAGGCGCGGATCCGCGCCCAGATTTCGGCGGCGCATTCGCGGCAAGATTTGGAATTTGCCGTCAACGCATTTGCTGAAGTCAAACGGGAGCTGGCACTGTGACAATTAGATTTCGAAACCTGAAAATAAAATCAAATATGAAAAAACATACGTGGGTTTTGCCCTTGATCGCGCTCGTTGCGGGCGCGCCCATTGCCGATGCACGGGAAGCAAATTCTCGACTTTGCGATTATATCCGTCCATTGGTTGGGACAGCCGGTGAAGAAGGCAATACGTATCCGGGGGCATCAGCGCCGTTTGGAATGATGCAACTCAGTCCGGATACGGACACTTGCCGTACCAACTGGAACACGTGTTCGGGTTATTCCTATGATGATCCGACAATTTTAGGCTTCAGCCTGACGCACCTCACCGGAACGGGCTGCCCCGACCTCGGTGATTTTTTGTTCATGCCCGAAACAGGCGCGGCGTCGATTGTCAGCGGTGACCCAGACCATCCGCAGACCGGCTATCAATCGGCCTATTCTCATTCTGACGAGTCCGCATCGGCCGGCTATTACAAGGTAATTCTCCAAAAATCGGGTGTTACGGCCGAACTAACCGCGGGCGAGCGGGGGGGGATTCTCAGATTCACGTTTCCCGCAGCCAATAAGGCATTCATTTTGACCGACCTTGCTCACGTCATCGGCGGCTGGAAAGTTGCAGAGTCGCGTGTGCGCATCGAAGATAATTCAACGATTACGGGATTTCATTTGATCAACGGCTGGGCAAAGGAACGGTATTTGTATTTTGCCGCGCGCTATTCGCGGCCGTTCGATACGACACGCATCATGAGCGCGGGCAAGCCCGTCATTTACAACACCTATCGCTTTCGCAGCCACAACGA
>DASYYL010000107.1:0-5464 GCA_035933915.1 Verrucomicrobiia bacterium
TAAATGGACAGTAGGTCTGGCGGCGGTCGGGGTGGTCAGCCTCGCATCGGCCGCGCGCGCAGACGAGAAAATGAGCTCCCTGCAAACGGCGCTCTCGAACACCACCCTCAGTGGTTATGTGGATACGGCGGCAACCTGGAGGCCGGGTACCGATCAGAATGTGAATGGCGGGCCAAACCTTCCCGCTTACGCCTTCTCAAAGAACGACGGTTTCAGCCTGAATGCCGTTGATATCGCGCTGGATAGGCCGGAGGATGAAAGCCCGTGGGCTGCCGGCTATCGCATAGAATTGATGCTCGGGCCGGATGCAGTTGGCGCTGGAGGCTTTGCCGGTGCCGGCTCCGAAGTGGCCATCCGCAATGCCTATGTGTCATTGCGCACCCCGGTCGGCAATGGCATTGACTGGAAAGTCGGCGTGTGGGACAGCATTTTGGGTTACGAGTCGACCAGTGACCCATTGAATCCCAATTATACGCGCTCCTACGGCTACAGCATCCTGCCCAGAACGTACACTGGAGTCTTGGCTACCTACAAAATCAATGACATGGTAAGCCTCCAAGCTGGCATGGCTGACAGTATGAGTGGTGCGGATCCCGCATCCACCGGTATTGAATCCCAGAAAGCCTATATGGCCGGAGTGACCTTCACTGCGCCGGACAGCGCGGGCTTTATGCAGGGTGCAACGCTCAATTTGGGCGTGATTGATGCCGCCGGTAACTCCACTGCTGGAGCAGTTGTTCCTCTAGGTGCCGGCAACGGCTACACCATCTTGCATGCCGACGCCACAATCCCGACGCCGGTCAAGGCTCTGAAAGTCGGCGCGGCGTTTGACTACGATGACATCCACAATGGCGGCGTGGCAGGCAACTCAGCCAATGACAGCACGTGGGTTGGCGGACTTTATGCGTCCATTCAAGCCACGGACAAATTGAGTTTCAACACCCGTGCTGAATATCTCTCCAGCGATGGTTCTGGCCTTTACGACACAACCGGTGTAGGCGGCCACCCAGGTAATTCAGCGGAAGAATTCACGGCCACGGTTCAATACAACCTGTGGGAGAATGTCATCAGCCGCTTGGAATTCCGTTGGGACCACGTTGAACACGGCAACTTCTTTGGTGCCAACTCGGCTACTGGCGATGCCAACCATGCCAACGACTTTCTGCTGGCTTTGAACGTAATCTATCAGTTCTGATTTAAGTTGGAACTGCCAAGCCCCTTCCGCCAACGCGGAAGGGGCTTTTTCATTTTTGGACTGCGGCGACATGTCGCGTCGAACCCAAAGCGCGGACATGTCCGCGCACTCCAAAATAAAGCATTGCCCAACCCGTTGCTTTGGAGCAAAGATTTCCACCATGAACTGGCCGCACGCGCCCGTCCATTGGTTGTTCGAGCCGGGCATTTACATGGTCACGGCGGGCACGTTTCAGAAAATTCCGCATTTCAACACACCGTCTCGTTTGGATTTTTTTCTGGAATCGTTCTTTGCCTATGCCGGTGAATTCGGCTGGTCGCTGCGCGCCTGGGCGGTGCTGGCCAACCACTATCATTTTATCGCCACTTCGCAAAATCCTGCCACATTGCGGCGTCTCATTGGCAAACTGCACATGAAGACCGCCCAGGAGTTAAACCGCCAGGATCAAGCGCCGGGGCGCAAAGTATGGTTTCAATTCTGGGACAGCCATATCACGTTTGAACGGTCCTATCTGGCAAGGTTGCATTACGTCCATTACAATCCGGCCATGCATAGCGTGGTGAATCTGGCCGAAAATTACCGCTGGTGTTCCGCATCGTGGTTTGCGCGCAATGCGACGGCGGCCTTCGTCAATGCGGTGAAGAGTTTCAAGACGGACCGCCTGGACTTGCCGAACGATTTCTAATTTTGGACTGCGGCGACATGTCGCCGCTTTCCCTCGACGCGACATGTCGCGTCGAACCCAAAGCGCGGATACGTCCGCGCACTCCAAGAACCAGCTTACCGCTGTTGCAATTCGTCCAAACCGGCCAATAGTGGCCATGGACTTACACCAACCCGCCAATCGTCGGGGGTGAACGGATGCAGTGCAGGTCGCGAACTTCCAAAATCGGGCCCGGTTTGAATCGCTTGAAGGGCAAGGACTTTTGCAACTTTTCCGAAATCGTGTCGAAACTTTCCGTTCGTGAAGTGTCCACTTCCGGTTCACTTGGCACATTTAATGATTAGCCACCCGCTCAATGGCTCTATTGGTTCCTCCGATGTGCCAGGCTGGCTTGAGCTGCTGTCCACCCATGGGGGATGGCGGCAGCTTGGGCCTTAAAGCGCGGAGCGCGCGAATCGAATGCGGGTAAACAAATAATCAAATTCAAAATGAAAAAACTCAATGTGAAAAACCAGAGGAAGTTTAATCAATGGACGGTGGCACTGGCGGCCATCGGGGTGGTCAGCCTCGCTTCGGCCGCCCGCGCAGACGAAAAAATGAGCATGGTGCAAACCGCGCTCTCAAACACCACCATCAGCGGCTACGTGGATACGTCGGCCACTTGGAGGCCGGGAACGGATCAAAATGGAGCTTCCGTCGGTGTTGCAAATCTTCCCAAATACCTTGTTGCGCACAACGACGGCTTCAGCCTTGATCAGGTTGACATCGCCATTGACCATCCAGAAGACGAAAGTCCTTGGGCAGCCGGCTACCACATCGAATTTTTTCAGGGCGCTGATCAAGCAGGCATGTTTGGGGCAGCAGCTTCGCCATTCCGTCAAGCCTACGTGGTTGTGCGCACACCCGTCGGCAACGGCATTGATTGGAAAGTGGGCATGTGGGACAACATCATCGGTTACGAATCCACCAGCATTCCATTGAATCCGAACTACACCCACTCTTATGCCTGGGGCATGGAACCGACGGCCCATACGGGCCTTCAAGCCAATTACAAGGTCAACGACGAAATCTCCGTTATCGCGGCGATTGCTGATAGCTCGAATGTGGGAAAAGCATCTCCTTCGCCACTTAATGGGACTTCGATTTATGAATCCCAGAAGAGTTATTTGGGACTGGTGACCTTGACGGCACCGGACAGTTTTGGTTGGATGAAAGGCGCAACCCTTACCTTCGGGGCTGAAAACAGCGTTGACTCAAATGTGGCGCCCGGCACCGGCTCCAAAACCAGTTGGTATGCTGGCGTCACGGTTCCGACACCCCTCACCGCTCTGACGTTTGGCGGGTCGTATGACTACCTTGACCTGCACGGTGGCGGTGGCGAGTTCTGGGCGATCAATCTTTACAGCACTTACCACCTCACAGACAAGGCATCGTTCAACCTGCGCGGTGAATATTTCCAAGATGACACCGGTGTTCTTTACGGTGGGGGCGCAACTACAGGCACAGGCACGATCATCGATCCGAATCGCAACGCAGCCGAAGAACTCACCGCCACATTTCAATATAATATGTGGGCGAACGTGATCAGCCGCGTGGAATTCCGTTGGGACCATGTTGAACATGGAAACGCCTTCGGAGCCAACTCGGCCGGCGCTGCGTTCAGGGATAATGACTTCATGCTGGCTTTGAACCTGATCTATCAATTTTAATTCATGTGGGAACTCCAAGCCCCTTCCATAACCCGGAAGGGGCCTTTTGTTTGGATTGTGGCGACACGTCGCCGCTTTCCCCTCGGGAAGACATGTTATGTCGAATCAAGGCGCGGACAGGTCGGTATACTCCCCGACACTGCGCGAATTTTTAACGAAAAATGCTTGCCGTCCGGGTTTGTTGCCCTGTAGTACCTGACAAACGAAATCGGAGGGACCAGATGAAATTCAATAAATGGACAGTGGGTCTGGCGGCAATCGGAGTGGTCAGCCTTGGATCGGCCGCCCGCGCAGACGAAAAAGTGAACGCCCTGCAATCGGCGCTCTCCAACACCACCCTCAGTGGTTATGTGGATACGGCGGCAACTTGGAGACCCGGCACCGATAGTGGCACGGGGTTTTTTGGGCAATCTGTCGCCAACACGCCTGGCTACAGTTTTCCGCAAAACGACGGCTTCAGCCTGAACGCCGTTGATATCGCGCTCGACAAGCCGGAAGACGAAAGCCCATGGGCGGCCGGCTACCACGCCGAATTCATGATGGGGCCCGACGCGGTCCCGGAAGTCGGCCTGCGTCAAGCCTATGTGACGTTGCGCACGCCGGTGGGCAATGGCATTGACTGGAAAATCGGCATGTGGGACAGGATCATCGGTTATGAGTCTTCCAGCGACCCGTTCAATCCCAACTACACGCGTTCTTACGGCTACACCATCGAGCCGACGACCCACACGGGCATCTTAGCTACTTACCGGATCAGTGACATGGTCACCGCTCAGGCCGGCATCGCGGATAGTTCGAATGTGAAATTTGGAACGGTGGGAGTGGACCCGGCTTCCTTTGAATCCCAGAAAGCCTACCTGGGCGACGTTCAATTTACGGCCCCGGACAGCGCGGGTTGGGTGAAAGGCGCCACGCTGACGGTGGGCGCGGTTGATTTTGCCGGCAACCACACCACGCTCACGCCCGGTTCAACCAGTTTCTATGCTGGCGCAACGCTCCCGACACCGATTAAAGCCCTCAAAATGGGCGCCGCGTTTGATTACCTTGATTTGCACAACGGTGGCCTCGTTGGCAATCCAAGCGATGATAGTGTCTGGACTGTTGCGCTCTACAGCTCATATCAGGCAACGGACAAACTGGTCTTCGACCTGCGCGCCGAATATTTGGACAATGGCAACACCAGTCCGATTTCAAATACGCTGGTCCTGAATTCCGCTTATGCGGGAAACCAGGTTGAAGAACTCACGGCCACTGTGCAATACCAGCTGTGGGCGAACGTCATCAGCCGGTTGGAATTCCGTTGGGATCACGTTGAACACGGAACCGCTTTCGGCTTCAGTTCAACGGATGTGTCCGCCACTAATACCAACGGGACATCCAGATCCAACGACTTCCTGCTGGCGTTGAACCTGATCTATCAGTTCTAATCCAGGTTGGAACCTGCATGCCCCTTCCGTCAAATCGGAAGGGGCTTTCTTTATCTTTGTAGCAGCGGACGTGAGTCCGCTCATTCTGCGCATGGAAAAATCAGAGCCGACTTAGGTCGGCTGCTACACTTCAATACTTGGCTTTATCCCTGCTTCTGCACCATAATCCGCCGTCCAAAATGCAATTCATCCGCGACATTTACGCGTCGAAACTGGCGGCCCGGCAACCCGCCGGCGTGGCCGAAGCCTCAACCCCGGCAGGAGCCGGCAGTGCCGCCGACCGCAAATCCGAAATCGAAACGGCGAACACTCCGGCGCGGCAAAGGACCGTCATTTCCTTTGAGTTTTTTCCGCCCAAAACGGACGAAGGCGGGCTGAATCTCCTCGAAAAGCATATCCCCGCGCTGCTGCAGGCCAAACCGGATTTTTGCTCCGTCACCTACGGCGCGGGCGGCAGTACCCGTGACAA
>DASYYL010000124.1:0-19946 GCA_035933915.1 Verrucomicrobiia bacterium
CGAAAACAGATCACATTGAATGAACGCCGCCGCATGTAAACTCCCCTAAAAGTCTTAACGCTCCGGTTCCGCTGATACTTCAAATCTCGCGGAAAACCATCCCCTTTGCCTCATCCTCATGCTTCTGTGTGATGCCTGTGATTACCATGAGCAAAGGCAAGCCAACCCCGCTCCAGCCGTCGGGCTTCTTGTCCCCAAATTGTTCCTTTTGGATTAAGGGCACGGAAGGCGACGGTCGGAATTGAACCGCCGGTTCAGTCATCCACTATCGTATCTTTTTGTCCCTTGCCGGACCGCCACCGTAAAGACTAATTTAAACCGGATGAGTTCAGCGCTGCGCAATCCTGAAAGAGATTTCCCCAAAAGGCCTTTCGCGCGTTGGACCTATAAACCGCTTCTACCTTTAGCCGTTCCAGGCCATCGGACGACAATTCCCCCTCTCCCAGTCCCGACGCGTCGGGAGGGTGAGGGAGTGTCTTCCGGACGGCAACGGTCTGCCTATTCCTGGGGCGCAACAATTCCCTCCCCTTTGACAGGGCAACGTAAGCCTGAATGCCCGCCTTAACGTCCCATAGTCCCTCTGAAACCGAAGCCCTCGGCGAAGAATTCGGGCGCGCCGCCAAACACGGCTGGGTCATCGCCCTTTCCGGCGATCTCGGCGCAGGCAAAACCCAGTTCGTGAAAGGCCTCGCGCGCGGCCTGGACATTTCGGCGCGCGTTCACTCGCCCACCTTCACCCTCGTTGCCGAATACGGCGGCGGACGCCTCAAACTCTTCCATCTGGACCTCTATCGCCTCGAAACGCCGGAACAGATCCTCACGGCCGGCATCGAAGAATTTCTGGAACCCGACGGCGTGGCTGTAATTGAATGGGTGGAGAAATTGGAGAATTTAAAGGCAGGAAGTCAGAGTCTCCTGACGTCGTCTCCTGCAATTAAAAAAGTGCAGATTGAAATCCTGAGCGAAACCGACCGGAAAATCACCTATGACGATTTTAGCGCTTGAATTTTCATCCGGGCAACGAAGCGTGGCCGTCGCCGTCGATGGCTCTGTTTTGAACGAAGCGACCGAGACCGGCGGCCGCGGCGTCGCCGCCTTTGCCATGATCGAGAAAGTTCTGGCCGGCACAAAACTCGAGCGCGAACAAATCCAGGCCATCGCCGTGGGACTGGGTCCCGGCTCATACACCGGCATCCGCGCGGCCATAGCGCTGGCCGAAGGTTGGAAACTCGCGCGCGAAATCAGTGTGATTGGTGTCAGCAGCGTCGACGCGATCGTGTCCGTGGCTCAAACGGAAAAAATATCTGGCCCCGTCAGCGTGGTCATAAATGCCCAGAGTGACGAATTCTATTGCGCAACCATTGACATTATCGAAACCGTCTCTACAGAAATCACGCCCCTGAAAATTCTGTCGCGGTCTGAAGTTCTATCGTTCAGCCACGGCCGGCTTATCATCGGCCCCGAAGCGCCAAAATTCCCCGCCGGTCGCCTCGTCCTCCCTGGCGCCGCAGCGGTAGCAAAGCTGGCCGCGCGAAGTCATATTGAGGCAACCGGGAAATTGGAACCCATCTATTTGCGGGAAACGACTTTTGTGAAGGCGAAACGCTAACGGGAAGCTTTGAGCCGCAGATATGCACAGATGAAACACAGATTTTTCAAAACGGATTGACTGGACAACACACTGTTTTATCTTTGTTTCATCGGTGTCAATCTTTGGCTAATTAAATCAGTTGAGCACGCATTCTCTCTGTATCCCTCGTATCTCCGTAGTCAACAAAACGTCCGCGCAAATCGTAACGGCAGGTGGCGCTGCCCCTCGTAAATCGTAAATTCGGGAGGCAACCTTTCCGGGGCGGCGTTGTTTAATCATCAGCATGAAGAAGCATGCGCTAACGGTAACTCTCGCGCTAACCCGATCGCATCCGATTGCGATTGCTAAGATCTTATGCGTCAAATCCAGATAGAATTCTATTTAGTGCCGGCACTCGTCGGCGCTCTTATCACGGCTGTCCTTTGCCTGATGCGCGGCCGTCAAAAGCGGCCGCCATTCTGGCTCGCTCTTTTCGGAACCCCATTTGCCGTGAGCGGTGCATTCGTATTTGCTTATGGCAAGCTGCTTTTTACATCTTATTTTTTGGAAAGTTGGGGCAGTCTTGACGTTGACCCGGCCTGGGCGGCAGCGTTCTATATGGCCTTATGTCGTAAGCTTCGTTGTTTCAATTGGCGTGGTTTTTCCATACCGCATTCGCCAACCGTCGCAGGTGAGCGGTGGAGGAGAATGGAGCCGCGGTTAAATTCGTTATCTGATCTGTATTTCATCCGGAGTCAATTAGTAGAACCGGCTGGTTTGAAAACGACGCCCACATCCAGAAGGCGCCGCTGCCCGAACAACTGTTTGCCATCATCCAGCGGTCCCTCGACCGTTTCGCTCCTTATGAAGAGTTCATTGGCGCGGTCTGTCTGCGCGGGCTTGTACCGTCGTCAAAACTCGGCCTCTGGAGCCCGGCTCAAGCGCAAACCGCCTCAGGCTTTGCGCGACCTCATGGCCGCGCGGCTGTGCGAGGCCTGCGAAACCCAGCTTCAGCACCTGCGCGTGATGCATGCCGACCAGCACCCCGGCAATTATTTGTTTCAGCCGGACGGCCGGTTCGGGCTGGTCGATTTCGGCTGCGTCAAACGCGTGAATTTTGACATCCGGGAATTGCACCAATTTTATGAAAACCTCGGCTGCGCGAAAGCGAGTCCGCGGCGCGACATTTCCTCTCGATCATTTACGGAAAAGGCGTGCCCTACGCCCGCGCGCGAAAAATCCTGCCCATCCTGGAGGAGATGCTGGACCTCTTCCGCTCCCGGAACTCCGCCAAAGATTTCGTCATGGATTTTCAAACCCGCAAAAAGAATCCCCGGTTCAACGAAATCCAGCGAAAATTTCTGCGTCTGACCGTGCGTGACAAACTGATTAACCCGGACTTCGTGTATCTCGTGCGGGGCGACATGGGCTTTTGGCATGTGATCGGTGAAATCCGCGCTACCCTTAACCTAAGCGAAATCTCCCGCCGCGTCGCCGCCACACCTCAAACTGCGAAGTGAGGGATTTTGGAGCTGGAAGATTGAAGACAGGAGAACAAAACGTGCTACTACTTCTTCAAGATCTTTCCAAACCCGCTCTCATCGGGCTCGATTTCGATCCGGCGCGTGTCGCCTCCGGTTGGAGCCGGACGCGGTGTGGTTGAGGGTGTGGTTCCTGCAAACGGCCGTTCGGGGTTCCCCGTTACCATTGGTCTGGCCGCCGGCGCGGACTGCGGCAGGGGCGTGGGCGCGGGAAGATCGTCCGGCGCCTTGTCCTCGGCCGATTCCGGAGATTGACCAGGGATATAGAAGTTCGTGCGCCCGTCCAGCCATCTGGCATAACGTTGAAACGTCCACATGCCGTGGTCCGCGCCGGTTTCAATCGAGGTAATGATTTTAAAAAAGTCCCGGGTGCGAATGAAATTCTTCACCGCGTTGGTTGCCATGAGAATTTCGCATTCCGGCACGCGGATATTCAGGTCCTCGCGAAATCGCAGGCGCTGCGAAACCACCGCCACCAGGCTATCGGCCAGTTGCGCGCAAACGGCGCTCTGGATTTCCGCCGGGAACGCCGACGCCACCCGTTGGATTGCTTCCGCGCACGTCGAAGAATGCACCGTGGCCAGAACAAGGTGTCCCGTTTCCGAGGCGCTCAGCGTCAGGCGCATGCATTCCGGATCGCGCATTTCGCCCACCATCAGCACATCCGGGTCCTCTCGCAACGAGTCCAGGAGGGCCTGCTCAAAACTCGGTGTGTCACGCCCCACCTCGCGCTGGCGGATGAACGCCCGGCGCGCGCGGAACGTGTATTCAATCGGACTTTCCACCGTGATGACGTGCAGCGCCTCGGTCAAATTGATCTCCTGAATCAATGCAGCCAGTGTGGTCGATTTTCCCGAGCCCGTGGGCCCGCTCACCAAAATCAGTCCGTGCGGGTGTTTCACCAGCTTTTTCAGGTCCGGATGCAAATTTAACTTTTCAACCGTCGCCTGAAACGCGCCTAAAAATCGAATCGCCATTCCCACGCCGCGCGACGTGTGCAGAATATTGGCCCGGCAACGCACGCCGCAAATCGTCCGCGACAGATCAAACGACCGCCGCTCCACAAAAGCCGCCCATTGGTCCTCGCCAATCAGCCGCCGCGCGAATTCCATGAGCAAACCGGGCGCGACCGGCTCTCCATTCACGCGCAAGGCTCCACGAATGCGCAAGGCCATAGGCATGCCCGGTTCCAGGTGCAAATCACTCGCGCCCGCTCCGGCCGCCGATTCAATCAATGAGTCCAAATTCATAAAATGTCAGTATATAACACCGGAAATGCAGATAAGTCCCAAGCAATTTCCGCACTGTTGCACAAAATGCCAGCAAATCTTGCGCCTAAATCCTGTGGTTGATACCTTAACATTGATGATTGAGACGCGGAATTTGCGAAAGACCTTTAAAAGCCAGATGGTACTGGATGACGTAAACATCCGGATCGAGAACGGCGAGTCGGTGGCCATTATCGGCCGCAGCGGCGGAGGCAAGAGCGTTTTGCTCAAACATCTCATCGGGCTTTTACAGCCGGATTCAGGGCAAGTGCTGATTGACGGCGAAAATATTGTGGGCATGGATGAGCGCCAATTGCTGCGGGTGCGGCGGCAATTCGGAATGGTATTTCAGAATGCGGCGTTGTTCGATTCGATGACTGTGGCGGAAAACGTCGCCTTCGGCTTGCGCCGGCACGAACATTTGACTGAAGGCGAGATTGCCCGGAAGGTGTGTTTCGCGCTGGAAGTGGTGGACCTGCCGGGCATTCAGAACAAACAGCCCGCCGAGCTTTCGGGCGGCATGAAAAAGCGCGTGGGCCTGGCCCGCGCCATTGTTTATGAACCGCGAATCGTTCTCTATGACGAGCCTACGACCGGCCTGGACCCGATTGTCTCGGACAGTATTGATGAACTGATGATGGCCGTCCGCGACCGCCTGCATGTCACGACAGTCGTGGTCACACACGACATGCGCACGGCCCGCCGCCTCGGCCAGCACATTATGATGTTGTATCGCGGAAAGATTCATGCCAACGGTCCGCCCGACGAGATATTCAATTCACGCGACCCGATCGTGCGCCAGTTCGTTGACGGTGTTGCCGACCCCAGGGAAAACCTGCTGGTACAATCAGAACTTCCTACTTCGTTTGTCCGCAAGGTAGGATAAACGGCAACCGATTGCATGGTGACGGAAAAATGTCTTTCCAGCGACAGCGCCGCCTCCTTATATTTAGGGTGAACTCGTCGAAATAAACGCTCAATGGACTGGAACCAACATTTGGCGTCGGCGGATCGGATTCGGCCGGCTGCCTGCATTGTCTGCGCTTATCTCATTGGCTGCTTTACCACCGGCTATTATTTGGTTCGGGCGTGGGCCGGCAAAGACATCAGGGAAATCGGCAGTGGCAGCACGGGCGCCCGAAACGTCGGGCGCGTCCTGGGGAAGCCGGGTTTTATCCTAACGGTCATCGGCGATTTGGCGAAAGGCGCCCTGGCTGTCTGGCTGGCGCGCGTATTTTCCCATGATGAATTTTCCGCCGCGCTGGCTGTGCCATCGGTCGTGGCCGGGCATCTGTGGCCCGTGCAGTTGAAATTTCACGGCGGCAAGGGCATTGCGACTTCCTTCAGCGCGCTGCTGGTTTTCGATTTTCGCCTCGCGCTTACGATGTTGGTTTTGTTCGCGGTTCTTTTTGTTTTTGCGCGGAAAACACTTTTACCGGCCATGTTTGCCTTCGTTTGTCTGCCCGCGGTTTGCTGGTTTTTTATCCGTGACAACCTCACCATTGCTGTCACAGCGGCTCTATCGATTGCGATTTTATTTGCGCATCGAAGGAATTTAGGCGAAGAATTTAGCGCGTTGAAATCCGAACCGCCAAAACTATGAATCAGGAACCATTAGTGTTTAAGGTGGCCACCGAGGATTGGGAATTTGAACAGATTCACCGCCTCAACTACCGGACCTTTGTTGAAGAAATTCCGCAGCACCAGCCTTCGGCGTCCCAGCGGCTGGTGGACAAATTTCATCCGGAAAACACCTACCTCATCTGCCTGCAAAATCAAAAGCTGATCGGCATGCTTGCCGTGCGCGGCAGCCGTCCGTTTTCCCTGGACCAAAAATTGCCCAAACTGGATTCCTATCTGCCGCCTGGACGAATCATTTGCGAAATCCGGTTGCTGGCGATTGAAAAAAAATTCCGCGGGGCTCGCGGCGGCCAGGTTTTGCAGGGCATTCTGGCGTTGCTCTGGCAGCACGGAGTGGAAAAAAACTACGGTCTCGCCATTATTTCGGGCACTACGCGCCAAGCCAAACTGTATCAGCATCTGGGTTTCGTTCCCTTCGGCCCGGTCGTCGGCGGCGGCGACGCCCAGTTCCAGCCCATGTATGTGACACTGGAGACGTTTGAGGTGACGGCCCGGGAATTTCTGCGGTCATCGCCCGCGCGTTCCTTTCATCCAAACGCGGTCAACTTTTTGCCCGGCCCGGTGACTGTCCGCCGCGAAGTTCGCCGGGCATTTGAACAGGCGCCCGAATCGCATCGCGGAGAGAGTTTTAAGAAGGACTTTCAATCCACGAAACAGACCCTTTGCGAACTGACACTGGCCAAAAATGTCGAGCTGTTCATGGGTTCGGGCACTCTGGCCAATGACATTCTTGCCGCCCAACTGTCGCTTCTTGGCGGACGGGGACTGGTTTTGAGTAATGGCGAATTTGGCGATCGCTTGATCGACCATTCCGGGCGCATGGGCTTGAATTTTGACACGCTCAAATTTGAATGGGGCGAACCGATTGACCTTGCTGCCGTAGGCGAGAAATTTGGGGCGGGCGGAAAAGCGGCTTATTCCTGGCTCTGGTGCGCCCATTGCGAAACGTCGACAGGCCTTACGGTGGACCTGGGCGCGCTGAAACAGTTGTGCGCAAAAACCGCGGCCCGTCTGTGCCTGGATTGCATTAGTTCTGTCGGCGCCATTCCCGTGGACTTGAGCGATGTTTATTTGGCTTCGTGCGCCAGCGGCAAGGGGCTGCGCGCTTATCCGGGTCTATCGATGATTTTCTACAATCACGAGCTCGCATCCCAGGACGGCTCAAAATTGCCCCGATATTTGGACATGGATTATTACGCCCGACAGGAAGGCATCCCGTTCACATTTTCATCCAACCTCCTGCACGCATTGCGCGCGGCCGTGCGGCGCGTGAATTGGGAAAAGCGGTTTTCTGACATTGAAGAGCTTTCTGCTTCGCTGCGCCAGAAGTTTAATGAGAATGGATTGCAATTGATCGGCGCCGGCGCGCTGGTTTCGCCGGCGGTAATCACCATTCAATTGCCGGCGGACTTGAGTTCCGTGAAGTTTGGCGGGGCCATGCAGGAGGCGGGCTACCTGTTGAGCTTCAACAGCGAATATTTACGCCGCAGAAACTGGGTCCAGGTTTGCCTGATGGGTGAAATCGCGCGTGAAAAAGTCGTCGCGCTGGCCAACGCCCTCAGTCGGGTTTATTCAAAACTCAAACCGGACGATGCGCGTCTTGCCCAGGCGCGGATTTAGGCGGAAATTTTTTCATAACTCCAAATTTCAAGGACCAACGTCCAGAGAATCTTCAAGCTCGAACATTCAATTCGAGGCTTGGCGCTTTGATATTCTCTGGAGCTTGGATGTTGTAACTTGGAAATTCGTACTTTGATGTTCGTGTTGACCCGCTTCGCAAAAACGATTTTACTGGTTGCATGAGATTTTGTTTCTTCGGTTGTCTTTTTCTGGCCGGACTGGTTGTTTCAGGGTGCGCCACTCATCACGCTCCCCCTCGAAAACAGTCTCCGCCGCCGACGGCCACTGTCTCAACCACCAATTCCGAGCCCATTGTAACACCGGACACGTCGCTCCGGGCGAAAGTGGTCAAATATAATTCAGTGGGCCGGTTCGTTGTGCTGAGTTTTCCGCTCGGGCAGATGCCCCAAATGAACCAGACGCTTTTCGTCTACCGCGCCGGCATTAAAGTGGGAGAAGTCAGAATCACCGGCCCTCAACGGGATAACGACATCGTGGCGGATTTGACGACGGGCGACGCCGAGGCAGGCGATGATGTGCATGAACCATAAAGAATAAATGGAAGCTGGCGCCGGCAAAATACCGCCTTCTACCGTTTAATTCTTTATTTTCAATTCGCTGACGGTCTTGGGCAGCGCGTTCTTTTGGTAGGGAGAGTGCAGGTTAAAATAAATGCCGCACATCGGGCGGTCCTCGTCACTCTGGCTCAAAATCACGGTCACAAACTTGTCCAGCGCAATCCCGTGCCGCATTCCCGGGCCGCGATTCTCGTACGCCGCAATCGCCTTCCTGGTCAAGGATTGCAGAGACGTCTGAAAATCCTCCGGTATTTTGTCCACGCAAATGACGTATTTTTCATACGCCTTCATGGCCGCCGCAATTTCCCGTTTGAATGTTTCTACTGTCACAATCCCATTTTAAAAATAAGTCCAAGAAAAGGAAACGAAAATTTTAAGCACAAACTGGTGACAACGTTTCGCGCGATGCCTGCGACCGAACACCCTCAGGGTTCGATTCCGATTTGCCAAAATCCTATAAATTTGAAGCGATCACCCGGGATTTCCGCGGCCCAAATAGCGCCGTTCCGACACGCACAATGGTGGCGCCCTCCTCAATGGCGATCTCAAAATCGCCGCTCATGCCCATGCTCAAATGCCGCAAGGGCGCGCCAAGTATTTCTTCACATTGTTCCTTTAACTCGCGCAGCCGCCGAAAATGCGGGCGCGATTTCTCCGGGTCCGTTGCAAATGGCGGGATGGTCATCAGCCCCTGGAGCGCAATTCGCGGCAGCAAACCGAGTTCTTTTAGTTCGGCCTGCACTCGCTCCGGTTTATACCCGAACTTGCTCGATTCGCCCGCCACGTTCACTTCCAGAAGGACAGACATTTCTTTGGACGCCTGTTCGCAACGTTTCGATATTTCACGCGCCAGCTCCAGACTGTCCACGCTGTGAATCATTTCAAACAATCCCACGGCGTCGCGCGCCTTATTGGACTGCAAATGGCCGATGAAATGCCAGTGCGCCCGGCCGGGCGACGAAGGAATTTTGGCTTTGGCCTCCTGGACCTTGTTTTCGCCGAAGAAAAATTGTCCGCAGCGCACGGCCTCTTCAATGGCCTCAGCCGATTGCGTTTTGGCTACGGCCAGGAGCATGACGGATTGGTTGTCGCGTCCGGCCCGGCTGCACGCCGCGTGAATCCGTTGTTGAATTGCGGCAAGGTTATGGGCAAAACTCATGAGGCTATCGTAAATCGCAAAGCCTGAATCGTAAATGAACTACTGGCTCGTCAAATCCGAACCCGGGGCGTATGCATGGTCCCAATTCTCGAAGGAAGGCCGCACCGCATGGACCGGCGTGCGAAATTTCGCCGCGCGCCTCCATTTGCGCTGGATGAAAAAAGGCGACCTGGTTGCCTTTTACCACAGTGGCGATGAAAAGTCCGTCGTCGGCCTTGCGCGCGTGGAAAAGGAATTTTATCCGGACCCAACGGCAGAGGAAGGCGATTGGTCGTGCGTCGATTTGGTTCCGGTTAAGGCAATGGCAGCCGCAGTGACCCTGGCCCAAATCAAGGCTGATAAAGCACTCCGCGAAATGGCCTTTGTTAAGCAAACGCGCTTGTCTGTGTCTCCCATGACAAAGGCGCAATTCGAGCGGCTGATCGAATTGGGCAAGTAAGGGCCGGCATCCTGGCCGGGGCGTCAAGTTCCCGCTTTCCCGCATTTTTGGTTCGCAGTCTTTTTTCCTACGGAGCAACTTTTATTCGCCTCCTGTTATCGAGCATGGTAGTGTTTTGGCAAATGGCTGAAACGGCTGATTCTGGAAATTCTGTTCAGACTGGAGAGGAGCAATTTGGGCGCTTCTACCTTCAGGAATTGCTCAACAGCGGCGGTATGGCTGAGATTTGGCTGGCCACCGATGGCAAGGGCAAGCCGTACGCTATTCGTCGTCTGAAAAAGGAATTAAGGTTCAATTTTACCGAACGCCGCCGGTTCCTGCGCGGGTGTGAGGTGATGTCGAAATTGAACCAGAGCAATTACATCGTGGGCTACGTCGAGCACGGCAAAATCAAGGGCAGTCTTTACGTGGCGATGGATTATGTGGAGGCCGCCAACTTGAAAGAGTTATTCGCCGTCCATGACCCGGTGCTGACTGAAAACGTTGCGCAAATCCTCATCGATATGGCCACCGGCCTGGGCGACGTGCATGAAAGCGGTTACATGCACCTGGATTTCAAGCCGGAGAACGTCCTGGTAACGCGCAACGCCGGCGTGCAGTTGATAGACTTTGACATGGCGCAACCCATTCCTGAAAAGCCGAAAAAGTTTTCGAAGAATCCCGGCACACCGGGCTATATGGCGCCCGAACAATTGCAGCGCCAGGCCATTGATACCCGCGTGGATATTTTTGCCTATGGAGTTTCCGCTTACGAACTGTTGACCAATCAAAAGCCGTTTCCGGGTGATAATCCCGGCGAGATTCTGGCCCGCCAATTAGACCCTGCCGGCCCGTTACCGCTTTCCGCGCACAATCCGGACCTGCCGCCGGGGCTCGAGAAAGTTGTGCTCAAGTGTCTCGCCCGTGAACCTGATCGCCGGTACGCGTTCATGAGCATCCTGATCCACGATTTGCAGGGCGCGCTCTACGTGTAGGCTGCCCGGGCTTCAGATTTGCGCAAAGACTTTCGGGCAAGGCGATTATATTCTGAATCCATCCCGTTCGGCGGCCAGACAATCCTGCCATCTTCAAGCACGCGAAGAATCTTTCCATGCAACGATCCGCGCAATGTCTTCACGCGATCGCCAGGTTTCCCGTCTGCGGTAGCGGACAGTGAGTCAACAATTTCAGCCATCGCTTCCCACGGCAATACACCCGCAATGTAATGGGCCACAGCAGTCATCAGTTCGCGCTCCGGCGCGGAGTGGACAATTCCGCGAATACTAAATCCACGATGGTTCGCCCAACATCCGCGAAAGTGTTGCCATTGAAGAAAAGAAAGGGAGCGCGGCGATGGCGCTGCCGCAAAAATTCTATCGTTTCGGCGAGGGAACTGACTTCGCTTTGCCGCTGTCGCCAGATTGCTTCAACCGCTGCGTAGCCCTCTGAATTCTTGCCGTGCTGCGTGCTTCCTCTTGCGCACGCTCCCTGGCTGAGGCCGACGACAAGCTCCCAACTCCGGTTTTTGAGAAAAGCGGATCGGGCTTGTAACGGTGATTGTTCGCCAGCACCTCCTCGAGGATGTCTTCGTCCTTGAGGTGTCCCAGCAGGTCCAATCTCAGCTTCATTCTCCATACGTTAGTCCTTTCGGCCCGTAAAATCGAGGGTTTTACCGGCGATATAGCAGATGGCGCTGCCACGCGCAGACACCCAAAACCGCTTCAACTCTTCAACGCTCACTAATCCGCTCAATTGCCCAGCGCGCGTGATCTGCAATTAATGGCTCGGAATCATGAGAGGCCCTTTCCAACACCGGGAGGGCGGAGGCATCGCCCACGTTGCCCAGCGCCACACAGACGTTTCGCAACAGGCCACGCCGCTTGGTTCGCAGAATTGGTGACCCGGCAAACCGGCCCTTAAATCCTGCTGCATCAAGTGAAAGCAGGTCAATCAAATCCGCCTGTTCCAGGTCTTTCCGCTGATGCGATTTCATCAGTTGGCCTTCCCGCGCGAATTTGTTCCACGGACAAACCGCCAGGCAATCGTCACAGCCGTAAATGCGATTTCCAATGGCGGGGCGAAATTCCTCCGGGATCGGCCCTTTCAGTTCGATCGTCAGGTAGGAAATGCATCGGCGCGCATCCAATTGAAACGGTGCCGTTATGGCCGCCGTCGGACATGCCGTAATGCAGCGCGAACATTTCCCGCAATGATTCATTTCCGGAGCATCCGGCTCCAGTTCGAGCGTCGTGAGGATTTCCGACAGAAAAATCCAGTTGCCGAATTTGCGGCTGATCACATTGGTATGCTTGCCGATAAAACCGATGCCGGCGCGCTGCGCGAAATCACGTTCCAGGACCGGTCCGGTGTCCACGTACCAAAGCGAGCGCGTCTCCGGGCGCCCAATTTCGGTGAGAAATTGGGTGAGGGATTTCAGGCGCTCGCCCAGAACATCGTGGTAATCGTCGAAACGCGCGTAGCGGGCCACGATTCCCGATTCGGCGTCCTGGTCCGGCGTTTCTCGAAAATAACTTGCCGCCAAACAAATGACGCTTTTTGCCTCGGGCAAAACCTTTTGCGGTTCTACCCTTTTTTCGGCGCTCCGTTCCATCCAGGCCATTTCACCGAACTTTTTTTCCGCGATCCAATCGCGAAATTCCTTTCGTGAGGCTGGGGCGTCCGCGCGAGTGAAGCGGCAATCGTCGAATCCCAGCTCCAGGGCGCGCTGGCGGATTTGCTCTTTCATCGGCCAGACGACTGAAGGCGAAACTGGTGGATGACCTGCTGTGCCACCTCGCGCAACGAACGGGATTCCGTGTTCAGCAGAATGTCCGCCTGCTTATAAAATGGCGCGCGCGCGGCGAGCAATTCGCAGATTTTCTTTTGCGGGTCCGGATCATGGAGCAAAGGCCGGTGCGTTTGGCTTTTCACGCGCTCCCAAATTTTCGCCGGCGAAGCCCACAGGCAGACGACCAATGCGTGAGATTTGAGACTCGCCAGGTTTGCGGGATTCACGGGCAATCCGCCGCCCGCCGAAATCACCGTCCGGGATTTTCCGGCAAGCTCCTGGACCGTCTTTTCCTCCAGCGCCCGAAAGGAGGGTTCGCCATTGACTGAAAATATTTCCGCAATGGTCTTGCCGGTCGCCGATTGGATCATTTCGTCGGTGTCCAGATAATCGAACTGCAACTGCTCCGCCACCAACCGTCCCACGGACGTCTTTCCCGTGCCCATGAAACCTATCAGCGCGATATTGGCGATATGGCGGTTGTGCTGCATATCCGCAGTGTGGAAGGAAAAAGCAAAAAGGAAAAAGGAAAAATTCTTCTTGGCAGGGACGGCGCGCGCCGGCGCCGCCCGCGCAGGGCGGGATCAAGCCTCCCTGTAATTGACTGCCCTCATTGCCGGGACTTTTTGAGGGTAAGGAACGCCGGGCTTTTGGAAAAAGACTCAAAGGAGGCCCTATTTGTGCTAAAACCCGGGATCACAGAGGGATTCACTGCCGGCGGCGGTGCCCCCTTGACATATCCACTATATTACAATCAGGTGACAGATTTGCCGCATTTTTCTTAAAACGGAGGGCGGAGGTAGTTGTCAAACCCCTGCTGAAGAAAGTTGCAGATAAATATTGCATTGACATTTTTTTTGTGTATGTTCGATTCTCCGTTTCGTTTCTATTATGATTAGCACCAAAGAAAGCGCCCGGGAATTGCTTGGATTGGACAAGGTCAATCAGGTTGATTATGTCGGAATCACCGTTGCCTCCCCCGATGCCATCCGTTCCTGGAGCAAGGGCGAAGTTAAAAATCCCGAAACTATCAATTACCGCACGTTCAAGCCTGAAAAGGGAGGCTTGTTCTGCGAACGCATTTTCGGCCCGGTCAAAGATTGGGAGTGTTCCTGCGGCAAATTTAAGCGCATCAAGCACCGTGGCATCGTCTGCGACCGTTGCGGCGTCGAAGTGACCCTCGCCCGCGTCCGTCGCGAGCGCATGGGCCATATCGAATTGGCTGTGCCGGTGTGTCACATCTGGTTTTTCAAGTGCATGCCCTCCCGCATCGGGTTGGCGCTGGACATGACCGCCCGCCACCTCGAGCGCGTCATTTATTACGAAGATTACCTGGTCATTGACCCGGGCAACACCCCGCTCAAGCAGAACCAGTTGCTCAACGAAAACGAATACCGCGAAGCGCGTGAAACCTACGGCGCCGAGGCGTTTGTCGCCAAAATGGGCGCCGAAGCCGTGCGCGATGCGCTTGCCCGCGTGGACCTGACCAAAGGCGTCGAAGAACTGCAGCAGGCCATGACGGAGACCAAGAGCAAGCAAATCCGCAAGAAATTGGCCAAGCGCATCAAGCTCCTCCAAGGTCTTCAGTCCTCCAAGAGCCGTCCGGAATGGATGATTCTGACGGTGCTGCCGGTGATTCCCCCGGATTTGCGCCCGCTGGTTCCGCTCGAAGGCGGCCGTTTCGCCACCTCCGACCTCAACGATCTTTATCGCCGCGTCATCAACCGCAATAACCGTCTCAAGACGTTGTTGCAACTCAAGACGCCGGAAGTCATCATCCGAAATGAAAAGCGCATGTTGCAGGAAGCGGTGGACGCGCTGTTCGACAATGGCCGCCATGGCCGCCCGGTCACCGGCGCGGGAAATCGCTCGCTCAAATCACTCAGCGACATGCTCAAGGGCAAGGGCGGCCGTTTCCGCCAGAATTTGCTCGGCAAACGCGTCGATTACTCGGGTCGCTCGGTCATTGTCATCGGCCCCGAACTCAAACTTAATCAGTGCGGTCTGCCCAAGAAAATGGCGCTCGTGCTGTTCGAGCCGTTCATCATTCGCCGGCTCAAGGAACTCGGCTACGTCCATACCGTTCGTTCAGCCAAGAAGATGATCGAACGACAGACCAAGGAAGTTTGGGACGTCCTCGAAGAGGTGACCAAGGGCCATCCGGTCCTGCTGAACCGCGCGCCAACGTTGCACCGTTTGTCCGTCCAGGCGTTTGAACCCCAGCTTATCGAAGGCGAAGCCATTCGCATTCACCCGCTGGTCTGCACCGCCTACAACGCCGACTTCGACGGCGACCAAATGGCTGTTCACGTGCCGCTCTCGGTCGAGGCGCAAATGGAAGCGCGCCTGCTGATGATGGCCACGAACAACATTTTCTCGCCCTCCAGCGGCAAGCCCATTATCACGCCCACGCAGGACATCACGCTCGGCTGCTATTATCTGACGGCCGAACCGCGTAAACCGATGCCCCAGGACGTCAAAACGCTCCCGTTGTTCGGCACCAAGGAGGAAGTTATCTTCGCCTATGATGACGGCGCGCTTAAGACGCACGACCGCATTCGCCTGAAAAACCCGGACCATGGGAAACAAACCGTATTTGGCAATGCGGACAAGAAGCTCCTCGATACCACCGTTGGCCGCGTCATTTTCAGCGAAATCTGGCCGACTGAGCTGGGCTTCCCGAATAAGCCCGTCAAAAAGTCCGAACTCGGTGACCTCATTTGGAAATGCTACAAATACGCCGGCCACGACAAGACCGTCATAATGCTCGACAAATTGAAAGAGCTTGGCTTCCGCGAAGCCACCAAGTCCGGCGCGAGCATCGGCATTGACGACATGATTGTGCCCAAGGAACGCGACGAGCAAATCGACGCCGCCCAAAAGCAAATCAAAGAAGTTGAAAAACAATATCGCAAAGGTGTCATCACCCCCGGCGAACGTTACAACAAGATCGTGGACATCTGGACGCATTGTACCGACCAGATTTCCAGCGTCATGTTTGACACCTTGAAGGCCAACCAGGGCAAAAAGGAATACAACCCGGTTTATCTCATGGTGGACTCGGGCGCGCGCGGCAACAAACAGCAGGTGCGCCAGCTCGCCGGCTTGCGCGGCCTCATGGCCAAGCCCAGCGGTGACATCATCGAGAAACCCATTCTGGCCAACTTCCGCGAAGGCCTGTCCGTATTGGAATACTTCATTTCCACGCACGGCGCCCGCAAAGGTCTGGCCGATACCGCCCTTAAGACTGCGGACTCCGGTTACATGACCCGCAAGCTGGTGGACGTTTCGCAGGATGTCATCATCCAGGAAAACGATTGCGGCACGACCAACGGCATCTGGGTCAGCGCGGTTTATGAAGGTGAAGATGAAGTCGTCAAACTCGCCGACCGGCTCGTCGGCCGCTTCGCGTGCGATGACATCGTCAATCCGAATAACCCGAAGGAGTTTATCATCAAATCCAACGAAGAGATTGATGAGGCCAAAGCCAAGGCCATCGAATCAACTCCCGGTATTGAGCGCTTGCGCATCCGTTCTGTGCTCACTTGCGAAAGCAAGCACGGGATTTGCATTCATTGCTACGGCCGCAACCTGGCCACCGGCGGCATTGTCAAGCTCGGCGAAGCGGTCGGCATCATCGCCGCCCAATCCATCGGCGAGCCCGGTACCCAGTTGACGATGCGTACGTTCCACATCGGTGGTACGGCCGCTGCGCACTTCAAAGTGCCCCAAATCAAATCCAAGCACGACGGCACAATCCATTACAACGAATTACGCGTCGTCGAATTGCAGGACGGGAACAACATCGTCCTCAACAAAAACGGCTCAGTTTCCATCCTCGGCGAAGACGGCCGCGAACTGGAAAACCACGTCGTTGTCATCGGCGCGGTCATCTCGTTCAAGGACGGCCAAAAGGTCAAGAAAGGCGATACGTTCGTCCAATGGGACCCGTACAACGTTCCGATTTTGTCTGAAAAAGCCGGCAAGGTGAAATTCCACGATATCATCGAAGGCGTCACCATGAAGCAGGAAATGGATGAAACCACCGGCCAGGAAGCCATGGTCGTCATCGAGCACAAAGAAGACTTGCACCCGCAAATCATCATCAGCGATGAGCATGGCGAAGTCGTGGCGAATTATCCGATTCCTAGCGGCGCACACATCGTCGTGAACGAAAGCGATAAGATTGTCGCCGGTTCGCTCCTGGCCAAGTCCCCGCGCAAGATGTCCAAGACCAAGGACATTACCGGCGGTCTTCCCCGCGTGGCTGAGTTGTTCGAAGCTCGCCGGCCAAAAGACGCCGCCGAAATCTCGAAGATTGACGGTATCGTTGACTTCGGCCCGAGCGTTCGCGGCAAGCGCACGATTCTGATCAAAGACCCGGTGACCGGCACTGAGGAGGAACACCTCATCCCCATCGGCAAGCACGTCATCGTCTTCAAGGGCGACGTCGTCAAGAAAGGCCAGCAACTGACCGAAGGCCCCATGGACCCGCACGAAATTCTCGAAGTCCTCGGGCCGCAGGAATTGCAGGAGCACCTCGTGGGTGAAGTGCAGGAAGTCTATCGCCTCCAGGGCGTGACGATTAACGACAAGCACATCGAAATCATCGTCCGTCAGATGTTGCGCAAGGTCCGCATCACCGAACCCGGCGACACTTCGTTCCTGTGGGGTGAGCAGGCTGACAAATTGGATTTCGAAGCCGAGAATGAGCGCGTCGAGAAGATGGGCGGTAAACCCGCCGAAGCTTCGCCCGTGTTGCTGGGCATCACGAAAGCCTCATTAGAAACCGACAGCTTCCTTAGCGCGGCGTCCTTCCAGGACACCACCCGCGTCCTGACCGAAGCCGCTACCCGTTCAAAGGTGGATACGCTGCGTGGCTTCAAGGAAAATGTCATCATGGGCCACATTATCCCGGCCGGCACCGGCTTCGACCATCACCGCAAGGTGCATCTCAAGCCACTTGTGGAAATCCCCGATGAACCCGAGGTTGAGCAGCCCGTGGAAGAGGCGGCGGCCCCGGCGGAGAATCCGCTCCTGGCTTAATAGGAATTGTTTTACACAAAGGCGTTCGGCGAGAGCTGAACGCCTTTTTTGTTCTTCCTGCGCTCCATGAGGTTCCAACATCTTGTGCCTCAGGCATTTGGCGCAAATTGCTTGGCGCGGCTTTTGCTGAATCGGGAGACTTGACATGTCCAATACTGAATCAGCACGTAACAAACTTGAGGGGCTGCAAGTTCTCAGAGGCGTGGCCGCGCTTCTCGTGCTTTGGTGTCATTTAAAATATTACCTGGGGCGAGACTGGCACAGTTTTTCCAACGTGCCCTTTTTGGGCACAGATTTAGGTGCGATTGGCGTGGACATATTCTTTGTCATCAGCGGTTTCGTGATCAGCATGACCGCCGCAAAAGCGGGCATTGACTGGCGGACATTCCTGGCGTCGCGGGTGGCGCGAATTGTGCCCCTCTACTTTACTATTTCAACCCTTGCCGGGTTGGAATTTATTTCCGGCTATCCTGGCGGGCAAGTATCAGGCACGGCGATTTTTGATACTTATGCCTTCATACCTATGTTGGAAGGCTTAAATTTCACCGGTCCGATTTTGGTGAATGGTTGGACGCTCTCATTTGAGATGTGGTTTTACCTATGCTTCGCCGGCTTGCTGAAACTTGGGTCTGTGCGGCGAGCATGGCTTTTGCTTCTCTTCTTTTTTCTCGCCGGGATGGCGGCGAATCTTGCGTTTAATCAATGGGCATGGTATTTGCCGAAATTTCTGTTTCATCCAATGACCCTCGAGTTTTGCGCGGGGTGCATTCTCTATCACACGCGAAACAGGATTGGAAACGCCCCACTGTACATCATGGGCGGCCTGAGCCTGTTATTCTTGTATTTGGCGTGTGATAGTTCGTACCTGGGCCGGCATTTGGTCATCATGAACTATGAAGATGCGGCGTGGCATCGCACAATCGTGTGGGGCGGATTCGCCACCTGCCTCGTGGGAGTGATGAGCCAGATTGACCTAAGGTGCTCCTGGAAATGGCCCCGGTTCCTTTTGTTGCTTGGCGATGCGTCGTATTCGATCTATCTGGTCCCGATTTTGTTTGTCACAACTTTTGAAATGGGGATTGATCTGTTGAGCAAGATTGCCGGCCATGACCTGACGCCGCCTCCGTTGTGGTACGGGAGCATCTATATCCTGGGTTCCGTCGCGGCTGGCATCGCGTGTTGGAAATTCTTTGAATTGCCTTCAACCAGTCTGGCCAGACGCTTTCTCTCCAGGTTCTTGCCGGACAAGTTGGAGAAGCAAAGTGCCCTGGCTGGTCAACCAACGAATGAAACGCTAGCAATGGGCAATTAAAAGAAAACATAGATTCCATCGCGAATATCGGCGATTAAAATTCCGCGTCCATTTCGCCCAAATGTTGCGGCTCTGTTGCGGGTTTGTTGCCCCGAAAGCTTTCGGGTTTGCGGGTCTTCAGACGTGATATATCAATATCCGCTCCACTGTGCGCCAAATCCACTCGAAGGCGACTTCTTCCTGCCGCCGAAGTTTTATGTTTCCGGAAACTTTTTCAAGGCGTCAAACAGTTCGCTATCATTTCCACATGCCGCGTGAATATCGTCGTGGTCCATGACGGCGAATCTCTTAATGGTGTTCATTGCCTCATCGATTCTCCTTTTCTCTTTCCATGCCAGATCAGACCTAATCATTTCATAATTAGAAACCAGGTGGGCAGCCTTTTCCTTGAAAATCTCGATCCAATTATCCGGACGTTCAGCTGTGGAAACCTTAAGGTCATTGGCCAAATCAAAAAACTTTTGTCGTTGGGACTGTTTCGCTTTTTGCGCCTCCCACTCCATTCGCATTCGTTGCGAGCGAAAGCCTGATCGGTAGGCAAGCCAGGCGGTAGCCGGCCAACCGACTACAGTAAGGATTGCTCCGATAATGACGGGTGTCGTTGGGCAATTGGCAGGCACGGTAAACATTTTCGGCTGGCGATTAGCATTACAGAAGATTGTTGTGCGCTCAACCTTGCAGTCCTGAATCCCCGTTCGTCCTATACGTCTCATGCGTCCCGGTGCCTACTGCCCATCCGCGCTCCGAAGTTTCTGATAGAGCCACGCCCGCGCGTAACTCCACCAGCGCCTTGCTGTGAGAACTGAGACATCAAGCACGGCCGCGCAGTCCTCCATTGTCAGGCCAACGAATTAGTGGAGCTTGACTGTGCTGCTTCTCCTGGAATTGGAAAAAGGGGTGGGTTGAGTTATATAATCGGGGCGCAACGAAAGGACCGATATGGCAGAACAACAACGACGACATTTCTCCAGCCAGGAGAAGGTCAAAATCTTACGGGAGCATTTT
>DASYYL010000164.1:0-20237 GCA_035933915.1 Verrucomicrobiia bacterium
TGCTTGAGCAGCCCGTTCTTGCCCAATAAATCTTCGGGCTTCTGGTAGTCTTTGAGGAGTTCGTTCAATACTGCATCGGTAATGGCCATAGCTTCATTGTCCTTTCGTTTGACCATTTACACGAATTAATTTACAGCCCCCATGCCCGTCGCAAAAGACCACGTTTGACCACCAGCAATTCAATCAGAGTGAATGCTTTTGCCGACTCGGAACTGATTCTCATACTACTGGTTTAGACAATACAGGGAGTGGCAAATCACGCCTATCACCCCAAAATCAAGGAACAAAATGAATGACTTGCCAGGAATAAAACCGCTTCAACGCTTCAACCTTTTAACGTATCAACGGTTTTTAAATTTAGCCTTGCTTATGTTTTTGTTTAGGTTCACACTACAGCCCCAGCACTGACCAAAGGACGAATGATTCGCTTTTGTCAGATGCGCCTGAAAGGCCAATTATGCATCCGTTGTCATTGATTGCAGTGATGTTGGCGTTTGGCGACGCGTGGGTCGCCCCGAGCGGGGCTTTGGTGATTGTCGCCCTCTCGGCTGCGGCCATTATTCGCAGCAAGATGCCATAGCAACCGGCCTTTGTTATTGCCGGACGCAAGTGCAACCGGCACGAACGCCAATTTGACGCTCGCGCCGCGCGAGGATTTATTTCTTCGAATTCCCTGGCTAAAGATGTGCCACGGCCTCTTTGCCGGCGAAACCACTTCAACGCTTCAACACTTTAAGGATTTACCACCATCTATCGTCTAGAACAAACGTTCAGGTAGCATCAAAAGTTCTTTACGGCGAAAATAAGAAAAATGTCCCAGTGTCGAGACAGTTGCCGTACGTCATCGCACATTTTACGCGCTTTGGCTGTGGGGATTTTTGTGCTCACGCTATGCGCGCCAAAAGCCATCGCCCAGGACCGGCTCACGCTCAATTTCGACGTGGATTGGAAGTTCATTAGGGCCGACCCGGCTGGTGCGGCGCAGCCGGATTTCGATGATTCCAGTTGGACGACGGTATCCGCGCCCCACACGTACAACGACGTGGACACGTTCAATCATATGTCTCCCGGAAACATGCTCGGCGATACCAATCAATGGGGCGGGCGAACGTGGTATCGCAAAACGTTTGAATTGCCTGCGTCCGCGCGCGGCAAACAGGTTTACATTGAGTTTGAAGCCGTGCGGCAGGTCGCGGGCGTTTATCTCAACGGCCATTTGCTCGGCTCCTGCAAGAACGGATTCATGCCCTTCGGCTTTGATCTGACGCCGTTCGTCCAGTTCGACAAACCAAACGTCCTGGCGGTCATGTGCGACAACCGCTTCATCGTGAGCGAAACCGTCGATCCTCCCATACTGTTGGCGGCCTATGAAAAAAGCCTGAACGCCACGCTGCCGGACGACGTCGACGCCGTCCAGGCCAACCAAATACCGTGGAACAACCCACAATGGCACCCCGCCATGGGCGGCATTTATCGCAATGTGCGGCTTTACGTGACTGCGCCGGTCCACATTTCACTCCCGCTGTTTGACTTTTTGCGGACGACCGGGCCGTATGCCTATGCGACGAAAATTTCGGATTCCTCCGCCAGAATCGGTGTCGAAGTGCCTGTGGAAAATGACAGCACGACGACGAGTGAAATGGAGGTCACGGCCAAAGTCATTGATCGCCAGGGCAGCACCGTCCTTGCGCTTTGCCAAAAAGGCTCTGTCCGGGCCGGCGGCCACTCAAATTTCAAATTTTCGGGCGCTATCCAGAATCCCCAGTTGTGGGAGCCGGGTTATCCGCATCTTTACCGCGTTGTTAGTTCCATCAGTTTCGATGGCAGCGAAGCCGATACCTGCGAAATTCCATTGGGCATTCGGGCCGTTCACTGGGACGTAAAGACAGGTTTTTGGATCAATGGCCATCATTTGAAACTGCACGGCTGGGGACAACGTCCCACGGACGAGTGGCCCGGCCTGGGCACCGCCCAGCCGGATTGGCTGCATTACTTTACGTTAAAATTGATGAAGGACGCCGGCGGCAATTTCGTTCGCTGGGGCCATTGCGGCGCCGGCCCCGAGATGATTCAGGCCGGTGATGAACTGGGCATCATCGCCGATCAACCGGGGGTGGACGGCGAATCCGATACCGTGGGCGCAGCCTGGCGCATTCGCGCCGATGCCTTTCGGGACGCGGTGATTTACTTTCGCAATGACCCTTCGATTTTAATCTGGGAAGGCGGCAATCAAAAAGTTTCGCTCGCTCATGCCGAAGAACTGCGCCATGACGTCGAAGAATATGATCCCTACGGCGGGCGCGCCTACGCGCATCGGCGCGCCGACGAGGCGACCGGCCAATTCATGGACCTGACGATAGGCACCGAGGGCAGCCATGAGGTGGCGCGCCTTCCCGTTGTCGAGGGAGAATACGACCGCGAGGAATCGCCGCGGCGCGAATGGGATGATTTTTCTCCTCCCGACTTCGGCTATCCGCAGGCACGCGGCCAAACTTATGATTTGACGTCCGAAGCATACGCGATCAATGAAATCAGCCAATACATCGACAAGACCGGCGAACCGTCGGAATGCGGCGGAGCCAATTGGATTTTTTCGGATACCATCAGCGGCGGACGCAACACGGCCGAGGTGTGCCGCGCCAGCGGCGAAGTGGACGGCGTTCGACTGCCTAAAGAAGCCTGGTACGTTTGCCAAACCATGTTCCGAGACGATCCCCAGGTTCACATTATCGGCCATTGGAATTATCCCCCGGGAACAAAGAAGACCATCTATGTGACATCGAACTGTTCCAATGTGGAACTGTTTGTAAATGGAAAATCGTTGGGTTTTGGGGAAAGATCCGAGCGCTATTTGTTCACATTCAAGAACGTTGCCTTTGCGCCCGGTGAAATCAAAGCGGTCGCTTCAGACAATAACGGTTCGCTCGCCGGCGACTCCATCGAGACGGCCGGCCCGCCCGTCGCTTTGCGGCTAACGCCCATCACCGGCCCGGGTGGTTTGCGGGCGGACGGCTCGGATGTTGCGCTAATAGATGTTGAAGCCATCGACGCGCATGGACGGCGCTGCCCTGTTTTCGACCAGCGCGTGGACTTTGCGTGCGACGGCCCGGCCATTTGGCGGGGTGGATATAACAGCGGCAGGGCGGATTCCATAAACAACAAATTTCTCGACCTGGAATGCGGCATCAATCGCGTGGCCGTTCGCTCGACGTTAACGCCCGGAGATATCACGATAACGGCCACCTGCTCCGGACTGCAGCCGGCCAGCGTTCTGATTGCATCACATTCGTTCGCGCTTAGTGACGGCTATTCTCAAACGATGCCCGCGATGCCGGTGGTCGCACTGTCGAATACGCACCCGGGCTGGACCGCTTTGACCTCGGCGACGCCGCCCATGACGGTTTCAAGCGCGCCGGAGTACGTGGCGGGGCATCGCCTCATAGACATGTTTAACTACACCGGGCCGACGGAATTGGTCCACGTGGAAGTGGGCGCCTCCGACGGCAAGAACGTCTATTGCGACCGCGATTATCCCTTTGAAAAACTTCCCCCAAAGCTGACTGGCGCGGATTGGGTCCAGGCAGCCGACGCGGATAAATTTTATCCGGCGGCCGATTTGATGCAATTGGAGGTCAAGGCCGGAACAACGGTTTATGTGGCCTACGACGCATCGTTGCCAAGCCCCGATTGGCTGCAGCGCCAGCTTCAGCCAACCTCGTCTTCTTTGGCTATCGCAGGCCGTGCCATGAAACTTTTTGTGCGGCATTTGCGCACTGATGAAAGCCTGACATTCGGGTCAAATGCGGCGGACGCCGGCAAAAAGCCATGCAACATGTATGTCGTATTCGTAAAGGCCGGCAAAACTGAAACGACGGCCAGCCGGTAACGTAAATCATCCAAATTTCAACATCCAAGCTCCATCCCACAGGAAGCTCCAAGGACCAGGCTCCAAGCGACAGAAAATGTTCAAGCACCAAGCTCGCGAAATTGGAGGTTCGAGTTTGAAGTTTGTCTGGAGCCTGGTTGTTGGAAATTGTGATTTCAATCGTAATTGTTACCCGGCTCATAAGCCGCTAACATAGATCTATGTCCCTTCGCCGAAGTTCCGCGATCTGCCTGGCGGCGCTTTTTCTGCTTGTCGCACTGACAGCGCCGGCTTCGGGGACCCGCCCGATTTGGCTTGTGCGCTCCTGGCAATCAGAAGACGGCCTGCCCGATGACAGCGTTGTCGGGGTCGCGCAAACTCCTGATGGCTATCTCTGGGTGGCAACCGCCGGCGGCCTCATGCGTTTTGACGGCGTGCGATTTCAGCAATTCCGGCTGGAGACGATCGAAGGGGTCCCAAATCGCGTCGTTCGGGCGATGACTTGCGATCAGCGTGGCCGCATATGGCTTGGCATGGACCGAGGCCCCATCCTCTGCATTTCCCCGGAATCGACCGTGGCCTTTACAAACGTGCCTGACGCCCGCGCCAGCGTCATCGCAGAAGACAGCCAGGGAAACGTCTGGGTCGCTTACACGGACGGCGGTTTAACCCAGATCGCAAACGGCCGGGTGACTGTGTTTGGTCCCGATTCAGGCTGGCCCGCACGAGGCGCGTGTTCCGTTGCCACCGATGCCGCCGGGCGGCTGTGGTTTGCCAAAGGAAATCGGGCGGGTATCTTCAGCGACAGAACATTTCAGACTCTGTTTAAGCTGCCCGATAATATTTCCTGCATTGGTCCGCGCTCCGGCGGTGGAATTTGGATTTGCACTCCCCGAAATCTCCTCGAAGCAAACGTGGACGGATCGGTAACGACCGTCGCTCAATTTCCACCGCCCGCTACCCGTGGCGGTCCCCAAACGCTTTTGGAAGACCATTCCGGGGCAGTCTGGATTGGCACCGCCGCAAGCGGCCTCTTCCGTGTTTGCGGAACAAATGTCGATTCAGCGCCCTCTTCCTATTTCGACGTTGATTGTTTTGCCGAAGACCGCGAGGGCAATATTTGGGCGGGCACCGATGGCGGTGGCCTGGAGCGGCTCCGCCCGCGTATCGTCGAATTGCTTGGACGTGAAAGCGGTCTGCCCAATGAATCAGTGCGCAGCACCTGCGTGGACACCGGTGGCGCTATTTGGGTGACCACCCAAAACGGCCTCATCGCCCGCCGAAAAAATGGCCGGTGGGTAACGCTCGATAAAGGGACTAATTCCGTCAGTGGTTTTGCATCATGCGTCGCGGCTGCTTCCGATGGCGGCGTTTGGATTGGCACGCAGGACAACGGTTTCTTTTATTGGAAGGGCCTCAGTTGCCGACATTGGAACCACCGTAACGGTTTGAGCAGCGACCAGGTCCGCACCATTTTGGAAAGTTCCAGTGGCGACGTCTTCATTTCCACGGACGGTCCCAGCCGTCTTAACCGACTGCGGCGAGGCCAGTTGCAGACGTTCAAGATACCGGTTCCGCACCGGTCCCTCCGCGCCCTGGTTGAGGACGCCAAAGGCAACGTCTGGGTTGGCAGCGCCGATGGCGTGCTCATGCGCATTGACGGAGACTCGGTCCTGGATGAAACCCCCCGCTCAAACCGGCTTCTCTCCATCCGTTGCCTGTTCCCGGCGCCCGACGGCAGCCTTTGGATCGGCTACGCCGGATGGGGCATTGGCCGGCTCAAAGACGGGAAATTCTCCCGCCTGACCACCGAGCAGGAAGGCCTCTACGACGACTACGTTTCGCAAATGGCGTCGGACGACGACGGGTGGCTTTGGTGCGCGGGAAACCGCGGCGTGTTTAGGGTGTCACTGGCGCAATTGAATGACGTCGCAGAGGGCCGGAGCAAGAGCGTCCGCTGCATCGCCTACGGCCCGGCCGAAGGGGCCAACGTCCAGCCCAATTATGAAAATGGCTCGACGGCATTCCGCGGCTCTGACAACCGCGTCTATTTTCCGATGCGAGCGGGGCTCGCCATAGTCCATACTGAAAACGTCCCGCACGGCGCGCCACCGCCGCCGGTTGTTGTGGAGCGCGTTGCGGTTGATGACGAAACCGTGGCGCTTTATGACCGGCGCCTGGGACTCAATTCGCCAGATCCGCTGCCATCAGGTTCGGGCATGGGAATCCCCTCGAATCTTCGATTCTCGCCCAATCATCGCGCGCTGGATTTTGAGTTTACCGCCTTAAGCTTCGCGTCCCCGGAGGACGTCCAGTTCGAATATCGGCTAAAAAACTTCGAGGACGATTGGAAGGAAATCGGCACACAGCGGCAGGTCAATTTTCCACGCCTCTCGCCGGGGCGATATCGCTTTGACGTGCGCGCGTGCAACAGCGACGGCGTTTGGAATCCGGACATTGCCTCGGTGAACTTCGTCGTCACGCCGTTTTACTGGCAAACGTGGTGGTTCCGGTCGGTGGCGTTGCTGGCCTTCACGCTCAGCATCATCGCCATCGTGCGGTATGTTTCTTTCCGCCGCTTAAGACGCCAACTGATTGTCCTGGAACAACAGGCGGCCTTGCAGCGGGAGCGAACGCGAATTGCCAAGGACATCCACGACGACCTGGGGGCGAACCTGACGCAAATTGCGTTTCTTGGCGAACTGGCGCACCAGGACCGCGGCGAGCCCGACAAAGCTGCCGAACGCGTCGAGAAAATATCGTCGACCGCGCGTCAGGCCATTAAATCGCTCGACGAAATTGTCTGGGCGGTCAACCCGCGCAATGACACTCTCGCGCATTTGATGGACTACGCCGGCCAGTTTGCCCTGGATTATTTGCGATTGAGAGGCATTCGCTGCCGCCTGGATTTTCCCGAACAATGTCCACCGCGGGAGCTTTCCACCGACCTGCGCCACAATCTTTTCCTGGTCATCAAAGAGGCCCTGCACAATATCGTCAAACACGCCCGCGCCTCCGAAGTCCGGCTGCGAATCCAATTCTCCGAAGATACGCTCGATATTACCGTCGAGGACAACGGCTGCGGATTTGATCCGGCCCAGGCGCACAACGGCGCCGGCGGCGATCCCCTGGCCGACGGTTTGCGGAACATGCGCCAGCGAATGAATGACATTGGCGGCGAATTTGAATTTCAAAGCGGCGCCGACAGGGGCACAATCATTCATTTGCGTTTGCCATTAGCCAGTCCACAGTCTTGAGTCCCGTCCACAGTCCGGGCTTGACTGGGGACTCCGGACTCTGGACTGTGGACTTGAAAGTCGAACGTTTGTTCAATAGCGGGAACTGGATCCGTATTTTATTATGAGTGAAAAGAAAAAGAACGTGCGAATCAGAGTTTCCATCGTTGAAGACAATCGCGGCACGCGCGAAAGCCTGACTGAACTACTGGGGCGTGCCGGGATGCTGAGTTGCGTGGGCGCCCATTCCAGCGGCGAGGAAGCCCTCGCGAAAATCCCCCTGGAAGAACCTGACGTCGTACTCATGGACATTAACCTGCCGCGCATGAACGGCATCGAATGCGTTGCTCGCCTCAAGGAACGGCTCCCCAAGCTCCAGGTGCTCATGCTCACCACTTACGAGGAGAGCGATTTAATTTTTGATTCCCTGCGCCGGGGCGCGAGCGGTTACCTGCTCAAAAACATGTCCGCAGCGGAACTGGTCCAGGCGATTGAACAGGTCCACGCCGGCGGCGCGCCTATGTCCATGCAGATCGCCCGCAAAGTGGTCAGCCATTTTCAACAAATCAAGAAGCCGCGGTCAGAGATGGAAAAGCTGACCAAACGCGAGCATGAAATCCTGGCTGCGCTGGCCAAGGGCTTTTTGTACAAGGAAATCGCCGACCAATTAGGCATCAGCTTGAGCACCGTCCGGGCCCACCTCCATACGGTCTATGAAAAATTGCACGTCCAATCCCGGACTGAAGCGGTAGTGAAGTATTTGGGAAGAGACTAAATTCACCGCGGAGGCACAGAGGACATGAAAGATGGATTTTTGCCAGACCTTTAGAGTAAGCCGTAATGCGCCACATTCCCTGAACGACAACGGGCGGACCGTTTCCAGTCCGCCCGTTGCTGTTTCAATATTTGGTTATTCGGCCTTTTGCGCCTCGTCGGCGGCGTCAAAGGCATGCTGCAGTGCAACAAGATCTTCGCCCGGTTTGAGCGAATCCAGCAGTTTCTGCTCTTCCTTGAGCTGCTCGTCTGAGTAGTTCGCGGCTTTGATGGATAGACCGATACGGCGCTCGCCCTTGTCAATCTTGATGACGCGAGCCGAGACGTCCTGGCCGACCTTGAGCACGTTCTTGATCTTGTCCACGCGCTCTTCGCTGATTTGCGAGATGTGCACGAGGCCGTCGATGTCATGCTGCAAGCCCACAAACGCGCCGAAGCTGGCCAGCTTGGTGACTTTGCCCGTGACCAGGTCGCCGACCTTGTAAAGGGTCTCGATGTTTTCCCATGGGTCGGTGCCCAATTGTTTGAGGCCAAGCGCGATGCGCTGATTCGGCCGGTCCACTTCGAGGACCACGGCCTCCAGTTCGTCGCCTTTTTTCATGACCTCGCTCGGATGATTGATCTTCCGAGTCCATGACATATCCGAAACGTGGATCATGCCGTCGATACCTTCTTCGAGTTCCACAAACGCGCCGTAGCTGGTGAGGTTGCGGACCTTGCCTTTGACGCGAGCTTGCACCCGATACTTGTCGGCGGCGCCGTCCCAGGGATTGGATTCAAGCTGGCGAATGCCCAGCGAGATTTTTTGTTCTTCGCGATTGATGCCCAACACGACCGCTTCAATTTCCTGGTCCTGCTTCAGCACATCGCTCGGTTTGGCCACGCGCTTGGTCCAGGAAAGCTCGGTGACGTGAATAAGTCCTTCGACACCCGGCTCGATTTGGACAAACGCGCCATAAGGCACGAGGCTGACCACTTTGCCTTTGACCTTGGCGCCGACGGGATATTTCGTTTCGATATCGTCCCAGGGATTGGACATTTTTTGTTTCAAGCCCAGGCTGACGCGCTCTTTTTCCTTGTTGACGTCCAGGACGACGACGTCAATTTCCTGTCCGACCTTCAGAATTTCGGAGGGATGCCCGATGCGGCCCCAGCTCATGTCGGTGATATGGAGCAGGCCGTCAATGCCGTTCAAGTCAATGAAGGCGCCGAAATCCGTGATGTTTTTGACCGTGCCCTTGCGGATATCGCCCGGGATCATTTCTCCGAGCAGATGGGCGCGTTTTTCATTGCGCTCCTGCTCGATCAATTCGCGGCGGGACAGGACGATGTTCTGTCGGTCCTGGTTGATTTTGACGACCTTGAACTCATACGTATTGCCGACGAACTGCTGGAGATTCTTAGGCGTCGTGACGTCAATTTGGGACGCGGGCAAAAATGCCTCGACGCCCACGTTTACGACCAACCCGCCTTTGACGACGGATTTGACCTTGCCGTTGATGCGTCCGCCTTCGTTGCAGATGGTTAAAATTTTGTCCCAATTCTTTTTGAACTCCGCCTTTTCGTGCGAGAGAACAACGGTGCCTTCCTTGTTTTCGAGCTTTTCGATGAGGACGTCGACCTCATCGCCAACTTTGACGGCGTTGGGGTCCTGAAATTCGGAGGCGGGGATGACGCCTTCGCTTTTGTAGCCGATGTCCACCAGGACTTCCTTGGAGCGGACTTCGATGATGGTACCTTTGACGATTTCACCCTGGGCAACGAGCGATTTGCCGCTCTGCTTGAGGGCTTCTTCCATTGTGAGCATAATGATTTAAATACCGCGGGAGACTTTTGATTCCGCGAAAGCGGAACCTGAAGGCTCCATTGCCTAAACCAGACTTCCGTGGCAACGGAGGTTGAAGGTTAGGTTCTTTGTTAACTTTTTTTTCTCAGCCTCAATGAACATCCGCACACGCGGCGTTCAGGCAGTGTGTAGAATAAGTGAAGGCCAAACAAAACGCAAGGATTAAAATGACGATAATTCGTCCTTATCCTCATTCGATCGTATGAGGACAGAACACCAGACACCTCTAAATCAAAGCCCACGAAGAAACTTCAGAACTTCCTCATGATTTCCCGCCATCAAAAACAGAAGCGATTCCCGGCGATTTTGAAAAATCAGGCGAAGATCGAGACCTACGCGAATTTCAAAGAAATTTCCGGTCAATTTGCGAACTCCCAGTCCGCTATGAGCGTGAGGGCGCCCGAAATCCCGTTCCAGGTCCTGCAAAGCCAAGCCAATTTCCCGGCGTGTTTCCCTGGGAAGAGCCCGGACAGAATTTCGAAATGACTCGGTCAATTCCAGCGGTTTCAATCGGCCAGGTCCTTTTCAATATCACCGGAAAATCTTTTTATTTTCCCGCGTCTCCGCTCGACCAAAATTTTCTGTTCCGCGCGTTTCTCGAACCGTTCCAAATCGTCCGGCGTCGCCCCATATTCCCTTAAGGCATAGTCATCCGATGATACGGTGACAGGCCGCAATGCAACAATCTGATCGCCGGATACAATCCCAATGTCCTCGCCGCGTTTCGCTTTTTCAAGCAAAGCGGAAAGATTGGCACGCGCCTTTGTAATGGTGATCGTCTTCATAGCGACTATATACGGTATTTAACGCGACTTGTCAAACCGCGTTGGATTCATCGAGTATAGGTGACCTCCGTTCTGGCGATCGCTGGGCCACTGATCGGCCGATTCGCTGCATTTTGTCGAAATTAGTGCTTGAAAAAAAGCCCGGGGAGGCGGATATAGGTAGGTAAGCCTATGAAAAACAGCGTTCCTATCAGCATGCTGTTGCATCACAAGGGATCAACAGTGTGGGACATCTCGCCGGAGGCCACGGTCTTCGACGCCATTAAACTCATGGCCGATAAAAACATCGGCGCTCTTCCAGTCGTCTCCAACGGCAAATTGACCGGGATTTTTACCGAAAGGGACTATACCCGGAAAATTGCCCTTGCGGGAAAAACGTCAAAACAAACCTTCGTAAAAGAAATTCTTTCGCCCAATGTTGTCACAGTGGCGCCGGACGAATCCGTGGACGAATGCATGCGGTTGATGACAGAACACCGCGTTCGCCATCTGCCCGTCATGCAAAATGACGAACTAGTGGGCATTATCTCCATCGGCGACCTGGTCAACTGGATCATTTCGGCCCAGGACGCCGCGATCGAGCAGATGGAAAGCTATATTGGAGGAAGGTAAGAAAGCCCCAAGGACCAAGCTCCAACATCCAGAGAATATTCAACCGCCAAGGTTCGAAGCTTGGAGCTTCAGATTTCTCTGGATGTTGGAGCTTGGAATTTGGAGGTTTTACACGACCGGCAACGGCGCAAATTGCCGCCCCAAAATCGGCGCGCTCTTGGTTTTGAGCCAGTTTTCGAGCACTGCCGCATAGACGCTCCGGAAGTCCACGTTGTATTTGATGTCCCCCTGGAAAAGGTCCTGCGGGGCCAGGCTGGGATAGGCGCCGAGCAACCCGGCGTTGACCTTATTGCCGACGATGAACATGGGCGCGGCTGCGCCGTGGTCCGTACCGCCGTTGGCATTTTCGGAAACGCGCCTTCCAAATTCGCTAAAGGTCATGACCAGCACGCGCTGCATATTCCCCTGGGCCTTTAAATCATCCACGAAGGCTTTGACCGAGTCGCCGAGGTCTCCCAGTAACCGTTGTTGCGCGGCGACCTGGTTGACGTGGGTGTCATATCCGCCCTGAGAAACGTAATAGATGCGCGTGGGCAAACCGCCGCCGATAAGCTTGGCTACGAGTCTCAGTGAATTGCCGAGTTGTGAGCCGGGATATTGCGCCTGATTCTGGACCCGTGAAGCAATGTTCCGGATTTCATCGGAACTGACTTGCGCATCCAGGGCGGTGCGCTCAATGAAATCCACGGCACGCCCGCCGGTCATCGGCATGCCGGCGGCGAGCATTCCGATACTGCCGCCTGAATTTTCGTCGGCCGCGGTCGTTACGGTCAGGTCGTTCAACTTCTCGTAGGACGTTTCGACCATATCCGTCTGGCCGGGGTGAGGATGGTCGCCGGGCATAAAGCGGTAATTCTGCGGATTGGTCATGCAGACGCCCTTGAGGGCTTTGGAAAAGAATGATTGCGGCAATTGCTCTTCGATGGCCACGCCGACGGTGGGGTCGCACCCGCCGCAGTCGTTGTCGAAATAGCGCCCGATCCATCCGTATTTTTCGAACGTATCGGAGTCGCTGGCGGTCTGCCAGATTTCGGTCGAACGAAAGTGAGAACGGTTGGGATTGGGATATCCAACTCCCTGGACGACCGACAAATTTCCCGAATCATACAGGGCCTTGAAACCGGTCATGGCCGGGTGAAAACCAACCTGGTCGCTCAGTTTCAGGACTTTTTCGGCGGGCAGACCAATCCGCGGCCGCGCCTGGCGATAATAATCGTTGGTATAAGGGACGACGGTATTGATGCCATCGTTTCCGCCAGCCATTTGCAGGACGACAAGAATGGTGCCGTCTTTGCCGGTGGCAATTTGAGTCGCGGAATCGGCGGCCTGACTCTGCAGGGCGCTGAAGGTGTTGGCCAGGAAGGCAGGGACCGTCCAGGACAGCGCGCCGCCCAGAACAGTTGTTCGCAGGAATTGCCGGCGCGTTTGGAGTGTAATTTCGTTTTTCATAATGAGTGAGTAGTTTTAAGTGACCTGGTAATCAGGCGTGGCCATCACCAGACGAATTACGGTGAGAATGTCCGTGTCAGTTAGTTGGGTACGCGAATCGAGAAATTCGCGGAGGGCGTCCTCCTGGCTGTCGGTCAAATCGGTTTGGAGCAATCGGTGCTGGATGGAGGCGACAATCATGTCTTTGTTGGCGCGTTCGTCCGGCGACAAAATTTTGTTCACGTCCACACCGCCCACGCGGACCCTGTTGGCCAGCTTTTGGAAACGCTTTTCAGCATTGGGACCTTTCTTTCCGTTGCCTTTGGGGCTGAAATCGGCCCCGGCCAGCGGCTGGAGCGAACCGGTAACGAGCGTGGCGGCTTCATTATAGCGCGCCAGCAGTGTATTCGTCGTGATCCAGCTCAATCCGCCGTCCCACCCTTTCACATTGGGCGGTTGGAAAATGTCCTGCCCGAGACTTCGCAAGATACCCATGGAGATGAGTGGCGGGGGTAAATCCGATTCGAGCATCCGCGAGGTACCCACCAGCCACTGGACTGGGCTTTTGACCTGATTCTTCACGATCTCAGGCGAATAGAATTCTTCGCTGGAAAACATGACGCGAAGCATGGGCTTGAAGTTATTGTTATTGGCCCGGAATTCGGCGGCCAGGGCCTGATTCAAGTCCGGCGACGGCATTTGTCCCGCAAAAAAATTCCAGATTTTAGCAGTGATAAATACGGCCGAGTGCGGTTGCGCAACGATCTGCGCCAAGACGTCCTCGGGAGTGAGATTTCCGGTCAAACCCAAGTATGTTTTAATGCCCTGGTCGTGAAATTCGGGGCGATAAATGAAGCATTCGTTATTGCGATCGAGCGACCAGCCAGTGAGCGCGCGGGCGCCTTCGGTCACGTCTTTCTCGGTGTAGTTGCCGATGCCCAGCGCAAAGAGTTCCATCACTTCGCGCGCGAAATTTTCGTTAGCGTGCTGTTTCCGGCTTTCCGCCTGGTCGAGCCAAATGAGCATGGCGGGGTCCTGGCCCATCTGAATCAGGAGACGCAGCCAGTTGTCCGTGGCCAGCCGCCGGAACAATTCATTTTGCCGCCACATGTAGTAGGCTTCGTGGACCTTTTCCACGCTGGTGGCAAAATGTCCGTGCCAGAACAAGGTCATTTTTTCCTGGAACGGCCTTGGGCCTTTGGCCATGCGATTGAGCCACCAGCCGCGCAATTCAAGCATGCGCTGATACTGAAGCTTTTGCTCGCCCTGGCTCGCCTGCCGTTTTTGTTCCGGCGTGCCGGTTTGATAGACATTACGCATAACGGCCAACCGGTCCGGTTCCGGGTGCGCCCATTCCGGGGCGCGCGTCGAGTCGGGAATCTTTTCGTAATCAATGAGGGAGGAAACGGCCTCCGGCATCGTCATATCCGCCAGTTGTTGAATCTGAATCGGCGTTCCGCCAAACCCTGCCCGGTTCAACAGGTGCGCAGCCATTTGATAGTTCCAGTTGCTGGAAGAAAGCGGCTTAAGCATATGATTTTAAAGACGCGAACAGTTACAGAAAAGTTTCACATGGCTAACCATTTTTTGTATTGAATGTGCCAAATATAGCATACACCGCGCCAGAAGGCTGCAACGAACTCTTAATTAGTTGCGCTTCTGTGGCTATCCATTCCCCAAAAGTCCTGCCAATGGCAACTGCGGCGGTGAATTTTTCCGTTTCCCGGCTCCGCATTCTCTCGAGTCGCGCGAGCGTGATGTGGGCGGTGAATCTTTTGGGATCCTCTTTTTCCGCGAACGGTTGGACGGCTATTTCCAGTTGCCGCTGAAATTCCATGAGCCGTCCATCCACGCTTTTGATGTCCACCCAGAAAATGCGCGGTGAACGGGAATTCGGAAAAAAGCCGGCGCCTTCAGCACGCAGACGCATAGGCGGCGCGGGATCACAAACCGCTCGAACGGCGCGGCTCAAAGCATCCGTTGCCGACGCTGGAACGTTGCCAAGAAAATTGAGTGTGAGATGGAATTGTTCCGGTTTGGTCCAGCGAACGGCGTGCGAGGGCAGCAGTGGCTGTAATTCCCGTTGCAGCCGTCGCAGTTCCGCTCGGACGTCGTCCGGGAGAGGAATGGCCAAAAACAGCCGGAGAGTTTCGATCGGCTTCATGCTTTTCAGCGCGTCCGCTGGCAGTATGGACAATAATAAGTGCTGCGCGCTCCCAGGGTGATGCGCTCGATAGTCGCCCCGCACTTATTGGGGCATGGCTGGCCGGCGCGATCATAAATGCGCAATCGCTTTTCGTAATAACCCTCGCCGCCCGCGTCATAATAAAACAACGCATCCGATTTTCCGCTCATCGTTTTCAGTGGAACAGTGCTGCCAAATTTTATGGCGTGATTCAAAACATCGCGGACGGCGCGCAATAATTTCTTTGCCTGCGGCCGGGTTAATTGATTGGCGGCGAGCTTCGGGGAAATGCGGGCGCGATACAGGGCTTCGCTGGCGTAAATATTTCCCACGCCCGCAATGAGGCTTTGGTCGAGCAACTTGATTTTGATCGGCTGCCGGGATTGCTTGAGCGCTGCGGCGAATGATTCAGGGGAAAAATCCGACGGTTCGGGGCCAAGTTCATCCACGGGCGACAAGTCGAGGCTCATTCGGCCAAAATAACGCCAGTCTTCGTATATGAAGTTCCGGTCGCCCAGATCGAAAATGATGGCCGCGTGCCGCGGTAATTTTTCCTTTTTCATCGCGACAAACATTCGCCCGGTCATACCCAGGTGGCCCAGGACCGTCAACGATGGGGAGCGGGAGTTTTTCTTTGGCGAACGTTTGCGGTCATTGGGTCCTGGTTCGAGTTGGAACAGAAGATACTTTCCGCGACGGTTCAGGTCTTTGATTTTTGAGCCAGCAAGGGTGCGTTCAAATTCGCGTGGCGGGGTTGGGCGTGTGGCGCGGTCCCGGCGAACACTCACGCTGCGAATGGTTCTGTCGCCCAATAACGGGCGCAGATGGCGCGCGAGGATCTCGACTTCAGGCATTTCGGGCATATCAATTTACGATTTACGCGTCGAAATATCAGTTATTGGCTACCATCCGTAAAGGCCGACCGAAAGGTCGGCCCTGCCACCTCGGATAAACGTTCTAAAGACCCGGGCGACAAGGTGAGTATATTGTGAATAAAATAGAAAATCAGAATTTTCATGCTGAATTTGATTCCGATTTTTGACCGCTTGCGGCTTTGCTGCGGTTTGTTCGCTGTTTTTATGGCGATGGATGCCACGGCGCAGATGGGCGGCGGCGGTTGGACGCCCTGGCCGGTTACTTTTCGGGTTCAATCACCGACGAATGCGGCGCAGGCTGCGCGATATTGGTTTACCAACGGAGTTTATCATTGCGAGGTCCTTAATGATGACGGTGCGTTTACAATTGGGAATAGAACCAGGCCGCGCACGGAGCAACGTTTTATTCCGGACTATACCGACGGCGAAATTCAATATCAGGCGATGGAGATGGCGCCTTCAAACGAGAACAGCTATTGCATCTTTCAAATTCATACCGGCGATGCCGCCACGCACGGACACGGCGCGACGACGTTTATGCTGTTCTGGTTCAGCAGTGACGGCGGGTCGGTGCACGATTATTCGAGACGCGAGCTGGCATCCCATCTAGGCAACCAATGGTTTCAACTCAACGTGGCCCATGATGTGGCTACCCGCACGATTCGGGTTTGGATCAATCAGAAGCTCGTCTGGAACCAACGGGACAACGGCGCCCGGGATTTTTATTTCAAGGACGGTGTCTACGAGCAAAGGCACGGTCCTACGCCACAAATGGACGCGTATATCAGAGATATCCATCTGTGGATCAAGTCCAGCACCGCGAATAGTCCGCAGAACCAGCGGGCATCGTCTTCGGGAACAAGTTTGACCTCCGCCAATTGAGGGGTATCTTTGCTGAGTGAATTTCAGTGTTGTTTTTGAGAAAGTCCAGGATGAAGGTTTTCCTGAGGGGTATTATTACGCCCACATACCTAGCCTCAGCCTGACCACACATGGAAAGGGCGTCGACGGCGCGCGCGCTGCGGCCTCGGACTTGCTGAAATTGTGGGTGGCGGAAAAACGCGCTAACGGCGAGACCGTGTCCGTCCCCACTGAAACGTTATTTTCAACTCTCGAACTTCCTGACGATGCCTTACAAAGCGCGTGAGGTTCTTGCGAAACTACAACGCGCCGGGTTTGTAATCAAACGGCAGTCCGGTTCTCATGTCGTCCTGCGTCATTCGGATGGCCGGCAAACTTATGTTGCCATGCACTCGGGCGATATTCCCACAGGAACATTTCGTTCCATTCTTAAGCAAGCTGCTTTAACGGAGTTGGAATTTAAAAATCTTTAGTTCGTCGCGGGCGAGCTGCGTCATTATGGAAACCCGTATTATTTCAATAGAAATAAAGAAATTTCCTGCCGTCATCTTCACGGATACCCATACAAACATTCAGAACATCCAAAAGCTGAAGGAATTATTTTCCGGAGTGCAGATGATTTGTTTGGGGGATATTACGTCAATGTTTTCCAAGGGTGCGAATGATGCCAATATCCGCTCGATTCAATTTTTCATGGATAACCGGATTCCATGATTGATGGGCAATCATGAAAGTATTATTGGTTTCGAAAATTCGCCCGACTACCGTGATATCCCGGTCCCGCAAAAGGAATTTCTTCGGAAGCTGCCGCGAGGATGCAAATTGATGTTGCCCGACAAAACAAATTATCTCTGCTATCATAACCGGCCCGACGATTTGTGGAGTTTTACGGAAAAACACACTTTGAGCAAAAGCGCGTTCTTAAGTACTTATTCCGTCGGTCCTGAAACGCGCGGCATACTCATCGGGCATCAACACTTGAATTTTTTGCGTGATTACGAGGGGCAATCGTTGATTTCAGTGGCCCCGCTTTCCGGGGACGGTTATTATCTTCTAATAAAAGAAGACGGTGTTGAATTTAGGAAATTATAGTTCTGAAACCAGAATCGATCCACGTGCGATGAGATTGAAGGCGCGACTGCCTTGGCCTGCGGTTTGTTTAAATTGTGAACGCAGTCCAACGACGTCTCGTCCGTCGGCCCCGCAAACGGTTTTCGTTCGCCCTTGGGCTTTGTTCGGGCGCAGTTCCGACAGAAGGCGGGACAGTTTGACTTGACAATTTTGGACGCGGCTCAAGTTCCTGCAGTGCCACCAAAAGGTCACCAAGGCTTGGACCCGCAGCTTCCACTAGCTCGTCCGCCGGACGTCCACCGACCGGTACCGCCCAGCCGTATTCCCAGGCCGCATGCTCTGGGTCATACACAACGTCAATGCCCGCGTCAGTTTCAAGCAAGTGCCTAAATATTAACTCACGATCAGCATCGCGAAGAACAGATGGATCTATGTCGAGTGAAACCACTCCGTTGGGGGCATCAACCCCTTTCCGGAATAGCTCAGTCTGACTTACTTTGAATCGAATAGTCGGCACGGCTCAGTAATTCTCTAATGTCAAAGGTGCGTGTGGTCAAGTGGGATTTTGGATGCAGCTTATTTGAAGTGTTTATTCGTCGAATTCCCTGAAAATCTGGCCAGCTTTCTTCTCTTGCCGATCCTCTTTTGCTTCCCGCTTGTTGCGCCCGTGCCCCTCAAGGAGTTCACACGCAATTCTTTGGGCTTTTTCACCGTCCTCTGCGTTCGCGGCTTCTCGATAGGCCAAAGTTTTCTCGACTTCCTGCCTATGGTCCTTTGCGAATCCGGCCCAGAATCTATTCATTGTTTCTGCGAAGCTCATCTTTTAGTGGGTTCAACTTCTCCGAAATCCCGATACGCTCTCTTTGCTTTCTCTTTTTACCCATCAATGATGGCCGGATCGCCATAGAGCGTGAAAGAGCCGGCGCGGGTGATTCTCACATCCATGATTTGTCCGCGATGGCGTTCGCCGCCGTCGAAAACGACAATCTTATTGCAACGGGTGCGCCCGGTCACGCGCGCGGGATTCTTTTTGCTCGGCCCTTCCACCAGGATTTGCGTTTGCCGGCCCACAAAAGTTTCATATTTGCGCGCGGCGATTTCGTTGATGGTCTGGAGCAGGATTAGATTGCGCTCTTCGCGGACGCGTTGCGGTATTTGGCCCGGCATGTCTGCGGCGGGTGTGTCGCGGCGGGGTGAATATTTGAAAATATACGCCTGGTCGAATTCGACTTCGCGCGCAAGCGACATGGTTTGTTCAAAGTCCTCGTCCGTTTCGCCCGGGAAACCGACGATGATGTCGGTACTGATGCCAATTTCCGAGCGGGCGGCCCGCAGTTTTTTGACGATGCCCAGGAATTTTTCGCGCGTGTAGCCGCGGTGCATGAGTTTCAGGATGCGGTCGCTGCCGCTCTGGACGGGAATGTGCGCGCTTTCGCACAGTTTCGGAAGACGGGCGTAAGCGTCAATGAGATCGTCGCCGTAACCTTTTGGATGCGGCGAGGTGAAACGGATGCGCTCGATGCCGTCAATTTCGTGGACCGCTTCGAGCAATTGGACGAATGCGGACTTGCCGTCACGCACCGAAATGTCCCGCTTTCCGTAGCTGGTCACAATTTGGCCGAGCAACGTGATTTCTTTCACACCGCGTGAAACCAGTTCGCGGCATTCGGCGACGATGTCGGGAATGGACCGGCTGCGCTCCTCGCCGCGCGTGTAGGGGACGATGCAAAAGGTGCAATACTGATTGCAGCCTTGCATGATGCTCACAAACGCGCTTACTGATTTTTTTGCATTGCTGCCGTTCAGCAAATGCTCGCGAATCGTGGCTTCGCTGTCTTTTTCCTCGGCGACGTCCACAATTTTCTCACGCGCGCCGCTGAGGATTTCATCCAGGTATTCGGCGGCGCGATGAAATTTTTGCGTGCCGAGGACCAGGTCCACATCCGGCAGCTCATCAATTAGCCTTTGTCCACGGCTTTGCGCCATGCAGCCCATGAAACCGAAAACGGGCGCGCGCCGTTCCTTGTTCGCCACGCCACTGAGCGATTTCATTTTGTTCAATGCCTTTTGTTCGGCAAAGTCCCGCACACTGCAAGTGTTGAGGAGGACCACATCCGCAGTTTCTTCGGATGGCGCGAGCGTGTAGCCCCTGGCGACGAGCTGGGCGGCGACCGCTTCGCTGTCGCGCTCGTTCATCTGGCAACCGTAGGTTTTTATGAAAACGCGGGGCATTGTTTCAGAAAAATACCATAGACGAGCAGTGCGACTTTGAAAAGAGGATTGCACCAGGGCCACCCAGGGAAAGAATTTACGATTTAGGATTTACGATTTACGCGAATGCATTGCTCAGGGAGATGCGGACGTTTGAGGCGACTGAATGCATATAGGTAACAACGGAGATAGGAACGTCTTGATGTGATATGAAGTCGTAAAACCCGCTACATCCGCTACATCGTTGAATATCAAATCTTTAGTCCGCTACATTTGCCGCTACAAGCCGCTACAGGGTCGCTACATCGATCGGATGGTGGATGATCGGGGATTAGCTTAAAGGAGTTCCTAGTGTAGTGTTACAATAATAACTATACAATTGGCTGGGGTATGGTATCCTCGCAGGCATGTGGCGACCAACCGAGCCTTTGGCCATGACCGACGAACAACGACAGACCTTGCAAGCCTGGGTGGATGCGAAGACGACC
>DASYYL010000176.1:0-11750 GCA_035933915.1 Verrucomicrobiia bacterium
GGCCGGGGCCGCTGGCCACTTTTGCCGTCGCGATGAACAGTTCGTCCTGTTTGGATTTGCGTTTTCCAATTGCCATGTTCATCGGACGTTTCACCCACGAACTTGTTCAATCACGCGCCGGACTTTTTTAACGGGCTGTTAACGGTCATTTTTTAGGACAACATGAAAGTGGATACACGAGTTTTTGCTACGACGTCACTGATTTTGCGGTACCGGGTTCGAACAATTTGCTGGTCGTCCACGTTGATCCAACGAAGTTTGAGGGTTGGTGGTATGAAGGCGGCGGGATTTACCGGCATACGCGGCTTATTTCCGTGGCACCGATCCATGTGGCGCCGTGGGGTGTGTTGGTGGATAGCACCGTGAAATATCCGCGTGACGCCATTCAGGCCGACGCGTCTCTTCATATTACGAGCGCCGTCGCAAATGATGCCGCTTACTCCGATCGCGCCACCATTTTGAACGAAGTGATTGATAGCAATGGCGAGGTGGCTGTGAGAGGCAGGACTACTCAGCGCGTCACGGCCAACGGTCGATGTCAAATTCACCAGACGCTTACGCTGCCGCGGGCAGATTTGTGGTCGTGCGAGCACCCTTACATGTATCGGCTGCGCACGACCGTGCTGGTCGGCGGGACGGTCGTTGACCAGGTCACAACGCCATTCGGCGTGCGCACTATCCGTTTCGACGCGGACCGCGGGTTTTTTCTCAATGGCAAACACGTCGAGATCCAGGGCACCTGCAACCACCAGGATTTTGCCGGGGTGGGAATTGCTTTGCCGGACCGGCTCTATACCTGGCGCGTGAAAAAGCTCAAGGAAATGGGCGCCAATGCGATGCGGTTTTCGCATAATGAAATGGCCCCGGAACTTCTCGATGCCTGCGATCGCCTCGGCATTCTGGTAATGGCGGAGAATCGTCACCTGGGCGATTCACCGGACATTCTGGGGGAATTGGACAGCCTTGTGCGCCAGGATCGTAATCATCCGTGCATTGTGCTCTGGTCCATTTGCAACGAAGAAAAAGAGCAGGGCAGCGAACTGGGCGCAAAGCAGGCGCGCGCCATGGTGAAGCTCATCCGCGGGTTGGATGACACCCGGCCAATCACTGCAGCCATGAACGGCAGTATCGGACGTGGTTTGACGCAGGTTATAGACGTTCAGGGGTTCAATTATCATCCGGAGAGTTACGACCCGATTCACCGGCAGTTTCCGCGGATGCCGCTCATTGCGACGGAGATCGGCGCGGCGGTCGGTACGCGCGGCTGTTACGCTCGCGAGCTGTTTCAAGTGCCGGGCGACACTTTCCGTTACCAGGGAAAATCCGACTTGTGCCAGTTGGCCGCCTATGACGTCAACGCGCCGGATTGGGCCCAGACGGCGGAACAGGCATGGCAAGCGGTCGTGAATTGTCCCTGGATGGCCGGCGGTTTTGTTTGGTCCGGGTTCGATTATCGTGGCGAGCCCACGCCGTTTGCCTGGCCGGCCGTCAGTTCACAGTACGCCATCCTGGATACCTGCGGCTTTCCCAAGGACGTCTATTATTACTACAAATCCTGGTGGACCAGCGAGCCTGTCCTTCACATCTTTCCGCACTGGAATTGGCAAGGCAAAGAAGGCCAGCGCATTGATGTGTGGTGCTACAGCAACTGCAGGCAGGTCGAACTGTTCCTGAACGGCAAAAGCCTCGGCAGAAAGACCATGCTCCGATATTCCCATCTGGATTGGAACGTCACCTATGAACCGGGGACGTTAAGCGCCAAAGGCTATGATGCCGATGGCCGGCTCATCGCGCAAACTGCCGTTGAAACAACGGCCGCTCCCGCTGCAATTGCGCTCGAACCTGGCCGGAGAACGCTAACGGCCGATGGCCGGGATATTTCCCTGATCACTGTAAAAATCGTGGATAGTCGGGGCCGAACTGTTCCAGTGGCCGATAACGAGGTGACGTTTAAAGTGGTTGGCGCGGGCCATTTGCTTGGACTTGGCAATGGCGACCCGGCTTGCCATGAACCGGACAACGGCAGTCAGCATAGCGCGTTCAATGGTTTGTGCCTGGCAATAGTACAATCCGAGCGCGCGCCCGGAAAAATTTCAATTGAGGCAGACTCACCGGGTCTCAATTCCGCCACTGTAGTCATTGAGACAAAGTAAACCTTCCCTTCCACTCAACCCGGTCCGCCCGCGCCTGGGTAAAGTAGGTGGAATTAAATTCAATCCTGTCACCAATCTTGAACTCAGTTTTGCCAAACAACTTTGCGGGGAGTTCAATTGCGGCAATATTGCGCGTATTCATGTAGTCGCCCGACTCATTGGCCACGGTTGCGGCCGGTTCATCGCAAATCGGAGGAGCGCCGGGCCCGAGGCGAACGTGGATCGGCTTGCTCGGCTTCCCGAGAGAGACAATCCACTGTGCGCGATCAATCTCGGGCACGATTTTGGTTCGATAATAATCCGGCTCAACAAAGTCTTCCGCATATAATCCCAGATAAACAGCTTTTTGGTCCCAGCAGACGTACAGATCGGCAATCGGAAATTTTGAAATCGGCTTCACAAATCCGCGCTCGCGGTCCCAATCCGCGAGGGCAAGCCGGACGGTGAAATGAGCCAATGGCTCAGCGGGCGCAGGCGGCGCTCCGACTGATGCATCAGGAAGCGGGTTGCCCCGCTCATTTTTGATTCCAATTAGATTGAGGGCCTGCGCCGCCGCCGTAAGCGGTCCGTAGGGCTGGTCGTGAATGTCCACGAGCCCGAAATCGTAATTCTCTCCGTCAAAACGCCCATGCGCCGGCTCGTCATAATATTGAAACCAGTCCGCGCCCACGACATAAGGCGTTCGCAGCAATGCTTCCAAAGTGTTGCGAAAACCGGCGGCGCGTTTGTCTTGTGTGTCTACGACTGGAAACGAGCTGCTGTCGTTTTTGTCGCCCGTGCCGTTCTGTTCCGCCGACATATAGAATTCGCTCACATAAATCGGTTTGCCGGTGAGCGCATGAAGGGTATTGAGGTAGAATCGGGGAAAGGAGCCGTCGTTCCAGGCCGCGTTGAGATTCATCGAAACGATGTTCACATACGGCGCCGCGGCCCGTGCCACTCCCGGATAGTAAAACGATTGGTAGCGGTCGCCCAAAATCAGGCCACGCGGATCATAGGTGCGGACGATTTGGCGGACGAGTGAGTAGTAGCGTTCCGCCATGAGACTTTGGAAATGGCGGTAAACGCGAATACCCTGGCTGCCGGCGCGCAGGTGAAGCATTCCCTTTCCATCCAATTCTTCAAAACTGCCGACGCCATCCGGCTCGAAATCCTTGAGCAATTCACTCCAGTCATTGTGGTAAGTCTGTCGAAGTAATTTCACGAGCCGTTGTCGCTGACCACTCGTGGGCGGCTGTGCCAGAGTCATATTGAAGAGGGGGGCATTCCACCAGCCCATTTCGTTGTCGCTGTAATAACCGAGCAGGCGCGGATCGTTGCGCAGCGGCAGAATTTGGCGGCGCGCCACTTGATACATCTGCACAATGAGATTTGTGTCCCACATGTCCAGCCACGGCGCGCCGCAGGTCATGCCCACGGCCAATACAGGAATGAAAGCAACCTTAGCATCATCGCGCTGGCGTAACGCCGGATAATCGCTCCAGCCCCCGACGGTTGTAAAACCCCACGATGCAAGCCGATCCAGCGTAGCCGCAGCCCAGAGATTTGAATTTTCATAATGTTGGAATGCGGCATAACCGGGATTCACCGAATCAAACCGTTCGCGCGAGAAACCCTGGTTCACGCAACAAACTCCCAGCGAGAAAAAACGTTCACCATCCGGCCGGGTCAGCCAGAATGTCCCGTGACGATGCTGGACGGAAAACGGCGCGTTCGTTTCCGCCGCCTTGCCAGGCAACAAACTTAAAAACAGCAGGCCGGTGATGAGGAGAGCCGTTCGCATGGACAAGGCAGTAAACTCGATTCGCACGGGTTAAATCAATAGTCCTATCGAGTTATCGCTGAGAATCGCATGTTTGCGGATGAACAGGCTCCGGACTGTGAACAGGCTCCGGACTGTGGACTTCAGACTCTATCCAATTCTTTTCGCTTTCCTTTTTAGCCGTTCTGGTTTTTTCTGTCACTAACTCATTCAGACGGTTATGAAGAAATACTTAAAGTTGGACAGTCGTAGACTCTCATACGCGGAATATTGGAAGATCGTGCGCTCGTGGAAAGTGATCATTCCCTGGACGGCGAAGTTGCTCAACATTCCGATGAATTTCATTTCCGGCCTGCCGTTTTTCGAATCGCTACGAGAATTAACGGTGCCGGAAGAACAATTCTCGGCGCGGGCGCGAGAGAAGCTGCAATCGATGCTTGAGGAATGCCAAACGCTTGGGTTCGATTCCCCGATATTTTCCGAATACCAAAGCATGCATCGGGATGCCTGCACATCAACCATTACAGTGATGCACCTTTCGGGCGCCGTGGCGCGTTTGACTTATACTGTGAGCCTCAAGATGCAGCCGCCCAGGGAAAATACGCTTTGCTATATCCTGAGCGAGTTGCGGGATGGGACTTTTCTGGTGACCTCAAATCGCCGCCAACAGTTCTTTACAGCGCCGGGTATCCTCATCAACCGGCTTATCGGGGCCAAGTCCGACAAGTTGGTTGAATTTCATCTTCAAAAACTGGCCGAACTGCCCTTGAGCAATCCCGCAAAGAGAATCAGCTCCACGGACGAAATGTATGATCTTTGCGACCGCTACGAAAAGAGGGGCCGTGACTATGGATTGCAGCGAGGCATTTACGTCGTAATGAATGATGAAGAGACAGCATTGGCCCACCAGGATCTTGCCGACGCCAAAACGATGGCCGCCGACAGCGAAGAGGACGTGGGAGTCCTCATCGAGTTAAACAAGCTGCAAAACAGGAAGGCAAGCTGGACGGGTATGGCCATTCTGTTCCTGGTTTCATTGGCTTTGTTTATCGGCGCGGGAACGCGGCGTTGGTCCATGGATTATTTGATAATCCTGGCCGGAGTCGTGTTCGTTCATGAACTGGGCCATTATTTGGCGATGCGCACGTTCAATTACAAGAACGTGCGAATGTTCTTCATTCCGGGTTTTGGCGCAGCCGTATCAGGCCGGCATTACAACGTGCCTGGCTGGAAGAAGGCCGTCGTCTCGCTGATGGGGCCGGTGCCCGGAATATATCTTGCCCTCCTCATGGGAGGTTTTGGCTGGTATTTCCACATACCCGTCCTGTTCAAAATAGCAATCGTTTCACTATTGTTAAATGGATCCAATCTTCTTCCGGTTTTGCCGATGGATGGCGGATGGGTATTCCATAGCCTGATCTTTTCAAGACATGACATATTGGACGTCGTGTTCAGGGTCCTGGCGGTAATCGCCCTGATCGCGGGTGCGGCCTGCTTGAGGAGCCAAGCTCTTATGTGCGTCGGAATTCTCATGGCCATTACGCTTCCGATAACCTATCGCATGGTGCGGGTTGCGGCCACGTTGAGACGACGCGGCGTGCAGCCAGTATCAGAAGACAACCAAACGATTCCTTCGGCTACCGCCCTGGCCATAATCGCGGAAGTACGACGGGCGACAAAAACGCGGCAATCCAATAAAAGTATCGCCCAACAGACCCTGCAAATCTTCGAAATGCTCAATGCTCGTCCTCCGGGCTGGGGCGCGACGATTGGCCTGCTTTTTGTCCAATGGGCCAGCATTGCCGTCGCCGTGTTTTTTGCGGTCGTCTTTTTTGTGGGCCAAAACTGGGCCCTATTGAACTCCTTGAACCTCGCTAAGATGGTTCCGAATCACAAACTGGTCATGGAGCAATCGCAGACGTGGCCGGCAGAGCCAACAAGCGTTTCCGGGCGTCCGGGGGCAATTCTAGTCGGGACCTTCGGCGACTCAGCTGGCGCGAGACTCGTTTTCGAGGATTTTACAAACCGTCTGCCGGCGAACGCGACGCTCAAATTATTCGGTGATTCCCTGCTGCTTTCGTTGCCATCAAACGACAACGCTTTGCAACAACGGTGGTTCGGTGAGATGCGGCGCCGTGCAAAAGATGCATTTGAGGACGACACGAACTCGCATGCGGCATTTTCAATTTCCTGTCTTGCACCTGGGACAAACGCAGCGGAAGCCATTGTGAACGAGTTAAACGGGTATTTTGGCACTTTGCCCGCGGAATCACTCATACCGCCGTGGCAACCGGGAGACACCCGCTCCTCCGAAGAACGAGCCGCCAATGAAATGGCGCGGCAAACGTGGTTGAAGCTCGCAAACATAGCACCGGACGTTGAATTTGATACGAATCTCGAAAACCTCGTAAATAAGTTGGAGCTCGCCCAGGACAGTGGCGGATCCAATTCCGCGTCTTTGCAATCGCAAATTGGGGCATTAAGAGAAAGCCTCTACAGGCAAAATATTGCGCAGTTGCCAGGCAGAGAACAAGCAGCCATGGATACAAATGTCGTGAACTTGTTCGTTGAGATCAATTCAGGTGAAGAGGCAATCCAGGTCGATAAGGCACGCCGCGAAGCTGCTGAGCACATGGGACGCGTCTCCCTGGCAAATGACGGCGCCGACCGTTTCTGTGCATCATCCGGGAATCTCGAAAACTCCGGCCTGACAATTAAATTGAATTTCATTTCGTTCAAACGTGATGATGAGGGACCGCCCGCATTGGCAGCATGGCTCCGGGACAAAGGATGCGACGATTTCAAGTATATTTTTCTGCCCGGCATGGGAACGGATGACAGCGATTGAATTGCGGTGCTGCGCCGTCCCTGCCGCTTCAACGCTTCAACGCCTGGTCTATTGCGAAAACGAAACCTGGGGCAGGTATTCGCCAAAATATTGCCGCTTCCACCACGCGCCAGTCGCGTGGCGTTCGCTAAAATTCGTAAATTCATAGTTGTAAAGTTCGGCGCGGATATAGCGCGGCGGCATTTCCGGAAAAGGATTGTGTTTCAGCAACGCGAGTGCCGGCGGCGAGCCCTGCAGCAATCGGACGCAAAAGTTTTCAAACCATTGATTGTCCCGGTAATCACTTAGCGCCGCAAACCACATTTGCCAGTCGAGGCGCGGCTGGAAAGGCGCGACAAACACCGGACGCTCGTTTACATTGCCGGGCTTGTACTTGAATTCATAGTCGCTCCAATGAAGGCCGTCGTTGCTTCCTTGTACGATAATTTCGTGACGTTCGGTGGTCATGACGGCAAACAAGCCGTAGTTGTTGAAAGTCCGAAATGGTTCCAGCCACCCGGCCAGTTTGGCAATCGGTTTCAGCGCGCCGTCGCCACTGGCTCCAAAAATGGCAACGATTTCGAGAAACGACACTGAGATCAAAACGGCTGCGAGAGGAATAGTGATGGCAAGCGGCCAAAGGGACCGTGTGTTGGGTTTGGCGCGCGACGTCAAACGGCTGGGAAGAAATCTCCTCAGCGCAAAATCGTCGAGTAACAGCAGGCACAACGCAAGCGTCAGCCAATTGAAGAAGGTGTAATTGCCCGTCAATAAAATCAGGATTTGCAAGAATGCAATGGCTGAACCGCCGACAAATCGAATCCGTCGCGGGCAAAAAATCAAAAGAGGCGCGCCGAGTTCAATGGCAAACATGGCGGCGCACGACGATTTCTGAAACCATAGCGGCAACTGATTGGCGTACCAGGCAAGCCATGTCGGGAGCGGCTGGGTTTGGTAATGAAATGTGAGCGCGGTCAGATTCCGCCAGTTCGGATCGCCGCTGGCCAGCTTCACACAGCCCGACGAAAACATCAGTTTGAACAGCAATATCCGCAACAGCCAGAGAACGAGATTTGACGGCGGCTTTTCGCGCGAGAATTTGGGCCACCATTGCCACGGCGCGAAGAAGATAGAGAGGAACCCCGCTTCGAGCAGCAGATTGTCCCATTGAAATCCCAAAAAATCGCGCCCAACGGTTATGAGCGAGAGATATAACAGCCAGAGCAGCGCAAGAGCCGGGATTGGAGCAATCCCGACAATTGACAGGCACGCCAAAAAGACTCCCGCACCGCATTGAATTTGCAGGAAACTGTCTGACGAATTCAGCCAGCATAATGTTGGCAGCCGGTGAAACCTGTCTACACCGACGCCCTGGGAATCGAACCATTGCCTTGCGGCGTCCATATATTGACCTTCGGGCAGGATGCCATTGCGCCCAATGAGTCCGCCGACTTGCGTCCAGAGCGACACGAAAGCCACGAGGTAAATCAGCCCAAGAGCGCGCAAAAAAATCCAGCGCGTCAAAAAATATTCGTCGTACCGGCCCCAAAACAGTCGGGTCAAAAGTGAAAAACCGGTCCGATGCGCGGCCACGAATTGGTAGGCGTATTCGGTCATCGTGGCGAACGCGCTCGATGTCTCGTAAAATTTCAGCGGCCATTTTATTTTCGGATTTTTGGCCAGTGCTCGAAAGACCGCTTCGGCGCCTGAATGGACCGTTCCATCAGGTTCGATCAATTGGACTGATGTCTGAAAGTGTTCGCGCGGCAACTCGGGAAATCGTGACTCGATCTGAGAATCCTGGGAGGGCAGATAATCCACAGCGCCACTGGTGAGTTGGCGCCATCGCGCAATCCAGCGACTGCAAAAATTGCAGTGGCCATCATAAACCATGAGAGGCTTTGACGGCGGGTTGGCGACGTGGATGCTGCTCTTCACGATCGGACAGTAGCAATTAGGAATTAGAAATCAAAAAGGAAAAATTGCGGTAGAGCCCAACGGTGAGGAGGCCGGTCCTCAATATCCAACATTGCGAAAAAACCCGGCAGCCGTGCGCAAAGGCGGGAAACGACGAAGGTATCCGGTTGGCAAAACCGCAGGCGCGATCCAATTTTGCAGAAAGATTACGGCTCCTGCACCAGCCGAAAAAAGAGTCGTCCGGTGTTGACCGGATTGGTGAACGTCACCGAGCTGTTTGCGGCTACGTTGGTGGCGATGGATACCCAGGTGACGAGCGACGCCAGATTGGTCGAGCTTTGCAGAATATTGGTCTTGCCAACCGTCAGTCCTGTCGCGGTGAATTGAAATGTCCCTGCCTTTGTCGTCATGGCTGCCAGTGCTATTGGCGCGGAGTTTTGGACCGTGATTGCAATTGAAGCCGACGCGGTCGCGCCGACATTATCCGCAGCGACGACGGTCAAAGTATAGCTGCCTGCCAGCAGATTGGTTACATCGGTCTCAAAGGGAGTCGAGAAAACATCGTCCACAAGGTTTGTTCCTATGAAAAACTCGACGTCCGACAGACCGTCATCCGGGTCGGAGGCGTTGGCGCTAAAGGTGAACGAGGCTGGCGCCGTGAAAACAGCGTTGTTTGTCGGATTGACGATGGAAACCGTGGGCGGTTGATTGGCAGAGACTGTGATCGTCCCTTCGTTTCCATAATCGTCGTAATATGAATACGATCCCGTCGCTGTGAACACAATGCCACCCGGAATCACCGTCGACCAGGCGCCACCGGCGTCGTAGACGCCAATACCGGTGGCGCTGCCGTCAGCACTGCCATCCTCCCAATACACCGCCATGCCTGTCACGATAGAAACCGAAAAGGGGCTAAAACCACCCAGGTCGCCGCCGTCTCTGACTGTGACGTAAGGTTGAGCGCGCAAAGGGCAGGCTGCCGCCAATAGGATTAAAAACAGGAAGATGATTCTCCACCGGTCACAGATAAACTTGGATTCCCCAATTGATTTAGTGCTCATAGGTGAATGGCCCGCCGCATTGAAGCAATTCTCTCAATAACTGTACCGAGTGTCAAGTCATTTTGCAGCAAAAGCAGCTTTTTTAGTTTTGAATTCAAGTCGTTGAGATGCAGTACGTTGCAAAAAGAAGTGGGTGTCCTCATTATCGGAAAGCGAGCGGCTTATCATTTGGAAGCCGGATCCCGGCGATCCGCCAAATCATATTCCATATCAATATATTCCCGGGCGACGCTTTTGAGCATCAGGCGCGGATGAGCCACGCGCCCGGGCGGGCGCACTCCGGGTCCGTTGCCGTTTCTGCCCAGGTCAGTGTCCATTTTCCGGATCAAACTTTGTAACCGGGCTACGACCTTCAGATGTTCGGCGGCCACATTCGTCTGCTCGCCGATATCAGTATCCAAATTATACAGACGCGGTTTGGCAAAAGTCGCGGGCTCGGGCGCGCCGATGCCTTTTCCGTTGCCTTGCGGCGCGATTGCCAGTTTCCACCGGTCCGAGCGCACGGCTTGCAGATGCAACCCGTTGAAATAGTACAAGGCGCTATGTGGCGAACTTAGGGATTGTCCTGAAAGCAACGGCCAAATGTCCTTGCCGTCAATCTTGTGGTCCGTTGGCACCTGGGCGCCGGCCAATGTGACAAATGTCGGTAGAACATCCATTTCGGAAGCCACGGCATCGCGGACGGAACCGGCGGGGATTTTTCCCGGCCACCAGGCGATGGTCGGCTCGCGCATTCCGCCTTCCCACGTTGTCATTTTGCCGCCGCGCAACGGACCGGCCACGCCGCCGTCTTTGCCCTGAACCAACCAGGGACCATTGTCACTGGTGAACAGGACGAGTGTATTCGCAGCCAAATTCAATTGCTTGAGAGTGTCGAGCACCCGGCCCACGCTCCAATCCACTTCCTCAACCCAATCTCCATAAAGACCATTGTCGGATTTGCCGCGGAAAGCCGCGCCTGGATGAAGCGGCACATGCACGGCCGTATGCGCCAGATAAAGAAAAAATGGCTGGCACCGGTTCTGCGTAATGAATTGGACCGCCGTTTCCGTGTAACGCGCAGTCAGGGTATCCTGGTCAACCGGTGCTTCAATCACACGTTTGTCCTTCAACAAGGGCAGGGGCGGGTACGCGGAAATCATTTTTCCGGCGTAGTCGGTGTGGGGTTCCATGTCATTCGAGTATGGCAGGCCAAAAAAATGATCGAATCCGTGGCGCGTCGGAAAAAATTCCGGTTGGTCGCCCACGTGCCATTTGCCAATTGCCATGGTGGCGTAGCCTTGTGCTTTGAGCAGATCCGCCACGGTATGTTCCTTCGGGCTCAATCCGATTGGAGAGGCCGGAAAGATGACGTCCGGAAGCGAGACCCGTTTCGCGTAACAGCCAGTGAGAATTTGCGCACGCGAAGGCGTGCAAACCGGCGCGCCGTAAAAACTCGTCAATTTCATTCCCTCACTCGCCATTCGATCCAAATTCGGCGTATGGTTGAGACTGGACCCAAATGGCCCGATGTCTCCGTAGCCCATGTCGTCAATCAGAATGACGACGAAGTTTGGCCTGGCGGGTAATGCCGGCTGTGCGCATACAGATTGAAAAGAGACAGCGCCGGCTGCAGCGAGCACAGGCAGAATGCGTTGAATGGTCATGGGCGGAAATTGAAAGGTAAAAAACAAAAAGTAAAAAGGAAAAATACGGTTCCGACTAGAAATTCGAAAAATGATTTTTAGGCTTTCGCCGGAACCAAAACTGCCGCACCGTGAATCTTCCCATTTCGTAATCGGTCAAGAACCGCGTTGGCCTTTTCCAAAGGAAAGACTTCCACAGTCGTACGAACGGGAACCCGCGGAGCAATCTTAAAAAAATCCTCGCCGTCGCGTCGCGTCAGGTTTGCTACGGAACACACGCTTCGCTCTCCCCAAAGTAAATCGTACGAAAATGCGGGTATGTCGCTCATGTGTATGCCCCCGCAAACGACCACGCCGCCTTTATCCACAGCCTTGAGCGCAGTCGGCACGAGCGCACCCACCGGA
>DASYYL010000189.1:0-11843 GCA_035933915.1 Verrucomicrobiia bacterium
CTTGCCAGGCGGCGTGCGCTCCTTTTCGATCCGCATTCGCATGTGATGAATCTCCGCTTTCCAGTTTCCAAAACGGCGCCGCGGTCCGGGTCTTGAAAAATTGGTCAATTCGAGCGCGAGCGTCTGAAATTTTTCTCCAATAGAAGGCTTACCGGCGACAAACCGCGCGCGAGTCAGCGCCTGGATTTCCCAAAGCTGCGCCCGGCTGCGATAATAGCTGTCACAGGTGTCCAGGGGAGGAACGAGCAGCCCTTTTTCGCCGTCCGGACGCAATCGCGCGTCCGTGCGAAAAACAATTCCCCTGTCCGTGCGATGCGAGAGCAAATCCATGACCTCCGCGGCGGCCTTTTGCAATGCCGGCAAATGTTTCTCTCTAGAATCCGCCGCAAAGAAAAGGTCCAGATCCGAGCCGTAGGCAATTTCGCCGCCGCCCAGCTTGCCCAGGCCGATGATTGCCAGAGGCGCCGACTTGATTCTATTTCTTCGTAGAACAGTTTCGAGCGCGTATTGGAGGCAGGCGTCAGCGAACGCGGAAAGTTCGGCAGGAGTTTGCTCGATATCCACCTGTCCTGAGATATCCCGCAGGCCCAGGCGCATGAGTTCGGTTTCGTGATAACGCCGAAGCCAGTCAAATTGGTCGGTGTCGCCAAGGCCGAAACGGAGTTCTTTTAGAATTTCGGCGGCGGTTTTTCTGCGTTGCAGCCGGCCGCCCGCGACCAGCCCGTCAATCAGGTCGGGCGCATGGATTGCCGCGAGAGCCAGGAACTCCGAGCGGTCAAACAACAGCAACACCAGTTCGAAATATTTGGGGTTGTTGTTCCAGACTTCAAATAGCGTCGCGCGCGAGCCGTATGCGCTTACGAAACTATCAAGGCGCGCGAGGACCCGGTCAGGGTCGGAAAGGACCGGTCGCTGTTCTACAGTTGGCGATTGCGATTGAGCGGGGCAAAGCGCGAGGAATTTCGAAATCAATTGCCGGGCCAAATCCGACGTGCGTGGCGAAACGTGCAGGTAGCCCGGTCCTTCGGCAAATTCTTTGAATAATTGATATGCTTTGTCCGGTTCACGAAAGAACCGCGAGGCCAGGAGGCTTTTCCATTCGTTCTTCGCCCCTTCGGATTCCGGAAGCGGAGACTTCGAATCCTCTGCTAATTCGACTCTAAACAGAGATTCGTAAATACGGCGGACATTGGCCATGTGCTCGTGAAGAGCGGATTGAAATTGAGGCAGGGTTTTAAAATTCATCAGTCGCGCAAGCCGGAGGAGCGACGCATTGTCTTGCGGAATGGTATGCGTTTGCCGGTTGTCTTCCATTTGGAGGCGATGCTCAACGTCGCGCAGAAAGCGGTAGGCTAAATCTAATTGGCTTGCTTCACCGAACGGGAGCAGATCGTATTGCGCGAGTTTTTGGAGGCACGAGAGCGTTTGCGGAATTTGCAGAAACGGCGCGCGACCCGCGTGCAGGACTTGCAGGGATTGGACGATAAATTCGATTTCACGGATGCCGCCACGACCCAGTTTCACGTTTCGTTCCAATTCGCCGGCGCGCACGACTTCGCGCTCAGTGCGGTCCTTTGTTGCCGCAATCTCGCGCAGAATCTCCGGACTGATGGAGCCCGGAAACCGAAATGGCTGGATCATCTCCACAAATTCAGATGCCAGGCTCCTGTCTCCGGCAACAACGCGGGCCTTGATCAGCATCATTCGCTCCCAGGTCTGACCCCATTGCGCATAGTAATTTTCGCAACTGTCCAGCGACCGGGCGAGTGGACCGGCTTCGCCTTCAGGCCGAAGGCGCGCGTCGACCCGGAACAAAAAGCCATCGGCTGTAGAACGGGCAACCTCGGCGCTGAAGGCTTCGGCGACTTTGCAAAAAAACTGGTGGTTCGACAATACCGGCCGTTGCGGTTTTCCTCGCTGCGGCGGTTCCTTAAAGACTTCCCCTTCATCTTCGTAAAGAAAAAGCAGGTCCACGTCCGAGCTGTAGTTGAGCTCCTGCCCGCCAAGTTTGCCCAGGCCGACGACGCAAAATGGCGTTGGTTGCCATCTGCCCTGGACGTCGTGATGATATGGACATCCGAATTTTTCCGACAGTTGTTTTGAGACGGTTTGGAGCACGGCATTGAGGCAGACGTCGGCCAGATCAGAAAGCTCCTGGGTAATTTCCACGACGTTGCTCAAATGGCCCAGGTCACGGGCGGCGATACGGAGAATTTCGCGCTGTTTGAGGCGGCGCAAATCGGTCAGGGCTGCGGAATAATCGCGCGATTCGAGACTCGGCTTTAGGCAGTTTTGCGCCTCACGCCGGAGGCCATCGGCGCGGCGGGGAAAGCGAAGGCGCTCGAAATCAATTTGGCAGAGCAAATCGGGAGAGGACTGGAGAAGTTCGCATGAGAATTTCGAGCCGCTGACAAGCGCCGCCAGAACGCGCGCTGAATCCGCCGTGCAATCGGCGAGCCATGACCGTTCCCGCGGCACCGTCGCAGATTTTAAAAAATTTTGGACGCGCGCGGGATCGGCGGAAGCTTTCGCAATTTTTTCCCAGGCCGTCTTCTTCATTTTGAACTGCGGGCGTATATCTCTTCGATAAAGTTGACTGCTTTGCGACAAACCGGTTGCCAATCCAGTTCGGCCTGGACGCGCGCGGCGGAGTTGCAGGCGTCAATTTGCCAGTCCAGCGGTGAATCATCGAGCCAACTGATGATTTTTCGCCCGAAATCCTCGCCGTTGAATGCGGAAAAACGAATGATCGGATCGCCTTTGAAATAGCGCTGGATGCTTTGGAGAGAAGTGCAGACCGACGGCAGGCCGCTGGCGACATATTCGACGACCTTTGCCACAAAGGCGCAATGCGTGCCCGCCGATTCTTCATAGGGAACCATCCCTACATTCGCGTCAGCCAGGTGCTTTGCCAGTTCATCGTAAGGAACGAAACCTGTCGTTTCAACTTTCAGAGCCGGCAGTTCACTCTTTGCGCGGCGCAAGAAAGCCTGAAGTGAAGAAGTCTCCCGGCCCACAAATCGAAAGACGGCCTCGGGCTTGCGCTTTGTGACGTAGCGAATTGCGCCCAGCGCGATATTGCCCAGGTGATGGGCATCAAACGAACCATGCATGACAATGACGGGCGGACGGCGTTTGTCGACTTTTCGGGCGACGAACGGAAATTTATCCGAATCGTAGCCGTAATAGATTGGCAAAATTCGGTCGCGCGGAAAACCGCGCCCGGCAAAAAGGTCTGCGAGGGAGTCGGATACGGTCAGCGCGGCATCGACGCCGTAACGGACGGGCATGGAAATTTCGTAGCGTTCGAGCGCTTGAATGAGCGGCCGTGGCGCGGCCCAGGCAGGCCAGGTTTCCATGAATCCGGTGAGCAGGTCCGGGAAATTCATCACCACCGGTATATTCAATTTCCTCTTCAATTTGCCTGCGGCCACGGCGGATATGGCGTGTTGCGAAAAAACCAGGTCGAATTTTGCTTCCCTGGCGGCCCCGGCGACCATGCGCTCCAAATTGAATGGATAAGCGAGATACTTCAGGTTCCGCAGCCGGGCGTATCGGCCCATTTTCCATTTCTTGAACTCATGCAGGCGCACCCCGAAACGTTTTGCCACATTTTCGGGTTCGGCGATTTGCGGGCAAAAAATGTGAACCTCATGGCCGTGACGAACCATTTCCTTGACCAAATAAACAGCCTCGGCCGAGCCGCCGCCGGAGGGCGGAAAGAAGGGCTCATGCGTCAAAAATGCGATGCGTAATCTGGAATTTGGCTTCAGCACGCGCAAAACTATTCGCTTTATGGAAACGCGTCCAATTTAATTCTCTGCGGCGGGTTGAACAGGAACGCGTCCGATTTGTGGCCCATTAAGGTCTATTGGAGTCGTCTCAGAGGGCAAAGAATTGTAACTTTTTGCCGGGCCTCCTTTACAGACAAGTAGAAAGGTAATGCTAACAGCAACGCCAGATTGGCCGGCGAAAGCCTCCAATTCTGCATGCGCACTGCGATGAAAGTCGGCATGACAACCATCAGTTTTGCTTTTACAATGACATTGATATCAGCATATAATCGTATATTGCCATTGGGTTTCGGAAGCCCGGATGTGCAACGTTATATTCGATGAACTGCAACTCAAAAAAGAGGAGCCTTTCCATTGAGCGCAAAAATTTTACGCAGTTTGCGTGACTTTCACGCATGCTTTTTGGATGTGCTCCTAAAAAGCCAAATAAAGCGAGCAGAATCGAATTGGCATCGGTTATGCCGATGCTCGCAGCGGCTCCGAACTAACCATTTAATTTTATGAAAACCGTTATTGCTGGAGTGAATCATTGCCTATTTGCCCTTTTTTCCTATCAGCGATTGCGTTGCGCGCTCCGGCCATGGTTTTCACAGCGGACACACAGATTGGGCCCAATAACACCAACTATGATGGCCAGGACATCGTGGTCCTGGACTGCACGCTGACCGTTGACGGGCCCGCATACATTTTCCAGTCTGGTGCTCGCCGCCAATGGCGTTTTGACCCATTCGTTTTCTTCCAACGGGGAACTTTACTTTCCGGTTCATGAGGTTACGAATGTTCAGCTTGTGTTCAACGGAACCACGCCGGACCTCGTAGGTAACGGTGTATTTTCACTGGTGTTGACCGATACCAACGGCGACGTCTATTCCGATGGCGTTGACTACGCGGAGTTTAACCAGGCGAGTGGGACGAATGATTATTGTTACATTGAGCGAACAACGAACTCTTCCATTCCTGACGGCGGAACAGTGCTCGTAAGCTTTAACTATTACGGGGTTGGCAGCGCGCCGGTGGGGCTGGATTTATACGCTTAACGCCAGTACGTTTGCGTTGGGTAATTTCACGCTAAACACCCCGATTGGATTGCTCGTGCCCAGTCCAGTCGCCACTGTTGTCAGCCCCTTCACGGTCCAGCTCAGTTTCGCTGGGAGGTATGGAACATCCCAATCCGATAAATTACAACGGCTTCAAACATGGTCTCCTGGTGGAATTAGAGGCGCCCACGCGGACACCGCAAACGACCGTATTATGGACGGTCATTATGCTGCTCTCTTTCTACTCACCGCTGGCAAAAGTTCTTCGAAGCCCGGCAGGATTGATTGTGACCGGTTTGATTGTGTTATTTTGGGGGGCGTGTATGAAGTTTTAACGTTTCAGATCCACCGCCCGATATTCGCCTTTGGATTTGAAATAGAAAATCAGCGCTACATAGCAGCCGAGCGTGAACACCGGGAACAATGCCATTTTGGCCAGCGCCTCAAATTGTCCGGTGCTGATGGCGGCGCTAATGGCTTTGCTATCCGTAACGGCCGCGCTTTGGGACGGATCAATCGCGCGATAGCTGCCCAGCAGATAATGCTTCTCGACCGTCACTGTTTGATAGATGGGGGGATTCGTTGCGGCCAATTGCGCGGTGGCGGAGCTTTCCTGCAAATAACCGATGAACGGCGCCCCCAAAATTCCCACGGCCAGCATGCCGATGCCGCCCACAGCATTCAAGGTGAGCGCTCCGCCCCTGGGACATTGCTCGGAAGTCAGTCCGAGAATGGTCGGCCAGAAAAAGGTTTTTCCCACGCCATACAGCGTCGCCGCGGCAAAAATGGCGAGCATGCCGGCGCCGTTGGTTTTCGAAAGCGCAAACAAGCCGATGGCGGCCAGCGCCGAGCACGCCGTCAATAAACCCGGTGGTGAAAGTTTATGAACGAGCGGCCCGGCGCAAAAACGCAGTATCACCATGATGGCCGAAGTATAAACCAGGACCCACGCCGGATTATGCCCAGCCGCTTGCATGGGCGTCTGCATGAGGGATGTAATCCAGCCATCGGTGCCCAGCTCCGTCGTCGCCTGCGGCATCATGATGATGATGAGCAACGCCAGGAGAGGACGGCCGAATGAGCGGGTGACTACGGCAAAAACCAGCATGACGGCGCCGGTCAATCCCCATATCAGGCCAGTGCTCCAGTCAAAGACCTGGCCGAGTTGGGCAAAGACCAGGCCGAAGCCGACGAGCGCGCCAAACGCGCCCAGTTCCTTGAGCATAGCCAGATAACTCACGCCCGCCTGCTCGCGCTCGCTCCGGGGGAATTTCACGCCGATGAGCAGGAAAAAAAACACAAGCGCGGGAATCAATATCAACCCGACCGAAAGCCGCCAGTCGGTGATATTTTGCGATTCGATGAAGATCGTGCAAATTCCACCCAGCACGAGTCCGCCCGGCCAGCCCGCGTGCAGCCGGTTGAGCCATTTGGTCTTGTCCGTTTGGAACATCGTCGCGACCACCGGATTTGCGCATGCCTCGACGGTGCCATTGCCCAAACCGAGAATAATGCTGCCCCAATAGAGCAATTGGAACCCGTGTTTCTGCCCGGCCATGAGCGCCGTGCCACTCAAGCTGTGAATCGCATGATAGGCCGCGAACGCCAGTGCGGTATAGAGCAAGTAACTGACAAAGGCATAAATCATCGCCACCTTGTAACCAATGCGGTCAATGAACAGGCTGAACAAAATGATGCTGACGCCAAAGGGCCAGAGGCCCGCGCCCTGAAGTTCGCCCACCGATACCTTGTCCAACCCAAAGTCCGTCGCGAACTGTCCGCTGCATAGAATCATCCGGCTGATAAATGCGTAGCTGGTGGTAATCATGGCCATGAAACAGCCCCAGAAGAGAATTTTATCGTGCCGATTGGTCATAATCCATTTATGCCCGCCGTTTGTTGGTGTTCGCCGGGATGTTACCCGGAGAATGCGCCCGTTTCAATCCATTTAGTCTATGCTATTTCGTCGTCCTCGCTTGCCGCGCAGTCCCGCGCTGCGAAGCGGTGAGCAAAGGCGAAGCGGACCACGCGCGACGCCGCACCCTCCGGTTCAACTTGGATCGGCTACCGCAGTCTGCCCCGCGTACCAGCCATCCAACGCCGCCGCCAGCGCATCCATCGCCCGGCGCTTTTCGCCCATTGTCCAATGGCCTTCCGTATGCAAGCGCATCTGGCGAACGCTGCCATCGGGCAGCCGCACCTGTAAAATCACGTGGGCGATTCCCGCCAGGACGGATGTGCTCCGGTTGGCCGCCTTGCGTTCGATGCCGGTGATTTGCTCGCGCACGAGGTCAAATTGTTCCACGTCCCCGCGAAATGCGAGGCGGTCCGGCAGCACCCACAGCGCGCCCATGTCCTCCTCAATCGCGCCGAATCGTCTGACGAATCCGCTGGCCGGGTCCGAAATCCCCACGAGCATCGCTCCCTTCAATTGTTCCGCCGAGACGCCCATCGCGCCCAGGCGCCTTCGAATCATCAACTTTTCCGCGGGAGCCCACATAAGCACCCACAATCGCGCCACTTGAAAGCCTACCAGGGTTGCGAAGACCGGCAACAGGCTCGCCTGCGACCGCGGCAAATCCAATCCGCTCAAAACCGGCCAGGTAAATGCCGCCAACATAAAGCCCAAGCCCAGCGGAATGCCCACGGCGACGAAAATATTAAAGAGGTACATCTTCGCCTTGACCGAATGCCAAACGGGATGCTTGTAGTTAAACGTGAGGAAGGAGGAGAAAACCAAACCCAAATAGGCCGCCACCGACGGCACCAGAAAGAACAGGCCGATAATGAACAAAGCGATGGAGTGGACGACTGGCGGGGCTCCCGATTCGGATTCATCGGTCTGCGTGGCATTCGACATGGCATGACCGCGCCAGAAACAGATACACGCGATGGCAATAATCCAGCCGACAATCATCGCCCAGGTCAGGACCAGCCGGGCCTTCGAAACCGGTTTGGTTGTTTCCATAAATTTAAAGGGGTAAGGGGAAATGATTGGCCGCCCGCCCAAAATTGCAATTCCAATTATTGACCGGGATTTCCCTCTTCGAATGATTGTTTACTTGATTTTCATTTTTGCCTGTCGCATCACTCTTTATCCTGAATGGAGAAGATTATATATGATCGTACACATTGTTTTACTTCGTTGGACGGAGAATGCGAGTCAGGAAGCGATTGACACAGTGATGATGGAGCTTCGGGACCTGAAGGACAAAATCCCGGGCATCGTGGACGTATCCGCCGGTGTCAACTTCTCTGAACGCGGCAAAGGCTTTACGCACGGCCTGACCTTTCACTTTAAAAATCGGGCGGCCCTGGATGGTTATTTCCCGCACCCGGAGCATCAGCGCGTGGTGCAGAAATTATTAAATCCCATTCGCGCCGATACGATAATCTTTGATTACGAGATTTAGACAGAATGCACAGAATTTTTGAAATGACCTGGCATTTCAGGCCGAGCATTTGAACAAACAAGATTCCCTTTTCCCTCGACTTGTTCCGCCCTTACAGGGCGGGGGACAATTTGTTTGGGACCGCGACCCGGCCCTCCAGGCCGGGTTATCACATTGCGGGTTTTCAGCCCTTAGATCATTCGTTACTGTTGTATGTCTTTGGATGACCCTTTGTGTTGGGTTTGCGTTCGGTCAGGATGAGAAGGTAGTCAATGGTGGGTTCGTGGCGGGGTTGAAAAGCTGGCAGGTTTCCGGTGATGTTCGTTTGCAAACGAATGTCCTGGTCGGCAAGAGCATGGTATTTGCCTGCATCGGACCGGGCGCTGGTTCAATTGCTCAGCGGATCGAAACCGGCAGTGGCAATCCATTCACGCTGTCCGCCATAATCCAATCGCCGGACACGAATGATTGGGTTTTGACTCTGCGCTTTCTCGACAAGCATGGCCGCGAGCTCATGAAAGTGGATTCAACCAGTGACATCAAACTAAAGGGAATGAATCCACAAAAGATCGAGCACTACATGCAGCCGCATCCATTGACAAAGTGGGTGCAGATAATTCTTTCGAAGGATTCATCCGGGGGATCTGTTTTTGTCGAGCACGTGGGGATGGACATGCCGGATGAAAACGCGATTCGCTTGAAACCCGCCTGCGATTTGGGCGAAGCCATGCAGCCGTTTTGGCTGGGCCCTGAAATCCATAACGAGGCGGTTTTAATGTTGTTAGAGAATGGCAAGCCTGCTTCTGGACGATTGATGTTCCGTCCGGAACGGATTATTTCGGTTCGGGACTATGGACTGACGACTAATTATATCGAGGGAGTGGATTACGCGTTGGATGGCCGGACTTTGCGTTGCACGGTGTCATCCAGAATGCCGCAGGTGCGTTATGAAGACCTGCAAAAGGGTGAATATAAATGGAATGTGATTGGCGGCAAACAGGTGATGGTCACCTACGAACATGACGACGTCTGGACGAATCCATTACCCGAATATCTCGGGGACGAGCTTCCTGGCACGATGCGAAAGCTAAAAGCACATAAGCCCCTCACGATCGTGGCATACGGAGACAGCATTACGCACGGGTACGGCGAGAGCCGGTTGTCGCATATTCGCCCGTACCTGCCGCCGTGGCCGGAGCTTGTCGTGCATCGGTTGGAAAAGGTTTATGGGGACCGCCGTATTCGTTTTTATAATTCCTCCCAAAGCGGCGCGACTTCTGAGTGGGGCAGGGACTACGCGCAACGCATGGTTAATTCGCTCGACCCGGACCTGGTGTTGATTGCTTTCGGTCAAAATGATTTCTGGAGTATTTCGCCGGATGGTTTCGAGGCTAATATTACCGATATCATCCATACCGTTCGCGCACAAAATCCGAAGACGGAATTTCTGCTGATTTCGCCGCTGCGATATGATCCGGAGTACACGACGAATTCGGCATATTGGGAGGCCGTGGGTGACTATGCAAAAAGGATGAAGGCAATGACCGGACCGGGTGTGCAGTTTGTGGATATGACGGCCATCAGCGAGCGAGTTTATGCTGCCAAGAAGCCGAAAGATTGCATGAATGATCCGCTGCATCCGAATGATTATTTCGCGCGTTGGTATGGGCAATGTGTGGTTGCGGCGTTGGGGCCTACAGCGAGTGTCGAACACCGATGATGGCGATGAGAATGATTATATGCAATGAAGTTTTAGCCCGTTACAGGCGTTACATTGTTGATTGACAATAGTTTAAGGCGTTACATGCCCCGTTACAAATCGTCGATGGCCCGTTACATTCTTGAGCCTCAAATGGTTAAGGTGTTACATTAACGTTAACCGGCGGGATAAAGGTTGAGATGTATGTTTGGCGGCGGAGTTGGATTGAAAGATTCTCCCTCCTCATGAACTCTAACCCTCACCTCACCCTGACCCTCTCCTCTCCCATCCGACCCGCCTTTGTTTGACTTCGGCGCGCCGTGTGGGAGCGGAGAGGGAACAGCCGGCGGACGTGGCATGTAATTCGGAAAGCAACCGGCAGGGACGACCAGCAGGTTTGGAAACCCGCGATACAGCAGACTTGGAAGTCTGCGCTTCGTCATCCTGGATCGTGCGAACGTATCAGTAGGTGGCAATAATGACGGCGCGGCCGATGTTTCCGGGGAGGATGACCCAGTCGCGGTCGAGGTTCTTCCAGGGTTTGCTATTTACCGTGACGCTTGCGAGGGGTTGTTCTCCGGGCGTCCGGAAACGGAGGCGGATTTCGCGTGGCGGGTTTCGGGTCGGCCCTCGAAATTTTGCCGTGATGCTGCCTGCACTGCCTTGATAGAGGATCGAGGTGTTGCCGAAATATGTCGCGGCGTTTTCGATTCCGCACATTTGACCTGGTTTCAACCAATCGCGCGGAACCGCCTGGCCCACTAAAAGATCACCGGCATCCTCGCGAACAAAAAGTTCGCGGAGCCAGCCGCAAATATTGGCCTCATCGGAAGACTTATAGACGTCTCCGAGCCAATCGCTCATTTCCGGGAGCGCATGCTCGGCGTTCATGTGAACGTCGGGAAAATGGTTAAGAGCAATGGCGTTGAACATGGCGCGCAGGGCTTGTTTTACATCATCGCGACCGAGGTAAGCCTCGGGGGAGAGCAGCAGGCACGCTTGCATGGACATTCCGCCGCGGCTGAACCAGTACTTGTCGAAATCGGGTACCTGATAGCCGTAGTGGTCAGAAAGGAAAAGGTTATCCTCGTAATCTTCCAGGATCCAGGTGGCGCGGAGCGAGTTCGGGTCAATGGCTCTGGTAATAATCAGGTGCATAGCGCCTTCGAGCGTTTCGCGAATCCAGCCGAAACTGCGGCCGCGGCTTTGGGCATAAGACGGAATTTGTGGGACCGCCGTTCCGTTGCGCAAACGCACGACCGGTGAAAGTTCAGAAGCGGCCAGGAAATGATCTATCAGATTTTTATGAAAAGCATCGGCGGCTGCGCGAATGCGGGAAGCGGTTGGATCATGAATTTGTTCGAGCGCCCATGCCGCGCCATCCAACCCGCGCCAGGTATAACAACTGGTAGAAAGCCACGTCCACCAATCGCTGATATCTTCCAGGTCGCCCGGTGGCAAAAGTCCATTGCCGAGGTCAGGCCGATTCGCAGTGCGCGCCGTTTCACGAATGATCCAGTCCGCGCCGGAAACGATATTCGGGGCCACTCGCTGCAACCATGCCGTATCGCGGGTGAAACGGTAATGCCGCGCCAGCGTCCATAGAATCCATCCCTGGTTCTGGTTGTAACCGCCGGCTTCATAACCACCGGCACCGTAGAGAACGCCATTGGTGGATTCAAAATCGCCCGGCATTCCCGCGGTGCCCTGATAATGCAGCCAGGTATCGAGACAATCCTCGGCGATCTGATGATAACCGCGGCGATCCAGGTCAAGGATCATCATGCAGGATTCATTCGGATAGACGCCGTACCTGAATGAGCCCACGCGGGCGAAACGACGGTTGCTGCCCGGTTCGGTCTCGCAATTGACGAGAAGATGTCCGGCGACTGCGCGATAAAATTCTGTCAGTTCCGGTTCG
>DASYYL010000234.1:0-36548 GCA_035933915.1 Verrucomicrobiia bacterium
AATGCTCCCACATCAGCTTGCTTGCAGGGCAAGTGCATTGCTTGTCTGCCACGACCCCGGAAAAATTGGCACGCCGCCCTGGTGCTGCCCCAGGCAAACGGAGTTTTGGAGACTCTGCTGCGCAAGCTGGCGCTCGGCGTATTTAATTGCAAAACTGAGAATGTAAAATGCAAAATGCGAGCCCTATGAAACACCAAGACCTACAAATTCGAACCAAACAATTTGCCCTGCAGATAATCCAATTTTGCGAAAGTCTCCCCAAGGACGAAAGCACCAGGATTCTGACCCGACAATTGCTTCGCTCGGGAACATCTGTCGGAGCAAATTATCGCGCCGCGTGTCGCGCAAAATCGAAGCCGACATTTATCTCCAAAATTGGCGATGTATTAGAGGAAGCTGATGAGTCCGGCTATTGGATCGAGCTGCTTTTAGCTTCGCTCAAAACCGATGCAAAAACGGCCGCGCCGCTCCTAAATGAAGCAAATGAACTTGTGGCAATTTTCATTTCGTCGCTAAACACAGCGAAACGAAACGGATAAGCCAATTGGCGGCAGCGCGCCGGAAATAGGGCCGGGGGCATTCTGCAGTCTCCATTTTGCATTCTGCATTCGAATCGCCCCCGGCCCGTGCCATTTCAACAAAGAACAAACACCTCTTGCTATCTTGCGATACCAACCCGCGGTTTCACGGCGGCTGTTTCGGTGTTTATGGGCACACCTCCTCCGAAGCCCTTAATTTGTAAATTCAGGTAAAATTGTTTCGGCGCTGATTCCGGCAGTTTATAGATACACTCCACCGGTTGAGAGCATTGGCCCTCTTGCGCCATTTTTAAGTTGTCGCTACCTGACATCACCTGGATGTCTCTTATTTGTGTTTCACAGTTAGTTGACTTTCAATCGGTTAAAGTGATGGCAAACTGAGTGGCGGCGGTGGCAGCGCCACTGGCAAACAGCGCCGCACCAGCACCGCCCCGATAAATAAAAAAACCTGCCTACCTTCGGGTAAGCAGGGTTAAAAAGTACTATTTTATTCCTTACCTGCTTACACCGGGCCTATCCAGATTGCCATTAGCGGTTTGCCAAACGGCTGGCGTGGACAGACCACGGCCAAAGACATAGACCCGGTTATACCGGCTATGACGCGCCCCGATAGCTTTCGGGGCCGGCAAACTCACGGCTGATATCTTCAAGCAAGGTTTCATTGAACGCTTAGACGAATACCACAGTGTCACAGTTACAATCAAGAGATATTTGAAAGAAAAGCGAAGATTTCTTTTATCATAAATACTTTTGAATCGTTTGTTCGTCGCCTTTGGCAGCCAGAAGGTACAGCTTGCCGCCCTGGGTCCAGGTCGCGGTAATCAAGCCATTGATAGTCGTGAAAGTTGGTGAGGCGGCGGCGGGAGGGTCCTTGACTGTTGATTGATCAACGACCAGGAGCCAGAGGTCACCAGGCTGTCCCGGCGGCAGTGTCTTGCCCTGGCGGAAGCAAATCATTGAAGCTTTGGCGTCTTTCCAGGGCTGGACAGTGCAACCGGTCACGGCCGCTTTTTTCAAGCCCGCGGGCAGAATATAGTCGGACGGCCCGTGGTTTTGAGCCAGCCATGAATGCACCTGGTCGAGGTTGGTCATGGCGGTCATATAGTATCCACTCAGGGCAACGCCGGTCATCTGGCTTTGATAGTTTGCCAGCGTATTGGGAAGGACCGGGACGGTTTGATTGCGGGGCAAATAGAATGCGGCGAGCAGGGCGAGCGAAACCAGAATTGCCGCGACCGCGCCTATCGCCGTGAGTTTCTCGCGTCGTGAGGCTGCCCTCATCTTGGCGGCGCGCTCGGAGATGATTTGCTCGCGCAATGCGGCAGGCAGGGCAACCTCGCGGAGTTTTTCACGCAACACGTTCTGCCGCACGCAATGCTCATCGAACCACCTCGACAACTCGGCATCGCCGCGAACCAGCGAGAGGGCCTCGGCGATTTCCGGGTCATCCGCATCTGCCGTACCAGGGCGATAGATTGATAAAATTTGTTTGGCCTGGGTGGGATTCATCATTTTGGGGGGACGTTGGTAAGCAATTGGTGCAGCCGGTGGAGGCCGCGGGTGAGACGGGATTTCACAGTCCCCAACGGGATGTCGAGGACCTGGGCGATTTCGTTATAAGAGTAGTCTTCCAAATAAAAGAGGACGACGGCGGCGCGATACACTTCGTCTAACTGGCCGAGCGCTTCGAGCAACTGTTCCGAATCCAGTTGGTTGACACTTGCCGGCGGGACGGCCGGCAGATCGGCGGTCGCATCGTCCAATTCGACGTGCGGAAAGCGGGTTTGCCGCCGCCGCGCGCCTAAAAACTCGCGGTGCAAGGTTGTAAACAGCCAGGTCTTCACTTTCGTTATGTCGCGCAATTGATGGCCTTTGGCTGCCCAGATGTAGAAGGTCTGCTGTGTCAAATCGCAAGCCTCCGCTTCATTGCGGGTAAGGCTAAAAGCAAATTGGTACAGCGGCCCATAATGATGAGCCACGACACTTTCAAATTCCAGGACCCTGGCCATAGGTCATTGTCATTTCGCCACATCTAAGAGTGATTAGTACCGCGAATGTTCCATCGTTTTGACTTTTTTGGACTATAATTTGGCTGTTTTTCATTGATTGCAAATGAATAATGCGTCTGTTTACCGCCAATGATACGTCAATATCGCCATAAAACCGTTTGCTGTGAAGTTGTTCAAAGTGCCGCTGGAGGGTTCGGAATATTGTGAAAACTCGTAACGGAGCGTGCCGGATAAGTTCTTCGTCAATTGCCGGGTGAGGCCGGCAATCAGGTCGTGCCGATGATAATTCAGCCCCGCCGGGACACCCCCTCCCGCTGCGAAATTCTGGCCGTAATCGGCGCCGGAAAAATAGTACGATAGCTGGAGACTGGATTTTCGGGTTAAGAGCAAGGTGGCTGTCGCGTTCACGGTAAGGATATTGCCTTCATAAGGAACCATCAGGCCGCCATCGTCCGCGGTCTCTAGGCGCGAGTCGCTGTACGTGAACGCGCCCAACAAAAAGAGCGGGCGCCATGGTGTGGCCGTGGTGCTGATGCCGCAGGTTTGCAAGTCGTAATGACCGTCCACAATGAAGCCGCCCGGCTCGACGGCTGGTATGAGGTATGGATCGGTTTTTGTGGAATAATCGGTTTCCGTAATCTGGTACGTGAGGGTGGTCTTGAGCCAGATCAACGGGCGCAAAACCAGTTTCGTCTCAAACTGGTCGCTCGTGATATTGCGATCCAGAATGAAAGCCGGGTAACCATTAGTCGGGGCCGGGCTGCCACCGAATTCCCAAACATCCTCAAGCTGATTGTAGGTGGTGAGACTGGCTTGCCGCTCATATTGCACGGTTAGATCGGTTGTCTGCCACGGCGACGTGCTGAACCCGGTTTTCAGATCGTAACGGAATCTATTCGCGGCGGTCTGACGCTGCAGAATGGTCGTGTCCTGGTTCTGATCAATACCGTAATTTTCCTCGCTGAATTGCGCGTCGCCTGAAACGACTGTATACGGGATTTTCATGTAGCGGAAGTTGGCATACTGAGACGCTTTAAATTGACTCAAGGTGGAGCCGGCGGGCACATTGACGAACTGTTCAAAATCGGGAACGCTCTCGCCGAATCCTCTGTCGCGCGTCCATTCGTTTTGTGTGCCGAGAGAAACCGTCGTGCGATTCATCGGCGTGAACAGGCTGGCAACGCTGAAGATTTCCGACTGACGGCTTAACGTGATCTGCTGGCTGCTTAAAGTGGGAGTTGAGGAGGGAAGGATCGTATAATTAAAAAAATCGCCCGCGCTGAGCCTCGAATAGTAAAATCCGCCGTCTACAAACCACCAGTCCCGTAATTGCTTTTCCAGGGTCAGCGTGTCCATGCCCTGCGTCTGATGGTACATGTCTCCTGTGAGAGAGTTGCCTGATTCCATGTCCTGGTTGTTTTGAGTATAGAACGCGAGGCGCCCGTTGTTTTCCAGGCGCCAATCGTCAAAAGTTTTCGTCAAATCGAATTTGATGATGTGCGTCTGCTCGTTGAGCGATTGAGTGGCGGGATAAATATTTACCCCGCCCGCGCTGGTCCAATCGAGCGTGGCTTCATTCCCTTTTCGATAGTCGTATTCATAGCCAAAGACCATTTCTGTATCGCGCGGCAAATTAATTCCGAAATCGGCCCACACACGGCCATTGTCCACGTATAGATCACGATCGAAATTGAAGCCGGGCGGAACAACGGCGGGATCATAGCCGCCGTCGGTCGCGTAATACTTTCGCCATTGGTCGAATCCGAAATGGAAAAAACCGCCTCCGGCCTCTTCCAATGCCAGTTGAACATTATAATCGTTATCGGGAACAATCGCCCTTCCGGAGAGCGAAATCCTCTCATCCGGGGTGGTTTGTTCGAAGGAAAACTTCTCCGCGCCGCCGGAGACGCCCTCACGAGTTTCCTGGATTTCACGGAATTTCGCCTGGTTGCCATGCACAGTAAATCCGCCAATGGCCGGTTCCAATGTTAAACTCGGCGGCGGCGGAGTGTTTGTGGTTGTCCAATTGGCGCCCTGGTCGATCCATGCGCGCAATAAACCGATTTGCTGGGGCGTCAACGGATTGCCCTTGCCAGGCGGAGGCATTTTCATATCCGGGACTTGCCCGGCCACATAGGCGATCAACAGGCTGTCACGGCTGTTTCCTGGGACAATGTCATTCGTGTTGTTGTCGCCGCCAGCGAGCGCTTGTTCTCGTTCATCAAGCCGAAAATGACTTTTGGGTTTTGGAGAGACATGGCAGCGCAGGCAGGAGTTTTCGAAAATGGAGTGAATGTCGCGGTCAAAAACGATCTGAACGTTGGCCGGCGGAGGCAATGAGTTCGTGGCATCGTCCGAGGCCAGGATTTTTTTGGGAGCCAAGTCGAGCACGAGGACGAGGACGAGGACGAAAGCGGATTGATGCGTCAACGGATTGGCGGTTTGTTCGATAAATGCTTTCATGCTGAAAGCGTTCAATACAGCAGCCACGGGTCTACGTTTGAACCATGGACCGCGGTATGGCAACCAGCTGTCCAACAGGTGCCTAAGGGAAGAAGTTGGGTGTGGTCCGTATTGCCGATGAATATCTTACCGGCGGGAACGTTTGGTCCCTGCGCCTGGGAGTGGCAACGCATGCAAAGGTTGGGGTCATTGTCGACGAGCAACTTGGCGTTAATGGAACCATGCGGGTTATGGCAGACGGTACAGCCTTCGTGCACCGCTTCATGCTCAAAAACTACGGGCCGGTTTTGGGCCACGTGACAGCGTTCACAACTTTCATTCTGCCGGGCCATCGCCAGGCCGCGCCCCGGCTTGTAGATGTCGCCCCCGTGCGGGTCATGGCAATCCACGCAACTCATGAAGCCTTCATTGACCGGATGATGCTGGGGCAAATTGAATTCGGCCTGCGCGTCGAGATGGCATTGGAAACACGAGGCCGGGTTTTTGCCGGGGTTAATGATGAGGCCAGCCGCGCCACCAGTCCGGATATGTTCGCTGCCCGGACCGTGACAGGATTCGCATCCGCCCTGCCCTGCCATGGCCGCGTCCTGAATATGCAACCGGGCATGCGGGCTGGAAGGAAATTCCCGAACAATGTCCGCGTGACAATCGGCGCAGGCCTGATTGCCGACGTAGTGCGCGCCCGGAATTTGAAGCGGGGCCATGACCGTAGGTGAACGTGTGGCGCACGAGATCAAGAACGCTGCCATGATGGCTGAAAGGCCAATTAAAGCGCTAAAGCGGTGGCAGAGTTTGTCGCGGCGATGGCCTGATGATTCACGCGGCATAAAATAAGAGACGCTGCGCGGCCTATTGTTCCCTGGCTGTCGGGAACAAAACGGGTTCTAGCACATCTTAGGAGCGTTGACCATGAGGTATATTATGAAAATTACCATCAAAATACTCGCAGTTGCCGCGCTAGCGGCATTTTTTGCTTCATTGCAACCAGGCTTCGGCGCCACGGCAAATGTTAGCGTTGGTTTTAACGGCGGCCTCGTATTTTCGCCCACGAACGTATTTATTTCCCAGGGTGATTCGGTGATTTGGCAATGGGCCAACACCACGCCGCATTCCACCACCAGCGGCACCAACGGCGCCCCCGGCGACGACAATGGAGTGCCTTCCGGGTTATGGGATTCCACGGTCGTCAGCGGCATGGGACATACATTTACCAATACATTTAGCGCTGCCGGCATTTTTTCCTATTACTGCACGCTGCATCATAGCTGGGGCATGACCGGGCAGGTCGTCGTGGCCAGTATGAGCGGGATAACGACCAACGTAGTCATCGGCTTTGGCGGGAACCTGCGTTTTTCGCCCACGAATGTGCTTATTTCGGTGGGTGATTCCGTGGCGTGGTTCTGGGCCAACTCCACGCCGCATTCCACTACCAGCGGCACCAACGGCATCCATGGCGATGACAACGGGGCACCCAGCGGCTTATGGGACACCGGGTTGATCGGCACCCCTGGACACATGTTCACCAATACGTTTACCACTTCCGGCGTCTATAACTATTACTGCTCGCTGCATTTTGGATCGGGCATGACCGGAGAGGTCATCGTCACCACTGCCGGCCCGCCCGCCGTCGGCATAACCAATCCGGTTTCAGGCAGCGTCTTCGCCGCGCCCGCCAGCGTGACCATCCACGCTTCGGCAACCAATGGAGGCGGCACAGTAACGAACGTACAATTTCTGGTGAATTCGAGCGTTCTGGCCAATGTCTCCAGTCCGCCATTTTCAGCCGTGGCGGCAAATTTAGCTGCCGGGAACTATACACTCACGGCCATTGCATTGGATAATAGCGATTTATCTGCAACGAATTCAGTCGCCATCAGCGTGGTCACGCCAGTGTCAGTGACGTTGTCCAATATTTTGAAATCTGCCGGGAGTTTTCAATTTAGTTATCTGGATAACGTCGGTTTGAAATACGTTGTCGAACGGTCAACGAACCTGACGACCTGGGCGACCTTGACAACGAACACTGCGGCAATTAATCCTGCGGTGTACGTGGATGTGAATGCCACCAACGCGCAAAATTACTATCGTGTGGGACAATTGCCGAATCCGTGAACTCCGCCATTTGCGGAATTTTCCATCTCAATCGCTCGCCGGCCTTTTTGCCGCGATTTTGCTGCTCGGCGCGGCAACTCTTGCGGCCCAGACAGACGCGACGGCGACCTCACGGACTTTCGACGTACGAGGCGTCATTATCAAAATTGAGCCGGGCAAGAACGAAGTGGTCATAAAAAACGAGATCATTTCCAATTACATGGAAGCGATGACGATGCCGTTTCCACTAAAAACCCCTGATGCTGTCTCCGGCCTGGATCGCGGAGACCAAGTCAAATTCCAACTGCATGTGGATCAAGATGAAAGTTGGGCCGACCATTTTCTCAAAATTGGCGCGGTTGCTTTCGAAAAGGAAAACGTGCCCGGCAATCCTGCATCAAAAACAACAACCGGGAAGCGCACTCCGTTGCTCGACTACAAATTCACCAACGAATTGGGACAGGCAATGAGTTTCAATGATTTCCACGGACAAGCCCTGGCGGTGACATTTTTCTACACGCGGTGCCCGTTGCCGGATTTTTGTCCGCGGCTCTCGCGAAATTTCCAGGAAGCATCGGAAAAGCTCGAGGCCATGAAGAATGCGCCGACGAATTGGCATTTTATTTCCGTCTCGTTTGACCCGGAATTTGACACGCCTGAAACGTTGCTCAATTACGGAAAAAGTTATCACTACGATCCGGCGCACTGGAGCTTTTTTACGGGACCAAAGGATAAAATTGCCGAACTGGCCCGGGGAGCGGGAGTTGAATACGATGCCAGCGGCGGTACTATCAACCATAATTTTCGAACGATGATCGTGAACGCCCAGGGCCACCTGCAAATGATTTTCCCCACGAGCGGAGATCTCTCAGACCAAATCGTGTCGGAAATTCTTAAAGCTGCCCGGGTTCAATCCGATCCGCCAGCCGCCATTCATTGAGAGGACGCGAGAACGCGTTGGGCGCAGAAATATCAGTTGAAGAAAAGTTCCCAAAATCCGCGCCCTCTGAAAAAACTTAAAATTCTGCTCAAAAATACTTTCAGCCGATGAAAAGCGATTGCATCATGCAATCCGGTCATTTTCTTTTTGCACAGTTTTCAATAATGACAAGGAAAGAGAGAATAAAATGAATTACACAAGATTAGGAAACACCGGAATGCAGGTTTCACGCCTTTGCCTGGGCTGCATGAGCTACGGCAAAGCCAAAGTCACGCCCTGGCCGGGCATGATTAGCTGGGCGTGGACCCTCACTGAGGAAGATAGTCGCCCGTTCATCAAACGAGCTCTCGACCTAGGAATCAATTTTTTCGACACGGCCAACGTCTATTCCATCGGCGACAGCGAGTCGGTCCTGGGCCGCGCCATCCGCGATTTTGCCCGCCGCGATGAACTGGTCATCGCCACCAAAGTCAACGGCGCGGTTCGGCCCGACCCCAATGGGCGAGGCCTTTCGCGTAAGGCCATCCTGTGCGAAGTGGACAAAAGCCTGCAACGGCTCGGCACCGACTACATTGACCTCTACATCATCCACCGGTTTGATTATGAGACGCCGCTGGAGGAAACTCTGGAAACTCTCAACGATGTCGTTCGCGCGGGCAAGGCGCGTTACCTGGGTGCGTCGTCGATGTATGCCTGGCAGTTTATGAAAGCCATCGGAATTCAACGCGCCAATGGATGGGCGAAATTTATTTCAATGCAGAACTATTATAATCTGCTCTACCGGGAGGAAGAACGCGAAATGCTCCGGCTTTGCGCGTCCGAAGGCATCGGCGTCACGCCCTGGTCGCCGCTGGCGCGCGGCCGGCTCGCGCGACCCTGGGCTGAGCAACCACCGACCGAACGCGCCAAAAGCGACCAATTTGCCCAACGCCTCTATAGCAAGACCGTGGATCTGGACAAACCGATCATTGACCGCGTGAACGAACTGGCAACGAAGCGCGGCGTGCCGCCCTCGCAAATCGCCCTGGCCTGGCAATTCCACAAATCCGTCGTCACCTCGCCCATCATTGGCGCCACCAAACCGCACCATCTCGAAGATGCCGTGGCCGCGCTCTCCGTCAAACTTTCAGATGAGGAAATCCGTTTTCTAGAGGAGCTTTATGAACCGCATCCGCCGAGCGAGGCATTTGCGTAAATGAACTTTTTACTTGAGCACGACCGTATTCAATATACATTTGGGTCAAAGTTGTAAAAGACCTTATCAGCATGGCATTAACCGCAGAACCAGTTGAAAACGAGTCTGAGCCAGCCGTTTTGCCCAAACGCCGGGGAACATTGTTGATTGTGGATGACGAGGACGGGCCGCGCCAATCATTGAGGGTCATATTCAAAGACGACTACGACCTGCTCATCGCCGAAGACGGCCCGGCTGCGATTGATCTCGCGCAAAAGAATGACATCGACGTCGCCGTGCTGGACATTCGCATGGCCGGCATGTCCGGCATCGAAGTCCTGGAACGCCTCAAGTTTGTCTGCCCGAATATCGAGGCGATCATGATGACGGCGTTTGAAACCACCGACACCATCCGCCAGGCTTTGCGGTTGCGCGCGTGCGATTACATCAATAAACCGTTCGATATTGCCACCATGCGCGGCGCCGTGGCCCAGGCGATGCAGCGCCGCCGGCTCGAAGGCGAAATTCACAAAGACGCCGAAAAAGTCCAGGAACTACTCGCCGAATTGCAGGCGCAAAAAGTTGAGGAACAAATCGCCAAAACCCGCGGCGATATTTACGCGAGCATCATTCACGACATCAACGGCCCGCTCACGGTGATTTCCGGTTTTGTTCAAGTGCTCAACCAAAAGGTCAGTCATTCCACGCGAATGGAATTGGAAGACCTGGAATTTATCAAGGACCGGCTCCGCATCATTGCCCGGCAGACGGGTAATTGCGTCGAAATTTCCCGGCGCTACCTGGGTTTTCTCCGGCGGCAGGCGGATGAACACGCCCCGCGCATCAGCGTCAACCAATTGTTCCGCGACTTGGAGCAACTCATTCGAGTGCATCCCAGCCTGCACGAAAATGATTTTGCGGTTACGCCCCTTCCCGAGGACATCGGCGTCAAGATCAATGGCACTGATTTAATTCAGGTGCTGCTCAATCTGGCGGTGAATGCCTTTCAATGTACGCCACAGCGGCATCGGGTGGATGTAGGCGGCGAAGTCCTGCGTGCGCCCCTGGACTTAACAAAGTTCAAGGACGGCCTGAACGACCGGCTGCTAAACGTGGAAAACATGGACAACACCGCGCCTCTGGTCAAACTCTGGGTCCGCGACACCGGCCCGGGCATTCCCCCGGAAGTTCTGCCGAAGATTTTTCATCCTTATTTCACCACCAAGGGACCGCGACAGGGCACCGGCCTGGGGCTGAACATCGTTCATCGCCTGATCAAAGAGGCCAGCGGCGCCCTTCACGTTCATACCAAACAGGGGGAAGGCACTGCTTTCACGATTTACCTGCCGGGAACAGCCTCGGGCGCTCCGGCGCGATAGCTAGTTTTGGATTCCCCGTTGCCAAATCGAGGACGACAACGAGGACGGTTCCCCTTTACCCTAGACCTCGATCAGCATACGGGCTGGATTTTCGATGGCTTCTTTGATGCGGCGCAGGAAGAGCACGGCTTCGCGGCCATCCACGAGACGGTGATCATAGGTGAGCGCGATGTACATCATGGGGCGGATGACGACCTGGCCGTTCATCGCAATGGGGCGTTCCTGGATTGAGTGCATTCCCAAAATGCCCGTTTGCGGCGGATTGATGATGGGAGTCGAAAGCAGCGAGCCGAACACGCCGCCATTGGTAATGGTGAACGTGCCGCCTTCGAGTTCGTCGGGCTTTAATTTTCCTTCGCGGGAGCGTTTGGCGAAATCGGCAATCGCCTTCTCGATATCGGCGAAGCTCAGGCGCTCCGCGTTGCGCAATACCGGAACGACGAGGCCGCGTTCGCCGGCGATGGCGACGCCGATGTCGAAATAGTCGTGATAGACAATGTCGGTGTCGCGGATTTCGGCATTGAGTTGGGGATATTGTTTAAGCCCGTCAATGACCGCCTTCACAAAGAAGGACATGAATCCGAGTTTGACCTGATAACGTTTTTCAAAGCTCTCCTGGTGCGCGGCGCGAAGGGCCTGCACAGCGCTCACGTCGGCCTCATTGAACGTGGTGAGCATGGCCATTTGTTGCTTGGCTTCGGCCAGGCGCCTGGCCGCGGTCTTGCGCAGCATCGTCATGGGCACGACTTCCAGTTCGCGGCCGGGAACAGACGACTGTTTTGTGCCGGAACCGCTTGCTGAAGTGCGCGGGGCCGGAGCCTGGGCCGGTTTTTCAGCCTTCACTTCGGCCTTAGGTTTCTCTTCGGCGGCTTTGGGCGCTTCTTTTTTCGGCGCGGGCGCTTTCTCGGGTTCTTTGGCTTTCTTCGAAGCGGGTTCGGCTTTGGCGGATTCGCCGTTGGATTCAATGCGGCCCACGACGCCGCCCACCTGGATGGTTTCGCCGGCCTGGCGCAAAATCTTTAATTTGCCATCCTCCGGCGCGGGCAATTCAAACGTGGTCTTTTCCGAATCGATGACAGCGACATTTTCGTCTTTTTTGACGGCATCGCCATCGGCTTTGAGCCATTCGGCAATTTGAACTTCGGTAATGGATTCGCCGACACTGGGAATGGTTAATTCAATGGACATGGATTTGATGGTTTGATTGGACCTGAATTGTTATTGCTCACGCGCGCGGCGCTGCTGCCTGGGTTTTGGGCGAGGCCGAGGCGCGGCCAGCCGGCGGCGGGACCGCGTCTTCGCTATCTCCGAAAGCGCGCTCGATCAGATGCCGCTGCTCCAGTTTGTGAGCGTTGGAGGAACCGGTGGCCGGGCTGGCGGATTCATGCCGGCTGATGGGAGCGAATGGCAAGCGGCCAAAGAGATGTTTTCCAAATTTTTCGTGAAGATAACGCCATGCGCCCATGTTGAACGGCTCTTCCTGCACCCATAACGCGCGGGTGCCATCCGCGTAAGGCGCCAGGATTTGCTCAAGCAGTTCGTCGCGCAACGGATAGAGCTGTTCGATGCGGATGATGGCCGTGTTATTGCGCTGGTGCTGTTCGCGATAGGCCAGCAGTTCGAAATAGATTTTTCCGGTGCAAAGCAAAATTCGGTTGATACCCTGCGGCGGCAGATCGTCGACGAGAAATTTCTGGAAATGGCCGGACGCAAAATCGGACAGCGGAGAAACCACTTTGGGATGGCGCAACAGGCTCTTGGGAGTAAAGACAACCAGCGGTTTACGCCATTTACGAAGTTGCTGGCGGCGCAATAGATGGAAGAGTTGCGCGGGCGTGGTTGGCTGAACGATTTGAATATTGTCCTCGGCGGCCAGGGTGAGAAATCGTTCGATGCGCGCGCTGGAATGTTCCGGACCCATACCTTCGAACCCGTGAGGCAAGAGCATGACCAGGGCGGAAAGGCGGCGCCATTTGTCCTCCGCGCTCGAAATGAATTGGTCCAAAATGGGCTGCGCGACGTTGACGAAATCGCCGAATTGCGCTTCCCACATCACGAGCGCTTCGGGAAAATCAAGGGTGTAGCCATATTCAAAACCCAGTGCACCGGACTCGCAGAGCGGGCTGTTGACGATTTCAACCGGCGCCTGTTTATCCGATAAATGCTGGAGCGGGCTATAGGGGGTACCGTTCTCGTAATCGTATAAAACGGCGTGACGATGGCTGAACGTGCCGCGGGCGCAGTCCTGGCCGGTCAACCGGATGCGCGCGCCTTCCTCAGCGAGCGACGCCATGGCCAGCGCCTCGCCGGCGGCCCAATCCAGAGGCACTTTGCCATCGGCCATTTCCCGGCGGCGCTCCAAATTTTGTTGCAGTTTCGGGTGGAGATGGAAATGCGCCGGAATATCACAAAGCTTGCGAAGGAGCGCGGAGATGCGGTCAGGGGCGATGCCCGTTTCGATTTCCTGGCGCGGCTCGGGACCGCCGATATAATCGCTCCAAATGCCGCCTTTTTTGGGACCGTTGTGTCCGTTATTTTTGCCCTGGTTTGCGGCGGCCAGTTCGCGCTCAAGATTTTCGTGGCGTTCCTGGGAGATTTTTTCACCTTCCTCAGCGGTCACACCGTGCAATTTTTGAAGATGATCGAGATACCCTTCCCGCACGCTCTTGCGCTGGCTGATGGCGCGATAGAGAACCGGCTGGGTGAAGGTGGGCTCGTCCGTCTCATTGTGGCCGAGGCGGCGATAGCCATACATGTCAATAAAGACGTCCTTTTGAAATTCCTGGCGGAAATCCAGGGCAAGGTTGACCACCTGGGCGACGGCTTCCGGATCTTCTCCATTCACGTGAAAGACCGGCGACTGCAACATACGGGCAATGCCGGTGGCATAAGCGGTTGAACGGTACTCTTCGGGCGTGGTGGTAAACCCAATCTGGTTGTTGAGCACGACGTGCAGCGTCCCGCCCACCGAGTATCCGGCAAGTTCGCTCAAGTTCAACGTTTCCTGCACGATGCCTTCGCCGGCAAAAGCGGCGTCGCCGTGAATCAGCAGGCAAAATACCTGGCGGCGCACATAATCACCGTGCCGATCCTGACGGGCCCGGGTGCGGCCCATGGCGACGGGATTGACGTATTCCAGGTGGCTGGGATTGAAGCAAAGGGAAATATGGATGTTCTCACCGTCCGCCCTGGTCCAGTACCCGCTGTGGCCCTTATGATATTTCACATCGCCGCGGCCTTCCCATTCCTCCGGCTCTTTATCGCTGAACTCGCGGAAAATCCGGGAGAAATCTTTCCCCGCAATATGGGCCAGCACATTGAGCCGCCCGCGATGCGCCATGGCGATAACAATGTCGCGCACATCCTGGCTTCCGGCTTTTTCAACAGCCAAATCCAGCAATGGGAGGAGCGTTTCGCAGCCTTCCAGGGAAAATGTTTTTGCACCCAGGAATTTTTTACGGAGGAATTCCTCAAAAATGACGGCGTCAGTTAGCCGGGTCAGGATTCGGATTTGTTCTTCGCGCGAGAGATCAATGTGGTTCTGGGCCAACTCCATACGATGCTGGAGCCATTGGCGGATGGCGGCGTCGCCGATGTGCATGAATTGGGCGCCAATGGAACGGCAATACGTGTTGCGCATTCGCTGATAAATTTCCCGGATTGTCAACGGCGTGTTATAGGGCAACGTGGCCGAATTGACGGGTGTGTCCAGCTCAGTTTCGGAAAAGCCGTAAAAGTCCAGTTCAAGTTCAGGCATGACCGGGCGGGGCGAGCCCAATGGGTCCACCTGCGCAATCATGTGCCCGCGAACGCGATGATTGCGGATCATTTCATACAGACGTTCCTGAACGCCTGGCGCGCATGTATCGGGCTTAAATTCAGTAGGAGCAGCCAGCGCGGCGGGGTTGAAAATGCTTCGCGGCGCGAAGGACGGCGTGGATTCGCCGTTGCCATTTTTCTTTTCGTCGACGGTTTCGGTAAAATAACGGCGCCATTCGGCGGGGACCGATTGGGGATCACGCTGATAACGACTGTAGAGCAACTCCATGTATGCGAGGTTGCTGAACGGGGCCAGACTCATAATATCTCTTATTCTAACACAAATTCAGAAGTGTTTGCAAACTGGAGACGTTTGGGGTGCCCGGGTAGCCTTGTATTGGGAATATCCCGCATCCATCCGCTCCATCTTCCTAATGTTATGGCTTTTATTCGTCAATTTTCAAGATTCTTTTGATTAAAAGTTTTTCATAGATAATTCCGGTTTGACGCGCCTGCGTCCGGCTGCGACATTCCTTGCGCTTGGCGCAAAGTTCGGTCCATATCGCGACAAGCCATTTGTTCGCTGATATCGCAAAAGCTCCCGCCGTGCAATCGCTGGCGCGTCGATTGGAGAATGGCGGAGCGTTGACATTTTCGGGTATCGCTTCACCCGCCTGGCCCTTTTTGGCCGCTGTCATCAAACGAACTTTTCCGCAGCGGCCGCTCGTCATCATCACCGAAAATCTCAAAACTCAGGAAGTGTTTCAGCAGGACCTGGAAACGTGGCTAAACCTTAGCCCGCCGGTTTCTTCTCCGCTGCTGTTTTATCCGGAATGGGAAGTCCTTCCGCACGAAGGCAAATTGCCGCATTCGGACGTCATCAGTGACCGGTTGCAAACGCTGGTTACGCTGCTTCAACAATCGCAGAATTCGCCGGGTACAGCAAACGTATCGTCGGTTTCGAAACCTCTAGATCTCCCGCGTTCGGACGACCCGCCGATTTGGAAATCGGCGATACAGCAGACTTGGAAGTCTGCGCTGCAAGGCGCCCCCGCCATTGTAACCAATGTCATCGCGCTTCTGCAAAAGACCTTCAGGCCCGATGACCTGAGAAATCGCGTCGGGCGCATGCAGCGCGGCGATAAAATCGCGCCGCTGGACCTCATTGAATGGCTTGAGGAACAGGGGTACGAACCTGAGGCGCAGGTTTCGCAAAAAGGTGAGGTCGCATTGCGCGGCGGCATTGTGGACCTCTTTCCATTCGCCGGGGCCTGGCCAGTACGCCTGGAGTTTTTTGGCGATGATCTCGAATCGCTGCGCGAATTTGATCCGCATACCCAGATTTCGCGCCAGGAAATTCCCGACGTCACCATTCCTCCCGCCGGCGAGCTGGCGCTTTTGAAGCGCGAACAAACGGCTTCGCTGGCGGCTTTGCCGGATTATCTTCCGCCCGACGCCATCTTCCTTTTTTGCGATCCGGAATTACTGTCGACCCGCGCTGATGAGTACGCCGGCCGTATTCCGGCAGACGACCCGTTCTTCATTACCTGGGAAGATTTCCAAAAAAAGACGGAGAAATCTACGACTGTCGCACTGTCCGAAACCGGCGGGGATTCCGAAGGTGACGGCGATTCGAACCGGATACCGCAATTTCAAAGTCTTGAAACATTTCGTCCATTGGCCGAATACGGGGCCAACCCGCAAATCGCCGAAGCGCAACGGCGCGAATTTTTTAATCAGCTCCATCGCTGGCTCCGCCAAAACTATGCAGTCCACGTGTTTTGCAATAATGATGGTGAGCGACAACGCTTTCAGGAAATCTGGCGCGATTACAACGGCCAGGAAACTGTTCCTTCGCTTCAAATCGGTTCGCTTTCCCGAGGATTTATTTGCGATGAAGCCAAACTCGTCGTTGTAACGGATGCAGAAATTTTTGGACGGTACAAAATCCAACGGCCGCGGCGGCTTAAGTCGTCCCACGCTCTGGCCGCGCGATCAGCCCTGGATATTGACTTCACGGACCTTGAAGAAGGTGATCTGGTGGTACACCTTCAATACGGCATCGGAAGATTTCTCGGCCTGAAAAACCTGCCCGCTTCCGCCGGCAAACAGGGCGAAACGGAATGTCTCGTGGTCGAATACGCGCCGTCCGGTATCGAGGTGGAACCGCCAAAGCTTTACGTGCCAGTAAGCGAAGCGTATCTGGTCGGCAAATACGTTGGGGCGGGCAAAGCGCATCCGCCCCTCAACACGCTCAGCGGAAACCGCTGGCGCAAAGCGAAGGAACAGGCCGAGCGCGCCGTGCAAGACGTCGCCGCCGAAATGCTGCGCATCCAGGCGGCGCGGGAAACGCAGGCCGGTCACGCCTTCAAACCGGATACTTCCTGGCAGCGGGAATTTGAAGGCGCCTTCATTTACGAGGAAACGCCGGACCAAATCACGGCCATTGCGGACACAAAGGGGGACATGGAAAAACCCCGGCCTATGGACCGCCTTATCTGCGGCGACGTCGGGTTCGGCAAGACTGAAGTCGCCATCCGGGCTGCGTTCAAATCCGTGATGGACGGCAAGCAAGTGGCCGTGCTCGTTCCCACGACCGTCCTGGCGCAGCAGCATTTCAATAACTTTCGCGAGCGCATGGCTGATTATCCCATTCGTGTGGAATTGTTGTCCCGGTTTCGCACACGCCGGCAGCAACAGAGCGTCGTGAAGGATTTGGCCGCCGGCGGAGTGGACATCGTCATCGGCACTCACCGGATTTTGCAGGATGACATCGCGTTCAAGGATTTGGGGCTTGTGGTCATTGACGAGGAACAGCGGTTTGGCGTCCTCCACAAGGAGAAATTCAAACGCCTGCGCACTCTCGTGGACGTGCTGACGCTAAGCGCGACGCCGATTCCGCGTACGCTCTACCTCGCGCTCACCGGCGCGCGGGATATGAGCACCATCCAGACGCCGCCCCATGACCGCCTGCCCGTTCAAACCATTGTTACCCAATACGACGAGCGCATTATCCGCGATGCCATCCAACGGGAATTGAATCGAGGAGGACAGGTCTTTTTCCTCCACAACCGCGTGATGACCATTGAAATGATGCGCGGCAAATTGCAAATGCTTCTGCCCAACGCGCGCGTCGTCGTCGGCCACGGCCAGATGGACGCGGACGAACTCGAACAGGTCATGGTGAAATTCGTCAATGGCGAAGCGGATATCCTGCTTTCCACCACCATTATCGAGAGCGGCCTCGATATTCCGAATGCCAACACCATTATCATCGACCGCGCGGACCGGTTCGGCCTAAGCGATTTGTACCAACTGCGCGGCCGCGTAGGGCGGTACAAACACCAGGCCTATGCCTATTTGCTCCTGCCACGGCACGCCAATTTGCTCACGGACGTCCGCAAGCGCATTAGCGCCATCCGCCAATACTCGACTCTGGGCAGCGGATTCAAAATCGCCATGCGCGATCTCGAAATCCGGGGCGCGGGAAATCTTTTGGGCTCCGAGCAAAGCGGACACATCACCGCCGTCGGCTTTGAACTCTACTGCCAGTTGCTCAAGCAAAGTGTATCATCGCTGAAAGGCGAAAAGACCAAACCGCGCGTGGACGTGAAAGTGAAATTGGATTTCCTCGGCGAAGAGCAGGAGGAATTCAGGCCGGGAGGCGAAGTGCGGCCTTTTGCCAATCACGCCACCCTGCCCCACTCTTACGCGCCAGATCCGCGTCATCGTATCGACATCTATCGAAAGCTTGCCCAGGCCAATGAAGCGTCTGCCCTGAAAAATCTGGAAAAGGAATTGCGCGACCGATTCGGGCCGCCGCCGCCCCCGGTTGAATTGCTGATGCAAATCGCCGAGCTCAAAATTCTCGCCTCCGATAAATCCGTGACCGCCATTGAAGTGAGCAATGACAAACTCATGCTCACACGAAACAACGATTACATCACGCTTGGCGGAAAATTCCCGCGACTCACGAAAAAGAACTCAAAGGCGCGGTTGAAGGAGATTAAGAAGCTTCTGTTAGCCCTTTAAAACATCCAAACTCCAGGGACCAAGCTCCAGAGAATGTTCAAGCTTCAAGTGTCCAAGTTGGAGCTTCGAGGTTTGGCACTTCTCTGGATGTTTGAACTAACCGCTGAGAGCGCAAATGTTAGAGTCTCCTGACGTCGTCTCCTACAGCACGGTTGGTGCGACGACTCCTCCAGACGCGTGACACATTTTTTGTCTATAGGCGGGGAAACAGGAAACGAGGGTCAAAACTGCAGATTCGCTGGGAGTTTCGCAATTTTTGACGGAAACGGGCTCCGAATGAGTTTTTTGGTCGAGTAGAGCAGAGGCGCGGTGTGATTAGAACAATGGCTTCCGATGTAGCTGCCCTTTCGGGCGTCGTGGCAAATGGCCATCAGTTCATTCATGCCGTTTCCTCTGCTCCCTCTATAATTCCGTACGGCGGGTTTTCCCCGGTACGGCTCCAAGCGGGCTGTCAACGGTGCCCTTCGCCGCCTTGCAGTGGCTTTGAAACCGTCACAGTGGAGATCTCGTCCGTACGCGTTGATTCCGTAGTCAGGCTCGCGCCTGGCGGCACTCACGGCTTCTGACACCACACACCCGCCCAGTGGCCCCTGGCTCCGCCAGCGGGTTATTCTGTCCGCCAGCCTCTTGGCTTACTATGGCCATGAAGGGGTCAGTCCTAGAATTATGACATTTTGCGGCAAACACGAAGGATCTAATGAGGGCGGGTACCCGTTCGTAGGAACTGTTCAGTTATAAACGGGGCACCCATCACCCATCAAGGCGGTGGCTAACCAGACACTCTGTGTCTGGCTACTTTCCGTTGTCGCTCTGCGACATTAACCCAGCCTGGCCAGCGTCGCCTTGACCGCGTCGAAATTGGGCAGGTCCTTGGGCGTGGGCGTTTGTTCGCTGTATTGAACGACGCCGTTTTTATCAATCACAAACGCGGCGCGCGCAGCGGTGTCGCCCACTCCGGCCAGCATCGGGAACAATACGTCGTATTTTTTGGTGACCTCCTTGTTCAAGTCGCTGGCCAGCGTGACACTGATCTTTTCCCGTTGCGCCCAGGCTTCCTGCGCGAACGGAGTGTCGATGCTGATGCCGATAACATCTGCGCCAGCGCCGGTATAGGCGTTCAGGCCGCCGCTCAAGTCGCACATTTCCTTGGTGCAAACACTGGTGAACGCCGCCGGAAAAAACAGCAACACTGTATTTTTCTTGCCGAAATTGTCGCTTAATTTCACGTCCACCAGGCCGGAAGCCTGTTTTGATTTGAGCGTAAAATCCGGAGCTTTGGAACCTGCTTTGATGGCCATAAATTTTTTGTATTTGTTTTACTTCCAGCCAATGAATTTGAGGCGTCATCGTTACCGTGTCAATGCCCAAAAAGACGTGATTCGTTGAAATGTTGACCCGTCTTCGCTTCGCTTCGACGCGGCAAGAGTGTTGAAGCGGTTTTGTTCCGCTGGTGGTTCGACAGGCTGGTGGCGGCGGAAAGCCGCGCGGTTGAGCCGCGAATTAGTCAGAGCCTCCTCACCCGCCTTCGCCTGGCTTCGGCGCGGCAGGCGTCGGCTGCTACGCGAAAGGAAGAATTCATTTGACATTTTGCATTTTAATACCTACCGTTCGGTAGGTATTATGGCCAAGCACGGTCCCGAAACACGAAAACAGGTCCTTAAGGCGGCGCTCAAGCACTTCGCCAACGCGGGCTACGCGGCCACGTCCGTCCAACAGATTGTCGACGATGCCGGAGTATCCAAGCCGGCGTTGTATTATCATTTCCGGGACAAAGCCGGATTGTTCGAGGCGCTGGTAAACGAAGCGCTGGATGAGCGGCTGCGGCTGATGCAGGAGGCGGCGGCGCGCGGCTGGACGTTCCGCGAGCAGGCGCGCGAAATTCTCATTGCCCTATTCGAGTATTTTCAAAAGAACCGGGAACTGACGCGCATCGCTTTTTCCACGGCTTACGCCGCGCCCGGCGAAATACCCCCGGGGCTGGACTTTGTCAAAATGTGCCGCCGCAACATGGAATTCATTCATTCGCTCATCCGGCAGGCGCAACGGTCGGGCGAATTGGACAAGCGTTTCGACAGCCATGATCTCGCCTACAGTTTCTTCGGCCATACCAATTTTTACATCAAGGCCCCTTTGCTGATGCCAGGGTTTCGCGTGGACCGCAAAACCGTCGATCGCATCCTGAATCTGTTTTTCAGCGGAGCGGCGAGGAAATAAACACCCATTTGAAAGAGCCAGACCATGAGTGACAATACAACGACCGCTCCCAAATCAACGGCGCCGACGCCGCAGCCACAGCCCGCGGCGCAGCCCGAACCAAAGCCCAACGGCAACGGACCATCGCCGCTGGTCATCGTGGCGGGCGCCGTGGCATTGGCAGCGCTTCTCTACTACGGATTAAATTATTTCGCCACGACGCTCACAAGTGAGACCACGGACGACGCGTTTATCGCCGGCCACATTGTTTCGATCGCGCCCAGGATTTCGGGCCAGGTCACCGCGGTTTATGTCCTGGACAACGAGTTCGTGCGGTCGAACCAATTGCTCGTGGAATTGGATTCGTCCGATTACAACGCGACGCTGGGACAAAAAAAAGCCGCGCAGGATTCGGCCCAGTCCAATTTAAAGGCAGCCATAGCCGGATATAACCTGATGAAGGTGAAAGTGAAAACGGCCGAGGCGGATGCGCGGGAAACGAAGGCGGACGCGGTGGCATCGGCGGCGACGGCGGCGAGAGCAAAAGCCGATTTTGATCGGGCGAAAAAATTGTTGAAGGAAAATACAATTTCGCCCCAGGAATACGACCAATTCAGGGCGTCCGCGGACGAATCGCAGGCGAATTTAAATTCGGCGAATGCGAAGGCTGCGTCGGATGAATCCAAGGTGAACGAAGCCCAGGCGCAGCTTGCGGCGGCCAAAGCTGAGGCCGACGCGGTCCTGGCGCAGTTGGGCGAGTCGAAGACTGAAGTGGATTCGGCGCAATTGAACGTTTCCTACACAAAGATTTACGCGCCATGCGACGGGCTGGTGACGCGCAAGCAGGTGGAAGCCGGAGATTATCTGCAAACGGGGCAGACGATTTTTTCGATCGTGCCAAGGAATGTTTGGGTGACCGCCAATTTCAAGGAATCGCAACTGCGCGACATGGAACCGGGCCAAAAGGTTCTGGTGAGCATAGACGCGCTGGGCGGCCGGACCTTTCGCGCCCATGTGGACAGCGTGCAGGCCGGCAGCGGCGCGGTTTTCAGCCTCTTGCCGCCGGAGAACGCCGTGGGCAATTACGTGAAGGTGGTACAGCGCGTGCCGGTGAAAATCGTCTTCGATGAGGCGTTGCCCGCCGGGAAAACGATTGGTCCCGGTCTTTCGGTCATGCCTACAGTGCTGACATCCACGGTCAAGGCGCCGAAATTCCTGACGGCGATTGTGGCGATTGTTTTGGCTGTCGCGGCGGCGTTTGGGTTTAAAGCGGCCACAAAGAAATGAACGTCCTAATCGAAAAGCTTATGAATGTCTCGTGCACCATGCAGGACGCGAATGACTTGTATGCCGTCGGAGATAGGGCGATAAAAGATATAAAAGATAACGTAATCGCCTACTGGAAAACTGCGAAATCCGGGCGCAAGGTCCGGTCGACTTCGACCTATTTTCGGCATTCGTACCAACATTTCACATTTCTCGCTGATTTTATCAAGCCAGCGTTCAGCGGCTACCGGATTTTCTTGGGCGATTCGAAACGCGATTTCGACAAGGTCAAGATTCGCCCGACTGGTTCGCAGGACAACCTGCATCAGGCGCCTTTTTTATTTAACCGGTTTCGGACTTTAACTTTGATGCCTGGAATATCTTATGGCGCGAGTTCTCCACGATTGGCCTCTTCTATTCCAACTGCGATTTCGCGGCGAAGTTCTTCGTGGCGTTGGCGTTGCACGTCTTTGGATTCACCAAGCCAGCGATATATTTCCCAACGTTCCTTTGTGGAAAGACGCTTTGTAGCGGACTTAACTTCTGCAACCGTCCTCATATTCGCAAAAGATAATCCTCGAATTGCCGCATTTCAATGGAAAACGGCAGGGCGGAAGTAACGATGAGGAAGAGGATGATAACCTTTCGCGTAAATCGCAAATTCACATGACTCAGGAATGGCATCCGCGACATAATCCCTGGTTGATTGCGCTCGGGGTGATGCTGGCGACGTTCATGGAGGTGCTGGACACCTCCATTGCCAACATCGCCTTGCCGCACATTGCCGGGAGCATGTCGGCCACCCCGGACGAGGCGACGTGGGTGCTGACGAGCTATCTCGTGTCGAACGCCATTATCCTGCCGATGACCGGATGGCTGTCGAATTATTTCGGGCGCAAACGGCTGCTGATCATGTGCATCGGGATTTTCACGGCTACGTCGGCATTGTGCGGGGCGGCGCCGACGCTGACGACGCTGATTATTGCGCGCATATTGCAGGGCGTGGGCGGAGGCGCCATGGTACCGATTGCGCAGGCAGTATTGCTGGAAAGTTTTCCGCCGCAAAAACGGGGTGTGGCAATGGCGGCGTTTGCGCAGGGCGTCGTCGTGGCGCCCATCCTGGGACCAACCCTCGGCGGCTGGATTACAGACAATTTTTCGTGGCGCTGGATTTTTTACGTAAACCTGCCATTCGGCCTTTTGGCCGCATTCATGGCGCAATGGCTGGTCGAGGACCCGCCCTACATCAAGCGAAATAAACATGCCACCATCGATTTCATCGGGTTCGGCTTCTTGTGTGTCTGGCTGGCCACGATGCAAGTCGCTCTCGATAAAGGCCAGGAGGCGGACTGGCTGGGCGCGGTCTGGATTCGATGGATGCTGGTGATTTCCGTCGTGGCGCTCATCGCATTTATCGTGCGTGAATTTACGGCCGAACATCCGCTAGTGGATTTGCGCGTGTTTGGAAATCGGAACTTTGCCGTCGGCGTTCTTTTGATGACCGTGCTGGCGGGAATCCTTTACGGCACAACAGCCGAACTGCCGTTGTTTATGCAAACGCTCATGGGCTACCCTGCCCTCCAAAGCGGGCTGACGCAATCACCACGCGGCGTGGCGGCATTTATCACCACCTTTATTGTGGGACGTATCGTGGGCAAGATCCGGAACCGATATTTGCTTTGCTTCGGATTTTGCCTCCTGGCGTATTCGGCCTGGATGCTGAGCAGCATCAATTTGCAAGTCAGCGCCGCCAGCGTGATTTTCCCGAGCGTTTTGAACGGGATTGCCATCAGTTTCATTTTTGTGCCGCTGACGACGACCACCATGGGATACCTCGCGCAAAGCCAAATCGGAAACGCCTCGGGTCTTTACAATCTGATGCGCAATCTCGGCGGCAGCATTGGCATCGCGTTTGTGACGACCATGCTCGCGCGCGGCGCGCAGAAACACCAGGCGCTCATGGTGGAGCACATGACATCGACCGACCCGGGGTTTACGCAGCAACTGACCGTCGCGCAGCACGCCCTCGCGCGGCAGACCGATCCCGTCACGGCCACGGGACAGGCTTACAGCGTGCTTTATCAAACGCTCGACGCGCAGGCGCATCTGTGGGCGTTCGTGGACAATTTCCGGTTATTTTGCCTGCTTTCACTCGGATGCGTGCCGCTGGTCTTCCTGTTCAAGCGCGTCTCACGACCGCCGGCCCGATCGGCAGCGCACTAGTTCGCAGCGCGGCATAGCCGCGACCAGAGTTTTTAACCACCGGCGAAATATGAGTTGCAAATCTATGGGAAACAGCGACTATTACTGCAGAAATAATTTAAGGAGAAATACTATGAAAAAGCTGATCTCGACGAAATTCGTCTCCCTGGCTGCGGGTCTTGCGCTGCTTGCAGGTTGCGTAACAGAAGAGGCGCCGGCGCCGGGACCGGAAAATCCGCCGCCGCCCGAGACGGAAGTCATTCCACCCCAGCCCGATGTGATGTTCGTCTGGACGCCCGGCTACTGGGATTGGCAGGGACGCTGGATCTGGAGGCGAGGTTATTGGGGGCCGCGTCCGCATCCGGGAGCCGTTTGGGTCCAGGGCCATTGGATTCATCGCCGGCATCGCGACGTCTGGGTCCGCCCGCATTGGCAATAGCAGATACTATTTCAGACTGGACGGACTGCCGATTCTTTGAGCAAGGTTACTGACTTGCTCAATGAAACGGTTCGAGAAAAAAGTTATCGTTGTGACCGGCGCAAGCCGCGGCATAGGACAAACCATCTGCTCCACATTCGCGCGCGAAGGGGCTTGCGTTGTGGGAGTGGCGCGAAGCAGTTTGAACGAGACGGCAGCTTTGTGCGGCGAAAGTGGCGAGTTTATTCCCATACATTCCGACCTCGGCGCGGCGACGCAAAGCGCGTCGGCAAGTTTGGTCTCGGAGATTTTAGACGAGACCGGACACATTGACGCGCTCATCAATAACGCCGGCATCATCCGCAGGGCCCCCGCCGCGGATTTCTCGGAAGCGGACTGGAACGCGGTCATCGCGACGAACCTGTCCGCGCCATTTTTTCTTTGCCAGGCAGTGGCAAAATGGTGGTTGTCGGCGGGTCGCGAGAAATCTGAACCGAACGCGCGCCTCAAGATCGTGAACATCGCGTCACTGCTTTCATTTCAGGGTGGAATTCTGGTTCCCGCTTACACCGCGAGCAAACACGGCATCGCCGGAATCACGAAAGCACTTGCAAACGAGTGGGCCAAAGAGCGAATCAATGTCAACGCCATCGCTCCCGGCTACATCGCCACCGAAAATACGCGGGCCCTGCGGGAAGACCCCAAACGCAACCAGGCCATTCTCGATCGCATCCCGGAAAACCGCTGGGGAAAACCCGAAGACATCGCCGGCGGCTGCCTCTTCCTGGCCTCGCCCGATTCGGACTATGTCAACGGCGCCATCATCAACCTTGACGGCGGCTGGCTGGGACGATAAGGGAGGCCCTTTCCAGGCATCCCGCATCGACTCTGGTTCAACATTTTATTCAATCATTGGTTATGATTTCATGCACCTTGCAGGCACCATAACTATTGTTCGGAGACCAATAGTCATAAGAGTCGCCCTCATCCCAACCGTGCCAAAAAAAGGCGCCCCGGACCGATCCGTATTTCGTCTTGAGCGCTCTCAAGGCGTCGTCTAAACCCCTGAGGCAGTTGACATTGGCAGACCAGGGATGAGTGTCGTCAGTATATGTATTATAACATCCACTGGGATCGCTATACCCATAAAGGTTCTCATCAAGGGCTCCGCCGAACTCAGTGACCCAGGTTCGCGTGCTTAAGCTTCCGATATCACTTTGAGCCTTGTTCGAGAAATTCGCTTGCGTGGGATCGCTCACCCAATTGGGATAAAAATGATAAGCCAGCATTCCCGTCCAACCGTCGTTGGCGACCGCCTGGATATTGTTGGCATTGCCCAATCCATCGAGGATACACCGGCTGCGGTCCAACGGGGCGTAATTCATAAGAGCGTTCATGTCGCTCATATACGACGACACGTCCGTTCCATAACCGAATGGCTCATTGAAGACTTCAAAGTAAACGTTAGGATAGCTTGATTTGGGAAAGTAATGTTGGATATTCCACCACGCCCATTCCATTTGGCTGAGAGTATAGTAATCGTTCACCTTGCCATTGCCGTGCGGCTGGGGATCCCCACTTTTGTAAGTGCCACACATGGCGATGATGGCCCACTTACCCGGAATTTGATCGATAAAGCCTCTCAACGTGTTCATGGCATTGTCGTCGTCCGCCGTGCCTACATTGATCGGAAACCGGATCATGTTGAAGTAATATTGACAGTTAGAGATGTCCTGATCGGAGTAAGGCCAGCTATACACGCCCGGCTGAAAAGCGGCATCCCCGCTGTCAGCCACTCCGTTTTTATAGTAGGCGGGCGGAAGGTTAATCCCGTAGTTCTGGGCCATCCCGGAAAGGGGCAAAAGCCCACAGCCCGCGCCGGGAGCGATGAGGATTTTCAAAAAGTTTGACAATGACAGTCTGCCCGCGCTTCGTTTCAATGCATTAGTTTTCATGACCTTGTTTTATTTGAAGTTTTGTTAAACCACGTTTGACCCTCCACTAGCATTGAATCACCCGACATTAGCACCCGCCCAATCTTCAGGCATTAGTAGACGCAAATGCCAGAATTTCAAAACCGTTGGAGCTTGGGCCATTTAGCATACAGCCGGGACTAAACGTCAATTGCCCATATTCACTATTCCCTTGTCCATTTTAACACCGCAGAGTCAACGCCGGACAATTCCGGACTAATGACATTCTGACGCATAATCGGTAAGCTTCCCGCGTGAAAGCACTTGTCCTCAAAGAATACCGCCGCTTTGCCATCGAGGATTTTGCGACGCCGGACTTGAAACCCGACGAAGTTCTCGTGCGGGTGCGCGCCTGTGGCATTTGCGGCAGCGACGTGCACGGCATGGACGGTAGTTCGGGCCGGCGGATTCCTCCGATTGTCATGGGGCACGAAGCCGCCGGAGAAATTGCGGAAATCGGCAGTGGCGTCACCGGGTGGAAAATCGGCGACCGCGTCACGTTTGATTCAACCATCTATTGCGGCGACTGCTGGTATTGCCAGCGCGGCGCTGTAAACCTCTGCGAAAATCGCCGCGTGCTGGGCGTGTCCTGCGCCGAATATCGCCGGCACGGCGCGTTCGCCGAGTTCGTCGCCGTGCCGCAGCGGATTCTTTACCGCTTGCCGGACAACTTAACCTATGAACAGGCGGCGATGGTGGAGGCTGTTTCCGTCGCAGCTCATGCCGTCAAGCGCACGCCGCTGGCAGAGAACGCCTCGACCATAGTGGTGGGCACGGGCATGATTGGATTGCTCGTCGTCCAAATGTTGCGCGTCACCGGCTGTAAACAAATTATCGCGGTCGATCTCGACGAAAGCAGGCTGGCGCTCGCCGCCAAATTCGGAGCAACCCAAACGTTCAACGCCGGCAACTCCGATTTGCCGGAAAAAATCCGCTCACTCACCGACGGGCGCGGCGCCGACGCGGCATTCGAAGTCGTTGGTTTGACGCAAACGGTCAAGACCGCGATTGATTGCGTGCGCAAAGGCGGCAGCGTGACACTCGTTGGCAATCTGAAGTCGCAAGTGGATTTACCGCTCCAGTCCGTCGTTACGCGCGAGCTTTCGCTCACTGGCACGTGCGCGTCTGCCGGCGAGTATCCCGCGTGTCTCGACCTGATCGCATGCGGTCAAATCGATGTGACCGGATTTATCAGCGCGACTGCGCCGCTGGAGGATGGGGCGCAGTGGTTTGAACGGCTCTATGCGGGTGAACGCGGGCTGATGAAGGTTCTGCTGAAGCCCTAAATTTATGCGACAAATTAAAACGGGCCTGATTGGCTGCGGAAAAGTGGGCCACATTCACGCCGCCGCGCTCCAAAGCCTGCCGGAATCCCAGTTCGTCGCCGTTTGCGCACGAACGCCGGAAAAGGCGAACGCTTTTGCCGAAAAATATGGCGTGGCCGCATTCGCCAGCGTTGACGAAATGATTGCCAAAGCTGGCGTGGAGGCTGTCTGCGTTTGTACGCCGCACCCCCAACATGCCGCGCCCGCAATCGCCGCGGCGCGCGCGGGCGTGCATGCGCTGGTCGAGAAACCGCTGGCTTCGTCCGTGGCCGACTGCGACGCGATGCTGGCCGCGGCACGCGAGGGAAAAGTCATTCTTGGCACCATCAGCCAGCGGCGATTTTATGCGTCGTGCGCGCGGATTCATCAGGCCATTCAGGCCGGCAAGCTCGGCAAGCCAATCCTTGGCACGGCGACCATTTTCGGTTCGAGGGACGAAGCGTATTATCGAAGCGATCCGTGGCGCGGGAGCTGGCAGCACGAAGGCGGCGGCGTATTGGTCAACCAATCTCCGCACCAGCTCGATTTGCTGCTCTGGTATCTGGGCGAGCCCGAGGAAGTTTTCGGCTATTGGGCGAACTTGAACCATCCGTACATCGAAGTCGATGACACGGCAGCGGCCGTCGTCCGTTTTAAAAATGGCGCCCTGGGAAACATTCTCGTGAGCAACAGCCTGAATCCCGCCCTCAACGCCCGAGTTTCGGTGCACGGCGCGAACGGCGCGTCAGTCGGTGTGCAAACAGACGGTGGCGCCATGTTCGTGGCCGGTATGTCCGACATCATTGAGCCGCCGTTCAATGACGTCTGGACGATTCCCGGCGAGGATCATTTACTGCCGAAATGGAAGGAGGAAGATGCGCAGCTTTTTAAATCGGTAAAACCGACGGAACATTTTCACCGGCTGCAGATTCAGGATTTTCTCCGCGCCATCATCGAGCGCAGGCAACCTGCGGTCACTGGCGAAGACGGACGGCGAACGGTGGAATTGTTCACGGCCATTTACCGGGCTACTCGCGATGGCAAGCCGGTTCAATTCCCATTGGCGGCCAAATAATTCAAACCAATTGATTCTTCCGACCGATCAGAAACCGACCCGCGTTCGTTACCGGGTTTTGGCGATGATGTTTGTGATGGTGGTCATCAATTACCTCGATCGCAGCAATCTCTCCGTCGCCGCGACCGGCCTGAAAAACGACCTCAAACTGGATCCGTTCCATACTGGATTGCTGTTCTCTGCCTTCGGCTGGGCCTACGCTGCCTGGCAGATTCCCGGCGGCTGGCTGGTGGACCGCGTCCAGCCGCGCATTCTCTACGGGCTGATTTGCGGCCTGTGGTCCCTGGCCACGTTGATGCAGGGATTCGCCGGCGCGTTCATCTTTCTCTTCTCGCTGCGGCTCTTGGTCGGGACTTTTGAGGCTCCGGCTTACCCGCTCTTGAACCGGCTGGTCACGATTTGGTTTCCCGCGCACGAACGCGCCGGCGCTATTGGCTGCTACACCTCCGGGCAATATGTCGGCCTTGCCTTCCTCACGCCGGTCCTGGTATTTGCCCAGAAAAATTTGGGCTGGCACTCCGTTTTCGTTCTCACCGGTGTGGCGGGACTATTTTGGGCGGCAGTCTGGATTTGGCGTTATCGCGGGCCAATGGAATCTCCCGAAATGAACGCCGCCGAGATCCAATTCATCCGGGCTGACGGCGGTCTGGCCGATTTAGGCGCAGACCCGGCGCCTGCGGCGGCGAAAAAGTTCCAGTGGGCCGACATGGGACTGGTCCTTTCGCGGCGGAAACTCTGGGGCATATACCTCGGCCAGTTCGCCGTCAACTCCACACTCTGGTTTTTCCTTACCTGGTTTCCGACGTATCTCGTGAGTTACCGCCACTTCGATTTTATCCAGGTCGGATTTTATGCGTCGCTGCCGTTCCTCGCCGCTTTTTGTGGAGTTCTGTCGTCCGGGTTGCTGTCGGATTTTTTGTTGAGGCGCGGCTCGAGCGCCACCGTTGCGCGCAAAGTGCCCGTCATCTCCGGTCTGCTGCTCTGCACGAGTATCATTGGCGCCAATCACGTCAGCCATCCGCCTTTGATTATCCTCTTTCTCACGATCGCCGGATTCGGCAACGGCTTCTCGTCCATCGCCTGGGTGTTCGTGTCGGAACTGGCGCCAAAACGATTGCTCGGTCTGGCCGGCGGCATGTTCAATTTGTTCGGCAACCTCGCGGCCATCGTCGTCCCGCTCGTCATCGGTTTGTTGGTGCGTGAAAACAATTTTGCGCCGGGAATGGTTTTTGTGGCGATTCTCGCGCTGGCCGGAGCGCTTTCCTATATTTTTGTGGTCGGGCGGGTGGAACGAGTCAACTAATCACGACGATTCATCATGCCAGAGCAAACCGAAGAGAAAGAGCGAGCACACAGTGCAAAAACAAATCAGGAATTCAGTTTCAGGTGACATCGTTTTCTCCTTTAAGAATCAAGTTTACTCCAGCGATGAACGAACCTTTGATTTGTTTCCGACGCCGGACATCTGCGGCGAATACTCCCAACCGCCGCCCAGCGCCTTATAGAGGCGAATCACATTCTGGCCCAAATCGCGGTCGCTTTGCGCGAGATTGTCCTGGACGTCCAGCAGAGTCCTTTGCGTCTCCAACACGTCCAGGAAATCTTCCAGGCCGCTCCGATAGCGTTCTTCCGCCAGGTCCGCGGCTCGCCGGTCGGCCGCTTCGGATCGCGCGAGCGCATCATGATGTTCCCGTTCTTTATTGCAAGCCACCAGCGAATCCTCGACTTCCTCAAGCGACGTCAGGACGGTCTGTTGATAAGTATCCAGCGCCTGTTCCTGCCGCGCATTTTGCGCCTTGATGTTTTGGCGAATCTGCCCGCCGGCGAATATCGGCCAGCTCATGCTCGGGCCAAAGGACCATACACCGCTCGCGGCGTCAAAAAACTTGTCCGCGCTGATGCTTTGCAAACCGGTGGCGCTGGCCAGGGTGAATTTTGGAAATAAATCCGCCTTCGCCACTCCAATGCGAGCGGTCGCGGCGGCGACTTCCCGCTCCGCCTCTCGAATGTCCGGACGGCGCTCCAGGAGGTCGGATGGCAACTCCACAGGGATGGAAGGAACGGCCGACGGAATCGGGGTCGCCGGCTTGAGTTCCGCTTCCAGTTCGTCCGGTTGTTTGCCCGTGAGAACAGCCAGCTTGTGTGCCGCGCTCTCGATGTTCTCTTCTAGAAGAGGAATTTGCGAGAGGGTATTTTCCGCCTGCGCTTCGGCGCGCGCGGTATCCACCTCGGTGGCTAAACCGGCTTTGAATTGGTCTTGCGTCAATTTTAAGGTCTCTTCCTGAAGACGCAAATTGTCGCGTGTCACGGCCAATTCCTTTTGCAAACCACGCAAGTCGAGATAGTTTAGCCCCACGTCTCCAAGCACCGTAATCAAAATGTCCCGGCTGGACTCCACGCTTGCGCCCACGCCAGCCTTTGCCGCCTCCAGCGCGCGGCGATTGCCGCCAAATACGTCAATCTCCCAGCTTGCGTCGAAGCCGGCCGAATAGAAATTCTGGACCAGCGGTTGTCGGGCCGCCTGGGCCACGAAGCCATTCGGCGTATTTTTGCTCAACCGCTCGCGCGTATACGAGCCATCCGCATCGACCGAAGGTAGCAAAGCTGATAGAGCGATGCCCGCCTCGGCGCGTGCCTCACGGACGCGTGCCTGTGCAATCCGAATGTCGTAATTCGACTCGGTCGCTTCCCGAATGAGCGCGTTGAGTTCCGCGTCGTGAAACAACCTCCACCATTGATCGAGATTCGCATCGGCCGGGCCGTTCGTCTCGGCCAATTTTTCCTGATAGGCCGGCGGCATCGAAGTCTGCGGCGCATGGTAGTCTGGTCCAACCGCGCATCCGCTCAGAAAACCCGCCGAAGTTATGACCAACAATGTGGGAAACCATTGCTTGATTCGCGATTCGTTCATATAAAGTCGTCCTCGTCCTCGTTCTCATTTTAGCGTTCAGCCTGCTCATCCGGGGCGGGCGCGTCGATAAACACATCCATTTGCTGGCCAACAAAAAGCGGTAGCTTGTCGTCCACGACCCGGTAAATGACCTGCAAAACGCGCGTGTCCACCCGCTCGGTGTTATCGCCGGTCAGGGACTGCTTGGGCACGACAAACGGTTCGAATCGGACAAAAGCAAGTTTGGTTTTTAGATCCGCATTGCCGCGAACCGTGGCGACCGCCGCAGCATTCGCCCGCACCCGCCACGCCTCGTTTTCATCCACATCGACTCGAATGTTTAGAGGTTTCAATCGGCCAAGAAGAATCAACGGCGTTTCCGTCACACCCGCCGGAGCAAATTCACCCAGGTGCACTTTGCACTGGAGCACTTCGCCGTCAATCGGCGCTCGAATAATGCTTCGGTCAATCTGTGTTTGAACGCTTTCGACATCGGCGGCTGCAGCAGTAACCTCCGCGCGTGATTCTGCCAGCCTCGCCTGCGCCACGTCCACGGCATGCTCGCGTTTCGCCAGTTCCTCGGAACTAATGGCCCGCTTGTCCGAAAGCGATTCGGCGAAATCAAGCTGTTGTTTCACGTCATCGTAAGACGCCGCGTCCACTTTGACCTGCGTTTGCGCGACCTCAAGCTCAGCTTTCCGCCCGGCCAGGTCCGCCTCAAGCTGGCGGACGTCCAGTTTGAAGAGGATGTCTCCCGCCTTAACGTGCTGGCCAACCACAACCGGAATTTCTGTGACCACATCGCCAATAGGCGTGCCGATGGAAATGTTTTCGCTGCTCGATTCGACCAAACCATCCGCAGCCACCGTGTGGACGTAAGGCGAAACAGGCGGCGGCGACGGCGGAACAGTCGCCTCCACTCTCGGCTGCGATTTCACCATGGAAACAATACCGAATGTCAACGCGCCAAAGGCAATGAGAGGTAGAATATATTTTTTCATAGATGTTTAGTTTGTTGAAGCCATCGCGGGTACCGGACCGGCTTGGAAATCCAGACTCGTATGGCCATTTGAGATTCCTAAATTCCTGCTTCGCCTCTGCGACTCGGTTTTGGTAATGCGCCCGTCGTCCATGTGCGCAATTGCGTCGGCGTGATGGAAGACGCGGTTGTCGTGCGTCACCACGATAACCGCGCGTTCCGGATGCACGGCGTTTTCGGACAGCAGTTGCATGACAGCTTCGCCGGTGGCGTGGTCGAGGGCCGCCGTTGGCTCGTCACAAATGATCAGCCGCGGTTCATGCACCAGCGCGCGCGCCATTGCAACCCGCTGTTGTTGGCCGCCCGAAAGTTTTGCGGGCAGCGTCTCCAAACGTTCCTTCAAACCCAGCTTGACCAGCAGCTCTTTCGACCGTTCGACCGCATTTCGTCGCGCCATACCCGCGGCAAGCAGAGGAACGGCAACGTTTTCGGCCGCCGTGAGCGCGGGCAAAAGATTAAACTGCTGGTAAACGAACCCGAGGTTCGCGCGACGAAAAAGAATTCGCTCGCGCGGCGCCAGTTTCTCGACTTCCTGGGAAAAAAGCTCCACGCGCCCGGCGGATTTATCCAGCAAACCCGCGATGACAGAAATGAGCGTCGTTTTGCCGCAACCACTCGGGCCGACCAGGAAGGTCAATTCACCCTGCTTCGCCTCGAAGTTGACGCTGCGAAGGACTTCAATAGCCGAATCGCCTTCGCCAAAATGTTTGCGGACGTCACAACAAGTGACCGCCAATGGACTTGAATTGGTGTTCATATTTTATCCTCGGAAAACGATGGCCGGTTCCAGAACGAGAACCCGCCGCAGACTCAAAAAGCTTGCCAGAACAATGACAAATAAAATGCAGCCTCCCGTCAGCGTCACGCTCTGCCACAACAGAATGATGCCGCGCGTGGCCAGCTTGTGCGAAAAGAAATCGAAAAATACCCCCGCCATGCCGGTGCCGATGGCGAAGCCAATGAGGCCCACCGTCGCCGCCTGGAGCAGCACCATTCCAATCAGACGCCAGTTGGTGACGCCGATGGCCTTGAGCGCGCCGAATTGTTTCAGGTTCTCAATCGTGAAAAGATAGAATGTCTGGCCGGCTACCACTGCGCCCACGATGAGGGCGATTGTGATGGTAATTCCGAAATTGACCGGAATTCCCGTGTTCTTGATGTAATACCAAACACAGTCCCAACGAAATTCGTTCGACGTGCGGGCCCGCAGACCGGTTTGGTTCTCAATTCTCCGGCAAAGTTCCTCAGCGCTCACACCGGGGCGCGGCTGCGCCAGCACGTAGGAAAGTTCCGTTCTTTCGTGGCCGACAAAATTAACCGCCAGGCTGTAGCGTGAATGAAGCACTGGCCAGCTTACGAATGGCGCCGAAGCGTCCGAGATGCCGACGATGGTCACTTTGTGGTCGTTTAGCTCGAGAGTGCGCCCGAGCTCAAGCGGTTCGCCCGGAAACAGCAACACGTAGCCCGCCTTGTCAATCACAACCGAATCCGGTTCACGCAGGCGTTCCCAGGAACCCAGCAGCATCTTCCGCGGAACACCCGTCAGCGTCGCGTCATCCACTCCGAGACAAAAAGTCGTGGCGAATTTCCCCGCGGGTGTGCGCGCAACCGGCGTCCCCTTGTATAATTTTACCGCCCAGGCCACCCCGTCGACGCTTCGGACACGATCAAGATCGGTGTCCTTGAGGGCCTTGGTCTGCTCAAAATATTCGGTGCTGCGGTCCATCACCCAAACGGACGCGTCGGATACGTCCGAAATCTGGCTGCCGGTCCGTTTGAGAATCCCGGCAAAAATCGAAATTTGGTTTTCGAGAAGAAACGTGGAAAAGGCGATGGCAAAAATTAAAGCGAGATACTTGGCGCGGTCGCCAGTCAACATTTTCAATGCAACAAAGTTCATGTCTTTAAGTAATATTATGACCCTAAGTCATTTTTCGGTTAAAAATTTTAGCTCGTTTTAAACCAAGTCGCTTCGGGGAAAATCTCGCGGTGGATCCGACGGTCCACCGCATTGGCATCCATGTCCTTTGAAGGTGGCTTCCAACCTAAACCGTCCAGAAGAATATCGACATTTTGACACACCATTTTCAGCGGGTCTTGCGTGACAAACATTCCGGCATGACTGCTCCTTCCCATGATGTGGCTGCCAATAGCTGTAGAGGCGATGGCAAAGACGATCTCCTCGGGCGAAAGATGGCCGCGTGGAAGGTCGCCGGTTTCGATGGCATCGGTAACGATTCGATGGACCGCTCGAAAGCAACGGGCACCCTCCATTCCGTGGGCCTGTTGACGCAATGGATCCGCCTTTTCCCAAAATGAATGGGATTTGAGCATCAGCTCAACGCTGAAATAGTCAGGATAAACGTGCGCGAAGTGCAAACTCGCAAACCCAATCGCGCGCATGCGCTCGCGACTGGTCCCTTTGAACCCCACCGCCCGCTCGAACAAATCAGCCCGTTCTACAATCGCACGCGTAGCAACCGCCAACGCAATGTCTTCCTTTGTTTTAAAATGGAGGTAAAGTGTTCCCTTCGAATACTCGACAGACTTGGCCAGGTCATCCAGATTCAGATTCTGGAACCCGTCTTTCAACAGGGACCGCTGCGCGTGATCGAGAATCAATTCTTCCCGCTCCGCTCGCTCCCGGTCTTTTCGTGCCTGGGTAACACTCATGTTCGAAGAGTAGTCGAAGTTTGACTTTAAGTCAATAACTTTCTTTAAGTTTTTTAAGCGAGCTTTCCTTTGTGAAAATTAGCCTTTTCCACACGCCTTCGGCGAAAACGCCAAACGCATCCAATCCTGACTGATTTAGTCGTGCCGTCACTGGAGGTATCGATTTCGGGAGGGACTGGATTTCATGGGGTTGCTTGCATTGACGCGCCAGCCGTGATATACGATTAATTTCCATCCATTTATGGATGTGATACTTGTGAAAAAATCCGCGCAAAACATCGGCATTATTTGGGCTGCCCTGATGCTTTTCGTTTGCGCCGCGAACAGCGCCATGGGGACTGTGGTTTCAGCAACCGTCGGCTTCTCGTTGACCAATCCCGGACTGGCTTTGAACCCCGCTTTCTGCGGTCTCAGTTACGATAAGTCGGAATTGACAGGCAGTTTATTTGTCACCAACGACGTCTCAATGATTCAGATGTTCAGCCAAGTTTCTCCAGCCGTCTTGCGGGTCGGCACCGACAGTGTTGACACGACGTGCTGGGGCGGTCTGTCGAACACAACACCGATTACGGCCAGTGAAGTCGACGCCTTTGCCGGTTTTATCAAGGCCTTGCCAACCAACTGGCACGTCATCTATGGCATCAATATGTCCGTGAACGATCCCACGAATTGCGCCGCCGAAGCGGCCTACGCTGCCAATGCGTTGGGGTCCAGCCTGCTCGGCTTCGAAATTGGCAATGAACCCGATGAGTATGTCAACAATGGCATTCGCGCCAATACATATACTTATGCCCAATTTCTCTCGCAGTGGCAGGCGCTGGCTGCCGCGATCACCAATGCGGTTCCCGGCTGGGCCGTCACCAACGAGGGAATCGGCTGGACGCTCACTGGTCCGGTGTCCGCTTACAACACTTCGGGATATACGGTTCCATTTGCCGGCGCTGAGGCTGGGGTCATTTCGATGGTGACTCAACATTACTATCGCGGGAATGGTCAATCGCCAGACGCAACCATGGCTCTTCTCCTGCAACCCGATGCGAGCCTGCCTGGGACTGTGAACACAATAGCCGGCGCTGCCAATGCGGCCGGCCTGCCCCTGGGATATCGCACGGACGAATGCAATTCTTAC
>DASYYL010000236.1:0-17905 GCA_035933915.1 Verrucomicrobiia bacterium
GAAAAGCCGCGCTAAATCGTTTCGTGTGGCTTGGGCTTTTTTTTTCTTTTGCCAACGTGAGGGCTGGTGCCCAGGCGATTGACTGGCCCACCCTCGGGTTTACGCAGGTAGTCACAAATAGTTTTTCTTCGCCGATCGGCATCACGCACGCCGGTGACGGCAGCCAGCGCATATTTATCGTGGAGCAACCGGGTCGCGTCTGGATCATCCAAAGCAACAATGTCCTGGCACAGCCTTTCCTCGTCATAACCGACCGCGTGACGAGTGCCGGATCGGAACAAGGCCTTTTGGGATTGGCCTTCCCGCCCGGCTTTTCGACCAAAAAATATTTTTACGTGGATTATACCCGACAATCTGACGGGGCCATTGCCATCTCGCGCTTTTTTCTCACTGCGACCAATTTGAACGTTGCTGATATAAACAGCGAGCAACCGGTGATGGTGATTCCAAAACCGTCACCCATCACGACCTACAATAATCACAATGCCGGTCAATTGGCATTTGGACCGGATGGTGATTTGTATATCGGCGTCGGCGACGGCGGTTCCGAGGGCGATCCGCTGACCAACGGTCAAAACACCGCTAATTTATTTGGTAAAATACTTCGAATTGATGTCGAAAGCGGCGCCTGGCCGTATGCGATTCCGGCCGATAATCCTTATGTTTCAAGCAGCGGTTACGCGCCGGAAATTTGGGCTTACGGGTTGCGCAATCCCTGGCGCTTTTCGTTTGATGACCAGACGGGCGACCTCTATATCGGCGACGTGGGACAAAATAGTTACGAAGAGATTGATTTTCAACCGGCGGGTTCTGCAGGCGGGCAGAATTACGGCTGGCGCATCATGGAAGGCTACTCCAACTTTGACATTCCGCCTGGATTCACCAACTTTGCCGCGCTGACATTGCCGGTGGCAGCCTATCCTCATAAGCTCCCCACGGGCGATATTGCCGCGATCATCGGTGGTTATGTGTATCGCGGACCGAGCCAACCGCGCATGGATGGAATGTACTTTTTCGGCGATTTCGAGGCCGGGTGGATTTGGGGACTCAAACAGGAGGGCACAAACTGGCAAGACCAGGCTCTTGTGAGCCCCACGGATATCTCCACTTATTTTCATATCACGACGTTCGGCGAGGATGATCAACGTAATCTCTACCTGGCCGATTACCGAACGGGACTGATCTATCAAATCAAGGACTCCTTCGCGGCCTGGACGCCGACATTCTCGCCTACCGGCGGAGTCATAAATTCCAGCGCAGTGATCGTCTCGTCCCTCACAACAAATGCGCAAATTCACTATACGACAAATGGAGTTAACCCGACTATTTCTGATCCGGTCGTTGCTCCAGGAGGAATTCTCACGGTCGCTCTTGGAATTGCCTACAAGGCAATTGCGTATCGTCCGGACTTGACCCCGAGCGGAGTGGCCAGCGCCGTTTACACGTCATTTAAGGTGGCCACTCCAGTGTTCTCGCCCGCGGGTCCCATTACTAATGGCACGAGCATTTCAATATCCTGCGCGACGCCCGGCGCGACGATTTATTATACGCTTGATGGAACCACGCCAACGACAGCCTCGCCAATGTACACGGGACCCTTTTCCATCAACGCCGGAACAACTGTCGAAGCCTTCGCTCTAGAAACTAATTACGCGAACAGTGGAGTGCAAAGCACGAATTTTCAATTGGTGCAAACTGCGACGCCAGTGTTTAGTCCCCCAGCAGGTGCGCTAAGGGCCGGAACTCTCATTTTCATTTCCTGCTCAACGCCCGGCAGCGCCATTTTCTATACCGTGGACGGCACGACGCCAACAACCAACTCAATGCTGTATTCCGGGCCGATCACGTTCGAAACGAATTTTGTGCTCAATGCCCTGGGCTATGTGAACGGATTCAATAACAATTCAGTTGTAAACGGCAGTTATACCCTGGCTCAGGTTGCCGCTCCCGTTTTCCACGCGCCGTATGGGCCCATCACAAATGGAACGCCGATTTCGTTGTCGTCTGCAACCCTGGGCAGTACCATCTATTACACTTTGGACGGCAGCACGCCGACAACCAACTCGCTTGTATACTCGGGTCCCTTTGCCGTTAACGGCGGTATGACAGTAGCCGCGTTCGCGACGGCGAAATCCTACGCAAACAGCACTGTAACAACTTCCAAATATTATCTTAAAAGCATGGAAAACACCGTTGTCACGACATTCGCCAGCGGACTTTCGTCTCTTTGGGGTATTTGCGTAGACCAAAATGGCAATTTATATGTAGCTATTGGTCCAACCGGAAATATTTGCAAAATCTCGCCATCAGGCCAATCGACCAATATCGCTTCGATTTATGGGTCGGTTTGCATTGATTCCGCCGGCAACCTTTTTGTCGGAGACGGCAATAATCAAATTTGGAAAGTGCAGCCAGACGGGACTACGGTTGGGATCGCTCAATTGGGAGGTGAGTTTACAGAAATTTACGAATTGGCGGTGGATCCGGGTGACAACATCTACGTGGGGTACTCGGCAAGCGTGCAGAAGGTCACCTCCGCAGGCACGGTAATCCCGTTTGCCACCACGAATGGATGGAATACCCAGGTCGGGGTGGGCATGGATGCGGCAACAAACATTTATGCTCGCACTGGAAATGGTGTTTGGAAGGTCGCTCAAAACGGCGCGATAGTCCTTTACGCCGGCGGGAATTTTGGATACGCAGACGGACCGGCTTTATCGGCGTTGTTTCAATACCCATACGGCGCAGTGGCTGTCGACCCTTCCACAAACGTTTTCGTCATTGATGAATCTACCATCCGGAAAATCAGCCCGGCGGGTTATGTCAGCACGATGGCTGGTTCGGTCATTGCGGGTTATCTGGATGGGCCCGGATCCATCGCGCTGTTTAACCGTCCGCTCAGTTTATGCGTGGACACAAATGAAAACATTTTTGTGGCCGATACTGATAATAATTGCATCCGCGAAATTTCGCCCGATACCTGCGGTATCGGTATTGCCGATTGGTGGCAACTCAAATATTTCGGCCATATCGGGATTGATCCCAATTCGGACCCCAACAACAATGGCCTGACGGCTTATGATGATTTCTGGGCCGGACTGAATCCCACCAATCCCGCGTCCGTCTTCAAAATCGAAAGCGCCACGTTTAACAGGAACGGCACACAAATAAGCTGGGATACGGTTTCGGGGAAAAACTATGCAGTCCAGCGTTCCTCCGATCTCGTCTCCTGGACCACAATCGCCAGTTCTATAGCCGGGACCGGTTCCATTGCATCCTATACGGACACAATCCCGAGCCGGACACCGGAGTTCTACCGCATCGTCGTTAGCTTTTAGAATCGTTCTGTTTTCCTTATTGTTTTGGATCTGCGAAAATCTGCGAAATCTGCGGATAAAAACCTTCCTAAGATTTAATCTTTAATTCTGCAAATTCTTTGTACCATTGCTCCGGTTCACAACAAAATTCCACCCGCCTCCCGTGCCACTCAAATCGCACCGCGCGCGCGTGCAGCGCCTGGTGCGGCAATATCAGCCTTCGCTTCTGCTCCTCTTTCAGCCGCCCTTCGACCAGCGCCAAATAAAGGTCTTCATCGCCTCCATAGATTTTGTCCCCAACGATTGGATGGCCCAGGTGCGCCAGATGAATGCGAATCTGGTGCTTACGGCCTGTCCGGGGCAGAACGCGAAGTAGCGAAAACGCTTTCGGTTCCTGGTCGGCGTCTGTGATCCGTTTCCAGAATCTTCGCTCCACAATAAATTCAGTCTGTGACGGCAGCCCATCGGCGCGGACACAATCCTTGATAGCGACAGGGCTCGATTCGTCCTTTCCCATTGGAGCGTCAATTAATCCCTGTTCGGCGCCAACGTGCCCATGCACGACTGCCAGATAGTCTTTTTCCACCGCGCGGCATTCCCAAAGCTTCCGCAATTCCAGTGCGACATCATCGCTTTTGGCCAGGACTGTGACGCCGCTGGTTTCCCGGTCCAGGCGATTCACCATATGCGGCCGCCATCCATCGCCCAGATAAAGCCGCACCCTTCCAATGAGGCTGGACATCGGCCCGTCCTTGCTCGGATGACAAACGAGGCCCGCTGGCTTGTTAATCACCAGCAGTTCGGCATCTTCATAAATGACCTGCAATTCCACGCGCGTAAGAGGTTGGGGCATGACCGCGCAACGTTCAATAGCCGAAGCTTATCGAATCTTCGTGAAATTCTCGCCTGCGCTGCCTAGAATCCCTGAAATTTCGCGTGGGAATCAAACGACAATTTCTTTGGAACATGGCGCCGCTGCTCGTGATTTCCGCGGTGAACATCATCTCCGTGAGGCTGTTCTGGCGTTATCTGGGCACTGAGATGTATGCGCTATGGATGTATGTCAACACGCTCAACGGCACTTTTGGCTTCATGGATTTGGGATTGGGGGCTGCTGTCGCGCGTTATCTCGGCATAGCCCTGGGAGCGCAAGACCGCAAAGCGCTGGAGGAATACTGGGGCACGGGCAACCTGTTGGCGCTGGTGATCGTATCTGTAATGGCGATCGTTTTCATCGTTGTGGGTGTTTTCCTTGGGCCTGTTTGGTTTCAGGTTTCCCCGGCCCATATTAGCTCGCTCAGATGGGCCTTTGTCGCGGGCGGATTCAGTTTGTGGCTGAGTTTCTATGGCAATTTCTGGCTGGTGCTCTCGCAGGCCCATTTTGATTTTAAATTCATCGGTCTCTGGCGCTCCATTCTCAACGTGGCCCAGGTGGCGACATCGCTGTGGCTGGCGTGGCTTACGCGCAATCCAGTGGTGCTGATTTGGGCGGGAGTGCTGTTTGGGCTTGTGCAATTATTTATCTTCGTCCGGCACGCGCTCACCCGCTATCGCCTGGGCCTGAATCTTCGCCACTCCACCATCGCCCGCGCAAAAGAATTGTTTGGCATCAGCAATAAGGTTTTTGGGGCCGTGTTGGTGGGGACTTTTGGCAATTCAATTGACAAACTAATTCTGGGCAAGCTGGCCCCGCCCGCGACGTTTACCTATTACAGCGTCTCCAGCAATTTCGGCTCTCGAATTAGCATGCTGGGGCTAAGCACCATGGGGCCAGTTGCTTCCCAGACGAGCAGGGCCGTGGGCATGGGCGACCGCCAAAAAACGGTCGCAATTTTCAATGAATCGTTTGACTGGATGTTTGGCTTTTACGCGCTTGGGGCGGTTTGGACTGTTTTCTGGCACCGCATCTTCCTGCGCCTTTGGCTGGACGGCGATTATGCTCAATCGGTGACGCCGGCGTTCACTCCGCTCGTCATTGCGTTTTGCATCACGGGCATTGGAATGGTTTCTGCCGCCCAACTCGTGCCGTTGAACCGCGCCGGAGTGGAACTTGTCTTTGCTATCATTCGTACAATCTGCATGGGTTTGTTGGCCGCCCTGGGTTGGTATTGGGGTGGCCTGGCCGGCGTCGCCTGGGGTGTTCTGGCCAGCCGCGTTGTCACGATTGCTCAGGATTTATACGCCATCCGGCTTATCGGAGGCGGCGGTTGGCTGGCATGGCACACGTGGCGGAATTTGCTCGTTCAATTTGCGGTCGGCGGGGCGTTTTTTGCAACAAGCCGGTTTTTGCCGGCAGAATCCTTGTGGCTGATCGCGCCGGCGGCTTTGCACGGTGCGCTCATCGGTGCCTGGCTTTTGCGGAACCAAATACGCAAAATCCTGAGCAAACCTTAGCATCGTCCCGGCTGCGGCTTGCATTTTGCGTGCGATCATCCAAACTCTGCGGAATCCTATGGGGTTGAAAAACTATCTCAAGTCGAAGGCGCTTCGGTGGGCTTTGCCAATGCCGTTCGAATGCGTGCACCACGCATATTCGACAATTTCCTATTTCGAAGGGAATCCAACGGACCGCTTGTTGGACATTTCAATCAGGGCCGCCGATGAGGCCCGAAAGATTGACTTAAAATGGCTTTCGGACCGGATGAAAGAAGATCAGCGCACCCCAGGCATTTGGCCGGGCCAACACTACAGGCTTCTCGCCGCCCTGCTCAGGGTGGTGAAGCCGGTGAGGATTGTCGAAGTCGGGACCTTCACGGGGGCGAGCGCTCTCGCCATGAAGGCGCACATGCTCGCGGGCGCACAGTTGGTCACGGTTGACATTGTTCCTTGGCATCAATTCGAGCGGACGGCTTTGAAAGAATCCGACTTTCAGGATGGAAGTCTGCGTCAGGCCATTGGAGACCTTGCCGAGGAAAATTTTTTCAGAGACTTTTCCGGAACGCTCGAAGAGTGCGACTTCCTGTTTGTGGACGGGCCCAAGAACGTTGTTTTTGAAGAAAGATTTTTGCGTCAATTGGCCGGCCTGAAACTGGCCAAAAACCCGCTCGTCGTCCTTGACGATATTCGGCTCTGGAATATGCTGAAAATTTGGGACGAAATCTCCCGCCCAAAACTCGACCTGACTTCGTTTGGACACTACACGGGCACAGGCATCATTGATTGGAACGGCCATGTTCCCAAACGTCCAGAGACCGCGATAAAGCACTAATGACCGCCTCCGTCGCATTCCAAAGTTGCTTGACGTCAAAAGTGAGTTTACAATCTGTTCCTTAGTGCCCGGCCGACCCATATCTATTGCAAGAATGGCAAACTCGATAAAAAATCTGCTGCAAGGAACTCCCTTTTTTGGCCCGGCCAGGGCCGCATATCAGCCAATGTACCGCGCCGTCCGTGCGACCCGCCGGATGATCTTTCAAGTGGACAAATCGGTTATCCGCGAGCACTTATCCAGGCCAGGGCACAAAAAACTGCACCTTGGGTGTGGCAACCACATTATTGATGGCTGGCTCAATTCGGACTATTTTCCGTACTCTGAAAAGGTTATGCGCCTGGACGTGTCGAGGAAATTTCCCTTTGACGACAACACATTTGAATATGCTTTTAGTGAACATATGATCGAGCATATTCCGCATGCGGTGGGCCAGCACATGATCAATGAATGTTTTCGGGTCCTTAAGCTCGGTGGCAGGCTCAGGATTACAACACCGGATCTGGCATTCCTGGTCGCTCTTTACCAGCAGGAAAAAACCGACCTGCAAACGCGATACATTCGATGGTCCGCTGAGGCGAATAGACAGAACGTGCCTTTCCCAATGGATACATACGTTATTAATAACTTCGTGCGGGATTATGGCCACCAGTTCATTTACGATGAAAAGGCATTGCGAGCCTCTTTTGAGCGGGCAGGATTTGCCGGAATTGTCCGCTGCGAGTTAAATGAGAGTCAATGCGCGGAATTCCGAAATTTAGAAAACGAGGCAAAAATCCCCGAAGGATTCCTGCGACTTGAATCCTTTACGTTGGAGGGCACAAAATTGAAGCCATAGCCTCCAGGCTGAATGCCAGACTTATGCCTTCAATTTCTTTAGTCGCTTGCGTCTGCCAGGAGCGAGATTTGTTGCTGCGGCTGTTGCAGAATTCCGAGGGTTGCTACGATGATTTAGTGGTCGTTCACGACGGTCCGGATACCACGGACGTAAAGGGCGTGGTCGAAGCTTTCGGCGGCCGCTTTTTTGAGAGTCAGAAGCGTGGCTCCCTGGAGGCACAAAGTCCATTTGCCTGGCCCCTTGCAAAATTCGACTGGATTTTCCGGCCCGACGCCGACGAATTTCCGAGCGGGGAAATGAGAGAATGGCTCCAGAATTTCCGGAGGACGCCCGAGCCTTCCGTTGGCATCTCCGGTTTTAGTTGCATTTGGCCATTGTGGAATGGGCGCAGGACGGTCTCAAAGAACATTTGGGGTGGCCGTTTGTTTGTGTTCAATCGCGCGCGGGTCAGGTTCTTTGGCATGATCGAGCAAGGTCCCGTGCCAGATGGCCGCTATGAACAGACAGAACTGGTTCTATTTCATCAGCCTCGCCGAAAGTCATACGGATTCCATAACGTCCTGATTCGAAAACAAGCGTACCGGTGGCGGGAAAAAATTGCGCAATCATTGCTCGGCAAACCAACGGATTTGCCATGTTGGCGGTGGACCGACCCGAACTGGCCGCCCGAATGGGAGCAGATCCGGGCGCGGCCTCTCGAAACCGCTGCACGAAGATTGCTCATGATGACGTTCCGCGGCCTGCGATCTCAATGGCGTGCGGAGAGACGATTCTTTGTCGAAGCAGCATTGAACGCTCCGATTCATCATGCTTTGATTTGTTTGAAATATTGGCAATTGCGCCGCCGCGCGCAAAGAGCGAACCGTCCACATGAGGAATCCGCTGGAACCGTTTGAACGTTCGGCGCGTCGGCTGGAATCTCTCGACAGCATCCGCGGCCTGGCTGCGCTGGCGGTTTTATTCTCTCACGTTGGCAATTCCGTTTTTAGTTGGCCGGAAAGCTGGATTAAATGGAGCAAATATCCATTAATCAATATGGCCTTCGACGGCACGGCTGCCGTCGCCATGTTCTTTGTATTGAGTGGATTTGTCCTGGCCCGTCCATATGTTTCCGGTGCGGCCGCGCCCCTTAATCTTGCGGTTTTTTACGTTCGGCGGGTAATCCGGATTTGGTTCCCATGGTTTTGCGCCTTTGCCGTCAGCCTGGTCTGCCGCTGCTTTTTATTTCGTGATTACGCGACTCAACCTCCCCAGGACCCGCGTCTTTGGCATGAGCCGGTCGTTTTGCGGGACGTCCTGTTGCAGTGCATTTACTTTGTCCATGGCAGGTCTCAACTGTTGCCGCAGGATTGGAGCTTGGGGGTTGAGCTGATTGGGTCGGCCCTGATTCCTCTATTTGTTGCCGTCGCCCGGTGGCCCCTGCACCTGGTATGGTTGCCCGTGCTGGCGGTCGTTTCTGTGTTAGCTGTGCCCCAACGCGAATATTTTCCCGGAGGCGGTTGCTATTATGTTTCATTTATCATCGGGGTCCTGATTGCCCGGCATCAGGAGACGCTGGTGACGTGGCTGAAATGTTTGACGGTCAGCCGGCGCGTGTTAATTCTTGCGGCAGGCTTTGCCCTTTACCAGGCCAGACGCCCTTTGGATCACCTGGGCTATAATGGTTTGCACCTGGGGCGGACTGTCTGGCTTATCATGACCGCCGGCGCCGGAGTGATTATTCTTTCCACGCTTTCGAGCCGCCGGCTTGCCGCCCTTCTCACAACCAAACCGATACTGTCGATTGGACGAATTTCTTACTCCGTGTATCTGCTTCAAATTGTTGTTCTGCTCTGTCTGCTCCCGCCTGTCATTGCCATGCTAAATAAACTTGGCTTTGGATCTTCGCCCTGGATGTTCCTTTTCTGCCTTGTCACTTCTTTTGTCGCGACTATAGCTTTGGCCACGCCGTTTTATAAATTCGTCGAACTGCCAGGCATAGCTCTTGGGCATTACGTCTCCGCAAAATTGAAGAAAAAAGAAGGCGTAGCAGTCGGCGCCACGCCGCAGCGCCTCGCAGCCAATCCTGATTCTAGTTCATCGTGAAAGATTATTTGGACTGAGGTGTCTTGCAAAGAAATGTGCAAATCGCCTATTGCAGGATGCGCCTGAGGACTTCGGGAGATAATTTGGTTTGCTGGGCGCCTGCATCCCTTCTGCCTTTAAGTTCAATCAGCACGTCCTTGATTTTGCCAGCGAGATTGTGCCGTTTCAGGTCCCGGAACTCTCCGGTATCGAGGAAACTTCCGCCGCTTTCCTCACAGGTTTCATATCAAATGTGCGGTTGCCGGGCGTCCACCATCCTGAGCATCGGTGTGCCGCATTTGGGACAATTCAGGCGTGCCTGGGAGTATTGGTTTTTAGGACGGATTGCAGTGCAAAGAGCACAAAATATCCTGCGCATTCGGTTCATCCTGTCAAAAGATTTGCCTCCGAGTGTAAACATTTAAGTCGCTTGAATTCAAGTGCTTGCCAGATGTTGTAAATGGTCTGTAAGCCCTTTGTAAACATTTAAGTTGTTGATTCTCAGCAATGTAAACAGTTGTAAACCCTTTTAAACTTCACATCCGTCGTCGCACAAGTGCTATGACGCGACAAGGGGTGAGAGCGTGAGAGGGTCAGAGCGTGAGAGGGAGGGCCGGATTTTTAGACAGGATGAACAGAATGGACCGAATGATCCGAACCGGAATTTAGCCACGATAGGACACAGCGCGGCAAAGCCGCAACCAAAACAAGAAGTAACGAAAATCACATTTTGCAACTGCGCAAAAAATCCTCGCGAGATTGTGTGATTTGGACGGATTGTAGTGCAAAGCCCGGACCCCCACTGGGGGCTGATTATGGAAGAAACTCTCAGTATTGCTGTCGCGATTTTACCATATGGCCTGTTTTTGATATGCCGCTCAAAATGAACAACTTGCAAAATGAGTTTCTTAAGAGGTAAAAAGAAAATGCCAGGCTCATGGTCGCCGTGCGTAAGCGATCATCCCCATTTATCCAGGAATCAAACAATCCACTTATCTAAAATCCTTGAACTGTCTCCGGCAAAATGCAATGCGGCAGGTCGGCCTCGCTGTAACTGCCAACAAAAGAATGAGTTATGAAAAAACCGGAGAAGCCAATTGTCCCAAACGTTCCCTCACGGTGAGGGGACAATTCCCGGCGAAAACATCTCGCCGAAACATCAATAATAAAGGGATTTCCGTATCCATTCGTCGCATTTCGTCGATTTGTCCTTTTGGCCCCTCCTTTTTAACGCTCTTTGGCATGTGAATGCAAGTCGGGCTGCTACCGCGGCCACCAAGCGGTTCCAAAACAATTTTCAAATTAAATAATGAATTCCAAAGATTTTATTCACCTCGGCGTCCCGCTCGGCGAAGCCACTCGCCGTGCCACCGATTTCGTTTCCAAATTCGTCCTGAGCGGCGGTTACAAAACCCGGCTTCGCGAAGAAGTCGCCGCCGTGGTCGCCAATCCGGCGGCGTTTTTGGACGACCCGTTGCGCGGCGAATTCGCCAGGGCATTGCTGAACTCGCCGCCTCCGCCTCGCACCGAACCTGTCAAATATCGTCAATGGGGTACGGGTCTCGAATCCGATGCCGTGATGCAAATGGAAAAGGCGTGCCTGTTGCCGGTGTCAGTTGCGGGCGCGCTCATGCCGGACGCTCACGTCGGCTATGGCCTGCCCATCGGCGGCGTGCTCGCGACGGAAAATGCCGTGATTCCCTACGCCGTGGGCGTGGACATCGCCTGCCGCATGAAGATGACCGTGCTCGATATTCCCGTGCGAGATCTGGAACAAAAACAGGATCGTCTCACGCGTGCAATTGAAGCCGAAACGCGCTTTGGCGTCGGCGCCAGTTTCAAGCAGCGCCGCGAGCATGACGTGATGGACGCCGACTGGTCTATCTGCGGTGTGACCAAACAGAACAAGGACCGCGCCTGGTCACAACTCGGCACCAGCGGCAGCGGAAATCACTTCGTCGAATTCGGATTGTTCACGACGCACGGGCCCATCGCGGGCGCTGGCCAAAAAGAACTTCCGGCGGGAACGTACGTGGCCCTGTTGTCTCACAGCGGCAGCCGCGGCACAGGCGCGGCTGTCTGCGATTATTACAGCAAACTGGCGTTCGCTAAACGTCGCGACTCGTTGCCCGGCGAATTGCTCCGGCTCGCGTGGCTGTCGCTCGATTCCGAGGAAGGGCAGGAATATTGGAACGCCATGGAATTAATGGGCCGTTACGCCGCCGCCAATCACGCGATGATTCACCAGCGCATCGCAAAGAATCTCGGTGCAGCCGTGCTCCTGGATTTGGAAAATCATCACAACTTCGCGTGGAAAGAAAAGCATGTCGTCGACGGCGTAGAACGCGAAGTCGTAGTACATCGCAAAGGCGCGACACCGGCGGGCGAAGGCGTCCTTGGTATTATTCCCGGCTCCATGGCGTCGCCGGGATATGTCGTCAGTGGCAAGGGCCATCCGGAATCGTTATATTCCGCGTCCCACGGCGCGGGGCGCGCGATAAGCCGCAAAGCGGCCAATGAAAAGTTCAATTGGAAGGACGTGAACCGTTTTTTGAAACAGCAAAACGTCACGCTCATTTCCGCCGGGCTCGATGAAGTCCCCATGGCCTACAAAAACATTCGCGAAGTCATGGCCGCGCAGAATGACCTGGTGACCGTGCTCGGCGAATTCATGCCCCGGCTCGTAAAAATGGCCCCCAGCGGCGAACGCCCCGAGGACTAATATAACGGTAGGGCGGCGCTCCCGCGACGCTCCCGCGCCGCCCAAACTTTTCAATCACTTTCCAACGAATGTCATGTACGCGATCGGAATACGTAGGCGCAAATGGTTTGATTTGGTCAGAGCCGCGCGCGTGAGCAAGCGGAGCAACCCGCTCCTATACGGTCGGGGCTCTGTCAAATGCGAACCCACTCCCTCACGGTCGGGGCTCCGTGAACCGATCCGATTGCGAACCTGCTACGATTGCGTTGTATCCGCCTTGCGTCGCGCGGTGCACGACGATGTCCGCCGGTCGATCCAGAGAGAAAACAGTTTGGCCGTCGCGTTTTAGCTCTTTGAAGCCGCCGCAGGCAAATTTCTCGATGTTGCCGTCGGAATCAGCCTTTAGGGCGCAGACGCCGAGATAAGTGCCGGAAAATTGATGGCCGGACAGTTCGATTGAAAACGGTTTTGCCTGGTGTCTATGCCACGAGGTAAAGTCCGAGAAGATGACCGAGCCGTCTTCCAGGAAACCGCCATTGGGCTCTGAGTTGGTGCGCGCGCCCAGTTTGGGAAGTTGAGCGACGTCGAAACCGAGCGCGGTGGCGTGCGCGGCGATTTTTTGGAATCGGCCGGTGATATCGTTCCCCCGAAAGTCGCGGGTCGCCGTTCCTTCGAGCATCAACGGACCGCCGGCTTTGGTATAGCGTTCGAGGAACCGGAGGGTCGTCTTTTTGACATATTGCGGATCGAGAAAGACCATCACGTCAAAGCGGTGGCCGTTGACGACGGGATGATGATCGGCGTCGAAAGTGATTTGGCCGTTATCAATAAAATCGCTGGGCAAGAGTGCGCACGGATAACCGGCGCGCCAAATGGCCGCGGCTTTCTCCTCGATTCCAAGGTTTCCATTGATATCCCACGGCGAGCGCGCCGATGCATCGGGAAACCAATTGATCAAGTCGGGCATGCCAAACACGATCAGGACGGAAAGCCTGGGCGCGGCGGGATCAAATTGGTTCAGCAATCGGATTTTCAGTTCGGCGTCGGTAATTGGCGCGTAGCGTACGGTCTTTGAAAGGTCGATGCCCCATTGATTGATGTAATCGTTCCAGCCGTGGTAATCGACGCGGCCGTCAAACGGCGCATCGCGAAAGGCTTTTTGGATAAAAGCGTTCATGTTATGGCCATAAAGCTGGTCAAAAGTGATGGGCTCCGGATGCACGACGGACAGGCCCATGCACTGGGGCATCGGCCAGTTTTCGTCACTCTGCCCGTATTCGCGCGGATTACTCCACCAGTTGAACCCGACGCGCCAGACGTCGTCCGATCCCATTCTGTTGTGAAACGTATTATGAATACCGGCAAAGGTTTTGGGGCCAAAAATTTGCTTGGACATATCATGGAACGCCTGTTCGGTCCGGAGCGGGCCCTGGCGAAAAACGTCGAAGTATTCATTGATGGCCCGAATGCGCGCTTCAGGTTTGCCCTCAGGCGCAAAGCGCATGTCAAACAGCGTGCGCACCAGCGGTGTGCCGGTTTGTTTCTTAAATGCCGCGGCGAATGCGTGGCCGTAGAACCGGTCGCGAAATGGTTCGCGATTGTGCAATATCACCATCAGGGAGCCGAATTCGTCCAGCGCGGTGCCGTCGAAGGGAATGTCTGAGTAATGCTCCAGTGTCTCGCGAAATTTATTGATCATCACATCATTAAACAAATCGGGAAAGTCGCAATAATGAACGCACATGATATATGCGGTGTATCCCGAAAGCCGGGCAGGGGCGTCAACGGCCAGCGTGATGGTTGGGCCGTCGGCTTTAACCGTTTTGGCTTCGGCAGTGATGTCGGTCAACGTATGAGCGTCGTAATATCCGTCGCCCGTTTTGCGAAAGGCGAAGGCTTTGAGCACTTCGCTGTGAAACGGTTGGCATCTGCGGGAATTGACACAAGTCACGGAATAATCGGCGTGGCCGGCGGCATCCAAAACAACTTCACCCTCGGTGACGAGGGCAGCCGCCTGATTGAGGGGAAGCGGCTGGTAATCCGGTTCAGCCTGGCCGGCTCGGATTTTGTTGGTGCCTGACCAATAGTCCCAAAGTTGCAGGCCGACTTTGATGCCGAGTCTATGCGCTTCGCGGACGGTCTCGGCGAAAGGCCCGTGCATCTCTTTATAATTGTAGAAATCCAAATTATCGCGCTCGGTCATCAAGGCGAGCGTGTAGGGACTGTTGGTGGCCATGTTCCGGACGTCGTCGAGATAGTGCGCGTTGACCAGCGTGTTCGTTTGCCAAAACCAATAGGTTATTTGCGGCGCGCGGCCGGGCGGCATTGTCTTGACGTATTCAACGGACGCGGACAAGGAAAAGGCGGTCAGGAAAACAGCGAACGACGAGAAGAGAAATTGTCTAAGCATGCTCCGGCTCATTTTCATGCATTCCGAAGATTGTTATCAATTTTAAAATGAGCGCAGCGTAATCGGGCTTGATTTGTTTTCCAAAATCACGCAAATACCATGGAACCCTGATATGAGAAAATGTCTGCCAATTCTTGCGGCTGCTCCGTTCATGGTCTCGATTTTCCTGATGGTCGGTTGCGGCAAACCCCAGGATTCACTGGTTGCAGCCATTGACAAGCATGGCGATGAAGCCATGGCGTCCACGACAAAAGCCGAAGCGCGCGAATGGATGCAGGCGGCCAACACCAATCTTATTCGTTGGATTGAGATCTCACCATTCGATGGAATGAAATTCAAAACGCGCCGGCGCGTCCGCGTCCGCGTCCAAATCCGCCGAGAGCCAGCCGCCGTCTTTCAACAGTTGGATTCCGGTCAAGGCTGGGCATAATCGCACGTGGAATGGTTTCCACAATTTTGCCTGGCCGAGCGCGCTGGAAATTTTTCGGGCGCTTTTGCCGAGAAATGAAATGGTCGGAAAGCCCGCGAGCCTTTGTCCGATCCGGAGGACAAGATTAGTGTGGAGATGGCCGATGATTGTCTGTTCCAATTGGGATATTCTTTCGCGCACGGTGGCCTCGCGCCATAGAAATGGCAGGGCCGACGGGTCGTGACAGAACAAAATCACTCGCTCATCCGGTTTCAAGGCGGCGAACGCGGCACGGATTTCTTCCAGATGAGTTTGGCTTAACTGCTCCCATTCGGGGCCGTCCGCCGCGGGCGCATCGGGCTTGTAAAGGGGCAGGGCGACTAGCGACGAAGTGATGCCCAGCAAAAGGTATCGTCCGAATTGCACGCGCCAGAATGGTGTGATGCCAAGACCTTCCGTTACTCGGGGCCAGCTCGCCAGGGCCATCGAACCGAGTCCATTGAATCCGGTTTTTCCGAGTTCATGGTCGCCAATGGTTGCGCGAAAATTTGCGCCGAATCGCGCGCGCAGTTTGCCCAGGCATTCTCCGGCGCTGGCGAAGGCAGCCGGGTCGCTCACGCCGATTTGCGCGGTGTTGCAGGAATAGTCGCCGTTGGCGACGACGAAGTCCGGTTGACCTGCGGCGGCAAGAAATTTGTCGAATAAATTATTATGCGCGCCGCGATGCCGCAGCCAGATAAATCGGTGGTACGCGCGTCCGACCATTCGACTGGCGGGATTTTTGATCTGGCGCCAGAAGTCCAGATTCGCGCAGCGCTCGCGTTCTTCGGCGGCGGCGTAATGGATGTCGCTGACGACCGCGATTCTAAAGGTCCTGGCCATCGCTACATTTTACGGGCGCCATTTGTTTCATTTCTCGGCAAGCAAAGAGTCGAGATTCAGGCGATGGGTAAACATGGCCACGCTGCCGTCGGCTGCGCGCGGCCATTGTTCGCGGGGGCGATCCCAGTAAAGTTCCACGCCGTTATGATCGGGGTCGCGCAAGTACAACGCCTCGCTCACGCCGTGGTCGGACGCGCCGTCCAATTCGATGTCTGCCGCCAGCACGCGACGCAGTGCGTCGGCCAGCAACGCCCGTGTGGGATATAAAATGGCGAGGTGATACAGACCGGTTGTGCCGGGCGGCGCAGAAGAGCCGCCTTCGCTTTCCCACGTGTTTAAGCCGATGTGATGATGATAACCGCCGGCGGATATAAACGCGGCCTGTGAACCGAATCGCTGTTGCAATTCGAATCCAAGGACGTCGCAATAAAATTTTAGCGCGCGTTCCAGGTCGGCGACTTTGAGATGGACATGTCCGATGCGAACGCGCGGGTCAATCACATCTGCGCTCATGCGTCTATTTAACCCAATACAGACTCTGCATCAAGCCTGTGTTCGCGTCAGAACGATGACAGGGAAATCGCGTAATTTGCCTGGTTGGTGCCGATGGCCCACATGTTTAATGGGCTGAGGGAGTACGGGAATTTGATGTATGTCCCGCTGCCGTCTGCCAAAAGGTAATTTGAACCGCCATTGCCCATGCCGTTTTGATTGGCCTGGCCGGTTGAATCATGGCGGCTTTCGTTTACAACCAGGTCAATGTCGTCGCCATTCAGGAGATCGGCGTAAAAGTCGCCGGCCTGCGAGGATTTTTCGCCCAGGAGAATTACTGACGTGGGTTGCCGGATGTCCGTTTGCTTCATGCCCTGGGGATATGTCCCGGCCATGTAGCTGTTATTAAAAACGTCGTCGCTTAAGATGTTTTTAAAATAGTCATTCCAGCCATTGATCAAATAGCTGCGGGGAGAAGCATCTGCAACATTATTCGAAATGGAGGCCCCGGCGGTCAGTGGTGAGTTGGTTGTTTCGCTGGGGCACAGCAGTAGTGGCAGTTTGCGGCCGTAGCTGTCGTAAAATTTGTCAGGCCATCGGTCCTGATACGAGCGGGCCGGGAAGACGCTTTGATTATCCGTCAAATATACTTGTGCCGCCAATCCCAGTTGCTTGAGGTTGTTGAGGCATTGGATTCTCAGGGCGGTTTGTTTGGCGCGAGCCAGCACGGGAAGGAGCATCGCCGCAATAATGGCAATAATGGCGATGACGACCAGCAATTCGATCAGGGTAAACGCCCGGCGCCCGGTCCACGACCGCTTGCGCGCGCGCGCGGATTTGTGTGTCGGCGTGCGAAAAACATTTTCCCGCGGGTCCATTTGTTTTAATTTTGCTTTTTTCATAACCGTATCATGGTTGAGCGCGTCTGATAGTTCGACGCCCGGCATAGTCGATTTGTTACAAAAATTTATGGATAAAAAGAATACACTGCTTGTAGTGGTCCTGCTAGCACTGGTTTCGATTTACGTCGTTTTTTTTACCGACTGGTTCAAGCCGCGCGTCATAAAGATGTTTTACACAACGCGCCCGATTGAGCATTTTCGCGCAAGGCAGGATCTCCCCTATATTTTATTCGGCCTGGAAGGCAGCTATCGTCTCACGGAGATAAAAGTCGTGTCTCTGGATGACCTTCAGAAAAATGCCGGCGCGGAGCCGCTCTGGCATTTGATTTCCGATTCCAATTCGGTGCCGATCAGAATGTTTACCTATGGCGAGTACATTCACGGCATGAGAGCCAGGTATAAGGGAACCAGGGCTCAGGGCCTGGTAACAAATGAAGTGTATCGGCTTTTTGTGGCTGCCGGCAGCGCAAAGGGACAAATTGATTTTAAAATAAAAGAGTAAAATTATTTGGCCGCCTCAATTTTCTTCCCGGCGAAGTGGCATGCGGCCCTCGTGTCTTTTTTCACTTCGCGAAATTCCGGGAAGTCATCTTTGCATTTGGGAAGTTCGGCAATTGGACAGCGCGGGTGAAACGGGCAGCCGGACGGCGGATGGATCGGCGAGGGGACGTCGCCAGGCAGG